>NZ_JASPGT010000049.1:0-587 GCF_030228885.1 Corynebacterium sp. MSK195 | reverse complement strand
TGCCGACCGGAGAAGATGCCCATGGCTCTGATTATTTCACGCCGGTCTTTCTACTGCCCCAACTTTGCAACAGCACCCTCGTTAGCGATAGCGACCGAAAAATTATTAACGAAGAAGAGAAGTGCTTGATAAAGGATTATCCCCACGTTGCCTAGTCCATGCAGGGTTGTATCAGGGATGCGATGCCATCTTTTATTCTCATCTTCGCGTTCTTCTCGCCTAGGGGCTGATGGACGTCTTAAAGATAAGCGATTGAGGGCTTGTGTAACGAGGTGAAAGCCGATTAAAAACGGCACCCATTTAATATCGTTCGTTACTTGATGAGGCTGCTTCGACTTAACTTTCTTTTCTCCGGCTTGCTGCGGGGTGTTTTCTTGTGCGGTTTGAGATTCATCTACACTTTTGGACATAAGCACTCCTTTATAAGCCTCTCCCTTAACGAACGTATAGCTACGCCACGCTTGTGGTCTAGACTGCAAAGAATAGAGCCCTCGTCTAAGTTGGCTCTTCTGAGGTTACCCTCGTTTAGTGGACACCCTATTTGTACGGATCTTGTGTCCGTAGGAGAGGATGTTCATTGTGAGTCA
>NZ_JASPGT010000048.1:0-593 GCF_030228885.1 Corynebacterium sp. MSK195 | reverse complement strand
GAGATGGCCCCTAAACCACCGCCATGAAACTAACCCCAGATTCGAAAACAGATACACCACTACCCAGGACTTGACCAGCAGTATGCGGATAAAAAGGTGCAGGCTTGGTCTGATGCAGTGGATGCCTGCGATGGTTTCGTCTTTGTTACCCCGGAGTACAACCGCTCCGTGCCGGGCCCATTCAAGAATGCCTTCGACTGCTTGGCCGGGGAGTGGACCGGTAAGCCGGTTGCATTCGCCGGTTACGGTCCAGCGGGCGCAATCCGCGGCGTGGAAGCATGGCGCACCATCGTGGTCAACTTCTCCATGCCGCAGCTGCGCAATCAGCTCGACTTCGGTTTCTTTACTGACTGGACCGACGGCGAATTCCGCCCTGTAGATGCCAAGGTAGAACGCACCAATTCCTTGCTGGCCGAGCTGGAAGATGCTGTTACTGCATAATCAGTTCGCGTTGGCCGCATACAAAAAGCCAGCCCCCGCTGCTCGGAAAGTGAACTGCTCCCCATTAGTTGGACTGTGAGGTTACCCTCGTTTAGTGGACACCCTATTTGTACGGATCTTGTGTCCGTAGGAGAGGATGTTCATTGTGAGTC
>NZ_JASPGT010000047.1:0-617 GCF_030228885.1 Corynebacterium sp. MSK195 | reverse complement strand
GCGCTTGACCAGGTCAGGAAGAGCTGACTTACGCTTGGATTGAATCGTTGTCACCGGGACAAAGGCACGCGGTGAAATCCCTTCAATTCCCATCAGGCGCATCCGCTTAGCCACAGTCTTGCGATTCAGGGTGATCTGGTAGCGCTCGGTAAGTTCTGCGGTGATCCGGGGAGCACCATAAACCTCATCGGAGTCTTTCCAGATCTGATGAATCTTGCGGTCAACGTCATCGTAAAATGTTGCACGATTATCTTTTCCGGATAGTCGTTTCTGCTGCGTATCAGCCCATTTGTAGTATCCAGACCGAGACACTTTTAATAGCCGTGCCATGCGTTTGATGCTGTAGTTTGCCTTCTCCTGCTGCATCAATTCGAACTTTTCTGCTCGCGTTGCTTCGCGGCGAAGAAGGCTGTCGCTTTTGACAAAAACTCATTATCCATCTTGGCTTCCGCCAACTCACGGCGCAGACGAGCATTCTCAGCACGAAGATCCGCCTCACTCATCCCATCCGAGGCCCCTCGGCGTTCACGCTCGAGTTTGACCCACCGGCCTAAAAGCCCGGCGGAGACGCCAATCTCCTTAGCCACATGAGCGATCGGGCGCTCTGACTCGATTAC
>NZ_JASPGT010000046.1:0-703 GCF_030228885.1 Corynebacterium sp. MSK195 | reverse complement strand
GGACTTCGGCCCGATAAATCACAAGAAGGTCGCACGCATCATGAAATCCATGGGGCTAAAAGGCTTTACCAAACGGCGTCGATGCATCACCACTAGGCGCAAGCCTGGTCACCGAGTCATGCCAGATTTAGTAGGCCGCAAATTCACCGCTGACAGGCCAAACCACGTCTATGTAGGCGACATCACCTACCTGCCCTGCAAGGGCGGCAAGAACATGTACCTTGCCACAGTCATTGACGCCTACTCGCGCAAACTCGTCGGCCATGCACTCGCTGACCACATGCGGGTATCTCTGGTTATCGAAGCTTTGTCTCATACCAGCAAAGTCCGCGGAAACCTTACTGGGGCAATTTTCCATTCTGATCATGGCAGTGTGTACACCTCACAGGCTTTTGGGGACCACTGCGCCCAACTTGGTGTGCGCCAATCCATGGGAGCGGTGGGAACGAGTGCCGATAATGCCCTGGCAGAATCGTTTAACGCCACCTTAAAACGTGAAGTCTTGCGTGATCGGAAAGTCTTTGACAATCCCATTACCTGCCGCCAAGAAGTCTTTCGATGGTGCATGCGCTACAACACCCGCAGACGGCACTCCTGGTGCAACCTTCTAGCCCCCGATACCTTCGAAGCACTCACATCAGCTACACTGACCCAAGCAGCATAGCTAACCCCCGACGTGTCTACTTTCCGGGGGTCAGGCCCG
>NZ_JASPGT010000045.1:0-819 GCF_030228885.1 Corynebacterium sp. MSK195 | reverse complement strand
CGCTTCCAGTTTGTCTATGACCACCGAACCGAATACTCGGTCAAGCGGATGTGCCACGTGTTAAAGCTCAATCGCTCCTCGTTCTACAAATGGGTCAACACCCGCGAAAAACGCAGGTTAAAGACGTATTCCGATGCTCTTATTGGTGCACGAATCAAGACTATCTTCGATGATGAGCACGGGCTTTATGGTGCTAAACGCATCGCTGCAAGCCTCAACGACGATATGGACTTTCCTCCGATAAATCACAAGAAGGTCGCACGCATCATGAAATCCATGGGGCTCAAAGGCTTTAGTAAGCGGCGTCGGTGCATCACCACCAGGCGCAAGCCTGGCCACCGAGTCATGCCAGATTTAGTAGGCCGCAAATTCACCGCGGACAGGCCGAACCACGTCTACGTAGGAGATATCACCTACCTGCCGTGTAAGGGCGGCAAGAACATGTACCTGGCCACGGTCATCGACGCCTACTCTCGCAAACTCGTCGGTCATGCACTCGCTGACCACATGCGGGTATCTCTGGTTATCGAGGCTTTGTCTCATGCCAGAAGAGTCCGCGGAAGCCTTCAAGGGGCAATTTTCCATTCTGATCATGGCAGTGTGTACACCTCACAAGCATTTAGGGACCACTGTGCCCAACTTGGTGTGCGCCAATCCATGGGAGCAGTGGGAACTAGCGCCGATAACGCCCTAGCAGAATCCTTCAACGCCACCTTAAAGCGTGAAGTTCTGCGTGATCGGAATGAAGCGTCCTGGGTTTAGTTCCTACCTCAGCTAAGGAAGGATTGAACTATGCCTAGAAAGTATTCCGTCGAGTTC
>NZ_JASPGT010000044.1:0-854 GCF_030228885.1 Corynebacterium sp. MSK195 | reverse complement strand
TTGGGGCCCACAACACCGCACACACAACCCCTACCAGGTATCACATGCACACGGTTTAGCCTCATCCACGTTCGTTCGCCACTACTAGCAGAATCATTATTATTTTCTCCTCCTACGGGTACTGAGATGTTTCACTTCCCCGCGTAAACCCCCACAACAGCTATGAATTCACTGAAGGGTAACCCCACATAACCAGGGCCAGGTTTCCCCATTCGGACATCCTCGGATCAACGCTCAATTGACAACTCCCCGAGGCTTAACGCAGCCTTTCACGTCCTTCATCGGCTCAGCATGCCAAGGCATCCACCATGCGCCCTTAATAACGAACACACAAACCACCCACACAACAAAAATCATGCAGGTGGCCACACAAGTGAACTTGACAAAAAATTGATTAAAGAAAAAAGAAATCACACAAACACACACAAACAAACCACAAAAAGCAATCCATCTATGTGTGTTTAATGCTCGCGTCCACTATACAGTTCTCACACAACACCCCAACCACACACCACCAACACCAAACGCGTCAGCAGACATAATGGTCAGGCACAAAAAGAGGGGATAATGCCCCAGACACCCAACAATGCACCAACATACAAACAACATATTTTTCGTTTAACTGTGCACGACAAACGTGTGTCACAAAGCGCCATTCAAACACTTGAGTTCGTCTCTTAGGTGTGTGTTTCACCCGGATAATTTTCAATAATAAAAAGGCCAGCAGCATGACACTCGCATACTCAACCAACCACAGGGTGCAACTGCACCCACAATAAAGCTCCTTAGAAAGGAGGTGATCCACCCGCACCTTCCGGTACGGGTACCTTGTTACGACTTCGTCCCAATCGCCG
>NZ_JASPGT010000043.1:0-862 GCF_030228885.1 Corynebacterium sp. MSK195 | reverse complement strand
GCATGGTGGTAGATTACCTTTCTTCCCAACCCAACCGGGCTGGATATCAGGTGTCTACCAAACAGGGGTCAGGTCCCCCAGCCCATCAACACAGGGCCGTAAAAGAAGCGGAACTAAACCCAGGACGCTTCATCACCGATGTTTACTCCCGACGGATCGTTGGGTGGGCGTTATCAGATTCCATGCGCACCGAAGCGTTGCCGCTGCAAGCTCTCAACCAGGCGATCGCGTCTGCTGAGGAAACAACAGGTCTCATTCATCATTCGGATCACGGCTCGCAGTATGTCAGCGTTGTCTACAACGAGCGTCTTGCCCAGCACGGGATTGCCGCTTCCACCGGAACTGTCGGGGATTCCTATGACAATGCTCTGGCGGAAAACGTTAATGGTTCCTACAAAAACGAGCTGATCCATACTCGCAGGTGGGATGAGGTTGTCGAGGTGGAAATCGCGACGTTTGAGTGGGTGTCATGGTGGAACGAGACGAGGCTTCACCAAAGCTTGGGATACCGAACCCCGGTCGAAGTGGAAACCGAATTTTGGGACCAGCACCCGCCGCAAGCAATAATAGAAATCAAGGCAAATGCCTAGGAACAAAACCCGGGGCACTTCAGACCTGCTGTTTACCTACCTGCAACCCCCACCAACAACCATCGACCCCGACAACCTTGCAGCAACAACAAACAGCCTCGAAGGTGGCATCAACGCCCCCATAAAAGAAGGACCTGGCCCCCGTTAGGTAGACACCTGATATCCAGCCCGGTTGGGTTGGGAAGAAAGGTAATCTGAAGTGTCCCAGGTTTTGTTCCGTCTGAGTAGATGGGAAAATCTGGAATATGCCAAGAAAATTTGACCAGGATGCA
>NZ_JASPGT010000042.1:0-907 GCF_030228885.1 Corynebacterium sp. MSK195 | reverse complement strand
GACTTAGGAATCTGGTCGAAGGGGACGTCTTTGACGTAGGTACGGGCTTTGAGCTGAGTGCTAAATACGGTGCCGAACTTTTGTAGTTTCACTATCCATTCGGCTGCCTTATCTAGGTTGTCAACGGCGAGTAGTTCAAAGGAAAGCCGTCGTAGTGCTTTGCCCATCGGCGAGGTGGGGTGAAGGCCGGTGGCACGTTGGATATTGCGCTTGACGTGGACAATGCAGCGTTGAACCGGGGTATCAGGCCACAGGCTGCGTAGTGCTTTAAGCCCTCCGGAATCCCCATCGCAGGTAACCAATTGTGGTGGGGCTAGCTCGTCCAGCAGGCGCATATACGACCAGGAGGATTCTTTCGTGCACCAGAACCAATTGATGACATGGGTGGAGTCGGCAGCTACAACAAGGCACTTGGTGTTGAAGTAGGTGCCGTCGATGAAGATTTGATCGTAGATTCGCTGCTTATCAACGCGTCTAGGAGGTTGGATAAGCCAGAACGGTGTGAAGCGTCGTTGCAAAGTTCGCGTTGAAACACCGCAGGTTTTAGCTGTTTCTTCCAGGCTGTTGCTGGAGGTGAGCCAGGAAATGAAAAGGCGGAACCATTTGGCTTGCACGGCGTCGTTATTCACGCGGGTGAAGGTGGCCTTGCAGGTGCGGCATCGCCATCGTTGGTGCCCAGCACTCGTTGTTCCGTGTTTCGTGCATGTCCCGCCGCAGACGGGGCATCGAGGATGATTTTTACTCATCCTCTCATCGTGAACCTAGGTGCCTAGCACACCGGCATGGCTTTGGCGGTATTTCATGGTCGAAGCTGGGATATCCCTCCGGATAAGTGAAATATTCCTAATATCAGCACGCCAGACCGGCTAACCACGTAACCTCACCAACACATCCTGTCGTTTAAGCC
>NZ_JASPGT010000041.1:0-1055 GCF_030228885.1 Corynebacterium sp. MSK195 | reverse complement strand
AAGTGGCATGTCCTGGACCCGAAGCGGGGTGATCTACCCATGGCCAGTGTGAAGCAGCTGTAAGAGGTTGTGGAGGCGCGAACCCACGTAGGTTGAAAACTGCGGGGATGAGCTGTGGGTAGGGGTGAAAGGCCAATCAAACTCCGTGATAGCTGGTTCTCCCCGAAATGCATTTAGGTGCAGCGTCGTATTATAGCTTGGTGGAGGTAGAGCGACTGGTTGGTTGAGCGGGACTACAATCTTAGCAATGTCAGCCAAACTCCGAATGCCACTAATTGTGTTGTACGGCAGTGAGACTGTGGGGGATAAGCTTCATAGTCGAGAGGGAAACAGCCCAGATCGCCGGTTAAGGCCCCTAAGGGTGTACTAAGTGGAAAAGGATGTGGGATCGCGAAGACAGCCAGGAGGTTGGCTTAGAAGCAGCCATCCTTGAAAGAGTGCGTAATAGCTCACTGGTCGAGTGGTTCTGCGCCGACAATGTAGTGGGGCTCAAGTACACCGCCGAAGCCGCGGCAAACATTTTTTGTTTGGGTAGGGGAGCGTCGTGCATGGGTTGAAGCGTTACCGTAAGGAGGCGTGGACTGTGTGCGAGTGAGAATGCAGGCATGAGTAACGAATTGATAGGTGAGAATCCTATCCGCCGGATGACTAAGGGTTCCTGGGTCAAGTTCGTCTTCCCAGGGTGAGTCGGGACCTAAGGCGAGGCCGACAGGCGTAGTCGATGGATAACCAGTTGATATTCTGGTACCCGTACATGCGCGCCCATGATAAAGCACTGATACTAACCACCGCGGATGCACTGCTGACACTCTTTGAGTGTTGGTGGTGTTGATGTCGTGGGGCCTGATGTGTGGTTCAAGTGATGGGGTGACGCAGTGAGGTAGCCACGCCACTTATTGGATTGGTGGTGTAAGCGTGCAGATCGTGTGGTAGGTAAATCCGCCGCACATATGGTTGAGACGTGATGCGTAGACCCATTGGGGTTGATGGTGGTGATCCTGTACTGTCGAGAAAAGCCTCTAGCGATGTGTGTGTATGGCCCGTACCCTAAACCG
>NZ_JASPGT010000040.1:0-1255 GCF_030228885.1 Corynebacterium sp. MSK195 | reverse complement strand
GCGTCCTGGGTTTAGTTCCGCTTCTTTTACGGCCCTGTGTTGATGGGCTGGGTGAGATAGTACTCGGTTTCTACTTCCTGTGGGGTGGCGTAGTCCAATGCTTCGTGAAGTCGCTTAGTGTTCCACCAATGCACCCACCGCAAGGTGGCCAGTTCGACTTCTCCGACCGACGTCCACGGGCCCTGGGCATGAATCAGTTCCGCCTTGTAGAGACCGTTGACTGTTTCGGCTAGTGCATTGTCGTAAGAATCGCCGATTGTTCCCACACTCGGGCGGATTCCTGACTCAGCTAGCGCGGTGGAATACTTCAGTGACACGTACTGGCTGCCCCGATCGCTGTGGTGAATTAGTTGGTTTCCATGGATTCGTCCTGCAGTCGTTAACGCATGTTCCAATGCCTCCATGGGCAGCGCATCGGTGCGCATTGTCGAGCGTGTAGCAACACCAACAATTTTTCGGCTGAAGACATCCACGACAAACGCGGTGTAGGCGAATCCTGACAGGGTGCGAACGTAGGTAATGTCGGCAACCCAAAGCCTGCCTGGTGCCTGCGCACGGAAGTTTCGGCGCACTAGGTCCGGGCGATGATCCGGTGTCTTCGGGCTTACCGTTGTTATTGGGGTTCGCCCACGTCTGCGGCCAGAAACACCTGCAAGTTTCATCAGACGTGCGGTCTTGTCGCGACCAATATGAAAGCCTTCGCGGTTCATCGCGTGCCACATTTTGCGGATGCCGTAGACCGAGAAATTCTCCGCATGCACACGCTGTATCTCTGGGATGAGCAGGCTATCGCTTAAGGCTCTTGCGCTGGGAACACGTGTGGTGGCTTTGCGGTAGCCGCGTGAAGTAATGAATCCACGATCTGCTTGTTTAAGGACTCGGCAGATGGCCTCGACCCCAAATTGATCTTTGTACGCGTCGATGTAGGAGATCATTTGGTCGTGGGTCGGTCGAGTTCCGCTGCGAAAAAAGCCGAAGCAGTTTTAAGAATCCCGTTTGCTCGTTTCAGTTCGCGGTTTTCGCGGCGCAGACGCCTGAGTTCTTCTTCCATTGTTTCGCCGCCTGAAGCGTCAGAATTATCGCGTACTGAGGCGCTGTCACGGTACCAGGCCCGCAACGTGTGGTGAGATACTCCAAGCAGCTCACCGACCTCCGTGTAGGCGCGTTGCAGTGAGCAAGACTCCAGGCGGACCATTTCGATGATCTGATGGACCGCCTTCTCCTTGAACTCGACGGAATACTTTCTAGGCATAGT
>NZ_JASPGT010000003.1:0-322559 GCF_030228885.1 Corynebacterium sp. MSK195 | reverse complement strand
CGTGATGCCGCGCGCAAGGCCGTTGCCTACTGGATGGAAGTCGTTTACAACCGTCGGCGCCGGCACTCTGCACTAGGGATGGTCAGCCCCGTCGACTTCGAAAACCACATTGGTCTAACCACCAGTAGAAAAGAAATAGCTGCCTAAGCACTAGGTAGCCCCACTACGTGTCCACGATTTGCGGGCAACCCCATGTTCAGCTGCTTCGGCCTGGGTCATACCGGTGGCGAGCATGGTTTCGATGATGATTTTTGGGCTTGGTTTTGAGCTCTTCTCCATTTTTAAAGCATGGAGGATCGATGTCTCGACACATCGCTTTTCGCCATGTCTGGGCAGTTTTAGCCTCGGGGCTTTCTGCCGGATCGATGTGGTGAGACATCTGAGCTGGTGGGGCCGGAACGATCTCATGAGACATGCGGAACGATCTCACCGAACCAGACACCACTGGGGGCACCATGTGAAGTCTCGAGACATCGTTTGGGAAGGTGTCTCGAGACTTTTCTCGTCAACAGGTCTCCACAGACTTTTTGCGGAAGCTACCCACAAAACTTCTAGCTAAATGGAAAGAATATGGAACTTTATGGGGTGGTGTCTCGTTGAATGGGGTGAGATAGCTAATTTGCACCTCTCTTAGAAAGGACAACCGTGCGTTCAAGCAATCCGGTGATGAGTTCTCTGACCGAAAATAGTAGCCGCCAAAATTCTGGTTACGCGGACGTATCTACCCGTCCCATGACCGTGGATGACGTAGTGACCAAGACGGGCATTACCCTCGGCGTTATCATCGTCGCCGCAGTCATCAACTTCGCCCTGGGAATGCTAGTAAGCCCAGGTATCGCCATGGCCTTGACCCTGGTCGGTGGTATCGGTGGCTTCATTACCGTGCTCGTTGCCTCTTTTGGCAAGAAGTGGGGTTCTGCTGCAGTCACCCTGATTTATGCCGTATTTGAAGGCCTATTTGTCGGTGGCTTCTCCTTGATGTTCGCCAACGTCAACTTCCAGGGCGAAGGCGGCATGGCCATCATTGGCCAAGCGATTGTCGGCACTATTGGTGTATTCATTGGCATGCTGATTGTGTACAAGACTGGCGCAGTGAAGGTGACTCCGAAGTTCACCAAGATCCTTTTCGGCTTGATCGCTGGCGTTGCTGTCATGGCCCTGGTTAACTTTTTGGGCGCGATTTTCTTTGACTTCAACCCACTGCGTGATGGCGGCCCGATTGCCATCATCTTCTCGCTCGTCTGCATCGTTCTTGGTGCTCTGTCCTTCCTGACTGACTTTGATCAGGCTGACCGCATGATCCGTGCCGGTGCTCCCTCTAAGAACGCTTGGGGCGTGGCTCTCGGCCTCGCAGTTACCTTGGTCTGGCTCTACACTGAGATTCTCCGTCTGCTGAGCTATTTCCAGCGAGACTAACTGACCCTTTTGTATTGGCCCGCACTTCGGTGCGGGCCTTTTTGGTTGCCGAGAATCGCTTACAAACGTGTAATTTCTGGGGTAGTACTGGGGGATAAAGTGCGGGTTTAACCTTCATTTGGTCTACAAAACCACTCACAGAGGTGATACAGCTAATGAGCAGGAAACTTCGCCTTTTGAACGTTATGGATGTGACATATGGGACAAATAATTTTTGTTAAATTGCCGTTAACCTTTGTGGTTGCGTAGAAAATTCTTGGGGTCTCATGCATGCTGTGTACCGGAACGGGAAGTATGAAGTGAAAAGTTCTCTGTTTCACTATTCTTGTTCCTCTCGTCAGGAAGTGAGTGCGCGAAGGATTGTTGTGAAGCGTCAGGTCACCGTAGCAACGTTGATGGTCAGCAGCACCGTTATGCTGAGTAGCTGCGTTGCGGACATCGGTACGAGGAGCGCGTCAGAGGAAACCACCAAGGTGGACGAGGCTGGCGGCATCAGTTCGGCCGACGGTGCAGGGGGAACCAACGGGGACCCGGGGGATGATGCGGAAGGCAATCAGGGGGAATCGGCACACACCAATGGCGAGAAGAATGCGGGTGGCGCCGGCCAACCGGGGGAGGCCGGCGCCACGGGGTCGGAAGACACTTCCGGCGTCCTACCGCCACTGGGGGAGTTCGATCCGGCAGACCCGAGCTTCGAGCTTTTTGATCCGTGTACGGAGATTCCTCGCGAGCATCTTCGGACCTTCGGACTCGGTGAACAGATTGAGGATTCTGGAAAGCAATCGGGGTTTTCCTTTTGTGCTTTCGACAGTGTCGAAGGAACTGGAGGAGCTGTCATTGGATTGACTACTTCTAGGCAGTCATTTGATGGCGCAGAAGTACAAATAGCCTCCCTATCTGACGGTGTGGGACACAGTGTGCCGATAGTGCAGATCGAAAGTGAATTGTTCGGGGATATGTTCTGTACTGTCGGCGTTTCTACTTCACGTGGAATCCTAAAAGTTAGTCATTCTGGGAAACGACCTGACGATGACTACGAAGCTAAATGTTCACAGGCCAAAAAACTGCTAGACAAATTTTACTAAGAATATACATCGGGGGAATTATGGAATTGCGACCGGACAACATCATGGCTACTGCTATGAAAACGGAAAACCTGAAGGAGGAAATTGCACTATCTGGAGGTCGCGCATATTCGCCTCTTGATGCTGGTTTTTCTCCCGTTGTTGGAATTGACCATGTGGGATCCGTTCACCAACGAGTTCTCGAAACTGATCCAGGCTCTGCAAGGTCTTCGTTGAAGGCCTTTTCGGAACAGTTGGATTGGCTACAAGATAGCCTGGGTAGGGAAGCCCGAGGGTTTCAGGCGCAGGAAGACGCAAATAGTCGCGGCATGGAGATCGCGGATGCGGGTGGGGATATTGGCATTGAGTCGATGCCGATAATGAACCAGCCGGAGCCGGGGTACAGCCCATTTGGGTTTTCCATGCCGGTGGTGAATGTCGGTACAGACATTGTGAAGCTGGCTACGGACCTCATGTCGACGCAGATATGGAATGTGTCGGAGGCGAATGCACGGTGGAGCTCGTTGGCGTCGGAAGTTGACGATATCGTTAGCGGGTTACAGGAAGCAGCCGGGTCTTTGGAAGGCGAGAACGACAGCGAAGCCACGTCGAGAGCGGCGGCAAAGATTCGGGAAGTGGCGGCGTCGGGAAGCCACTTTGTGGCAAATGCCAAGGTAATGGGGGAGAAGCTAACCGGATTCCACGCCAAGCTGATGGGCATGCAGCCTACTGCGATGGCCATGGCGATGGAAGTGATGGCCATTCCAGAACCGGTCGAGCGCGAAATTGCGGAAAAGGCCGCATTGGCCGCATTGCAACCTGACTTGCAGCGCTTCGCGGTAGAGGCAATGCCGTACCAGCACGCTTTGATGGAACAATCGCCGGCGTCGGGAGGCGGCGGTGTCGACGCGGGCCTTTCCGGCGTTGACGGTGATGGGCAGCGCTATACCACCGATGCCGTGGTATGGCCAAAGAAGATTGCGGAAGCGATAGCGCGAGGTGACTTGGGGCCGGGGAACTTCGACGTCGTCAATGGCAATGTGGACGGGCTAGAAGCAGTGGGGATGAGCCCACAAGAAATTAATGATTTTCACCAGCAGATGCATACTAGCGGCAGGAATGCGCTGGAAAAGCTTGGCCTGGGAGACCAGGTAGCCATCGACGGAAATGAAGTGTCCACCCAAGGTGCATCCATGCCGGGCGTAACTGCGCCGAATGGGGCGATAGGGCAGGTTCCTAGTGGTACAGTGCATCCGGTTGCCGCAGGAGCACATGCAGGCGCGCTTAATAACAGCGGTGCGATATCGCCGACAGCTACAGCGCAGTCCCCCAATACTGGGATGGCGCCGATGATGGCAGCCGGACGGCCCGGGGATGCAGGCCGAGGCGTACTCGGCGGTCAGTCGCCACGAGGCGGAATTGGATCCGCCGCAGGAAAGGTAAGTGGCAGCGCCGATATTGCGCGTGCCGGAAGAGGAGCGCAGTCGGGCCACCACTTTGGACGAGGAGCCGGAGCGCCCTACGCCGGTGTCGGTTCAGGCGTGCGCGCTAGCCATAGCAATGCATTCGGCGGTGGTTCGGGTATGCGGCCCGGCGTGGGTGGCGGCCTTGGTCTTGGAACAGGCAGCAGTGAAAGTGCTGCGGCATCGCGCGGTGGCAATGCAGGTCGCTCAACCGGCGGGGCGCGAGCCTATGGTCCAATGATGGGGATGCGCGGAGGCAAAGACAGTGAGAAAAAGCGCGTAAAGTCCGTCACCACGCAGGTGGAACGGGATCCAAATAAGCGGGACCTCCTGGGAGAGCCGCCCGCTGTCGTACCCGGTGTCATCGGGGATTGGGTGCGGGAAGTGGACCCAGAAAAATAGCATGAAAAAGGGCCGAGGGAATCCCTCGGCCCTTCAAGCCTTATTACTGCTGTGGCAGTTCGGTGGCGGTACCGTTCAAGTGCGGCTGTGCTGGCTCTTCTGGAACGCCGGACTGGACTACAGGTGCTTCCTCTTCAATAACGGTCTCGGGTGCGGAAGAGCTGGTTTCAGCATCCTTCTGCATCGGGGCCTCACCGGTGAAGGTGGAGGCATTTTCTACCTTGGAATCAGAATCCTGCTGGTTCGGTGGGTGGCAAGCAGCGAGGGAGAGGCCAGCGGTGAAGACTAGGCCAGCGGCGGCGAAACGGGAGAACTTCTTCATGGGGATGTGCTCTTTCTCCAGAGTGGTGAGTGGTTAAAAGTTTAGGACTCGCGTGGAGTAGCGGCCTTAGCAGAATCATACGGCGCTGCGGATTCGATGGTGACCGAAATGGTCTTGCCATTCGGAGCGGTGTACTCGCGGGTCTCGCCCTCTTGTGCGCCAAGGATGGCAGCGCCCAGCGGGGACTGCTCGGAATAGGTTTCTAGGTCCTTGTTATCGGAAGCAGCGGCGCGGGTACCGATGAGGAAGGTCTCCTTATCGTCCTTGTCACCATTGTAGTAAACGTGAACTACGGAACCGGTGTGGGCGACGCCCTCCTGAACAGCACCGCGCTCGGTGGTGGCATTCGCAAGAACCTCAGAAATCTGCTTAATGCGGGCCTCTTCCTGGTCCTGCATCTCACGTGCGGCGTCGTAACCGGCGTTCTCTTTGAGGTCGCCTTCCTCACGGCGCTCGTTGATCTCAGCCGCGACTACTGGGCGGTGGTCGATGAGCTCCTGCAGCTCGGCCTCGAGCTTTGCCTTGGTCTCTGGGGTGATGTACTGCTTTTGCTGCTCAGCCATTCTGCAACCTTCCGTAGATAGGAATTGTGGTCAAAGCCCCTGTTAATCCCTGGGGCTATAAGTAAAAATGGAACCGGGCATATGCCCAGTTCTAGGCGCTACAAATCCTAGCACACGCGGCTAGCGGCTTTCCGCGTAGTCAGGGTTATCCATATCCAAGTATTCGGGGATATTGCCGGAACAACCATAGGCCCCGCCGGCTACGGCACGAGCGTTGGTCGGAACGTCGACAGCGATGCGCTGGGTTTCGTTTCCGCCCGCGGGAACAGCGAATTCTCGGCGGCCTACTTCGGACTTGGAGTAGTCAAATGCCTGGACAATGCAATAAGCGTCTTCATCGGTGTGATTGCGGGTGACATCGACCCAGACGCGGGTGGAATCATCGCTCAAAACTTCCTGGGTCACGATGGACACCTGTGCGTTCACGCGCTCCTTTTCCTGGAAGTACCGGAATCCGAAGAAAATAAGCGCGATAAAAATGGCGACAAAGATGAGCACCAGCGCCCTATTAGTCCAGCTACCAGAGTTCTTTTCAGAGGAGCCGCGGGAGCCGTAGCGGGCGGCTGAGCGAGATTTTCCGGCGGAAGTCATGGCTTCCACTCTAGCCGAGGACCACTGTTTTCCAATTATCTACTAGGATAATCATCTGTTCAAAGAACCTAGATTAATAAGGGGATGGATTTTCAGTGAGCGATTTTCGCCTACTAGCTATCCACGCGCACCCAGACGATGAATCATCTAAGGGTGCTGCAACCACCGCGCGCTATGCCGCAGAAGGCAATGAGGTTTTGGTGCTGACTTGTACCGGCGGCGAGCGCGGCGATGTGATTAACCCCGCCATGGATCGCCCGGGAATCAAGGAAAAGATGGGCGAGGTGCGCCGGGAAGAGATGGCTAACGCTGCGCGGGCGCTGGGCGTACAACATCGCTGGCTGGGCCACGTTGATTCCGGATTGCCGGATCCGGTTGAAGGCAAGACTATGGAGGAATTGCTGCCGAAGGGCTGTTTTGCGTTGCTGGGGGATGACACCGTTGCGCAGGAATACGTCCAGGTTATCCGCGAATTTCGTCCACACGTCATTGTTACCTATGACGAAAATGGTGGCTACCCGCACCCAGACCACCTAATGGTGCACCGAGCTTCCATGATCGCGTGGGAGAAGGCGGGCGATGCCGAGTACCACCCAGAGCTAGGTAAGCCGTGGGAGCCGCTGAAGCTTTACTACTCGCACGGTTTTGTCTACCAGCGCATGAAGATGTTCCATGATTTGCTGTTAGAAGAGGGGAATACCAGCCCCTATGGGCCGATGCTGGCGCGCTGGGATACCACTTTTGGCGATATCATGGCGCGTGTAACCACTCAGGTGGAATGCGCGGATTACTTCAGCAATCGCGAGGAGGCTTTGCGGGCGCACGCTACGCAGATCGATCCGGCGGGTGCCTTCTTGGCGACGTCGGTGGAGGTACAGCAGCGCCTTTGGCCCACCGAGGAGTTTGAGCTGGCGAAGACTCGCGTTTCTACCTCCCTGCCAGAAAATGACCTTTTTGCCGGCATCAAAGAGGAAGAGGAGGCCTAAGACATGAGCATGTATGGCTCTTTCGTGCTTGCCGCACATGACGTATTTGTACTCGCCCAAGGAACCGAGGGCGCCGAAGGTGGCCCAATGGGCCCTGAATTTGGCAAAGCTTCGCCCATTGGTCTGCTGATTTTGGCGCTTATGGGCGTTGCGGTGTTGTTTGCGGGCTGGAATTTCCATCGCCGTTACTCACGCTTTCGCCGCCGCATGATGTTTGCGGAGGATCACGGAATCGATCCGTTCGATGAGGAAGCCGTGGATGAGGCGATGAAGGAAGCCGGCATTTACGATAACCGCAAGAAGTCCATTTTCTAGGCGGATAGACTGATGAGCGTGAGTTCTCTCAAGCAGCTGGCCTACCCAGCTTATGAAGCGCGTCTGGCGCGCCTGATCAAGGGCAAGCCGCAGCCTAAGCACATCGCCATCATGGCCGATGGCAATCGCCGGTGGGCGCGTGAGGCTGGGTTTACCGATATCAGCCATGGTCATCGCCAAGGCGCGAAGAAAATCGGAGAGATGATTTCGTGGTGCCGCGATACCGATATCGAAGTGGTCACCATTTATTTGCTGTCCACGGAGAACCTGAAACGCAGCGAGCAGGAAGTAGAGCTGCTCTTTGACATCATCTCGGACGTGGTCACGCACCTATCCCATAACGACGTCGGCTGCCAGGTGCGCTTGGTCGGCCACCTCGATCTACTCCCGGATGATGTTCGCCAGCGCATGGTGACGGCGGCGGCGGAAACCGAGGACAATACGGGTGTCATCGTCAATGTGGCGGTGGGCTATGGCGGGCGCCAAGAAATTGTAGACGCCGTGCAGAATTTGGTGCGTGCGGAAGCAGAGAAGGGAACTACCGCAGCGGAGATGGCGGACCGCGTCACCGCAGAATCCATTGGGGAGCACCTGTATACCAAGGGACTTCCGGACCCGGATTTGGTTATCCGTACCTCTGGTGAACAACGCCTGTCAGGCTTTCTCCTGTGGCAGGCCGCGTACTCCGAAATCTGGTTCACGGATACTTACTGGCCAGCATTCCGCAAGGTGGACTTCCTTCGCGCCTTGCGGGATTATTCCCAACGTTCGCGCCGCTTTGGCAAATAGGCTCTAGAGCTTGCGCATTCGCACCTGTTCTACCAAGTGATGCGAGCCCTTTTTGAGCACGAGGGAGGCTCGCACACGGGTGGGCAGGATATTTTCCACCAAGTTCGGCAGGTTAATGGACTGCCAAATTTCGCGGGCTTGGGCGCGGGCTTCCTCATCGTTCATGTCTGCGAAGGCAGAGAAGTGGGCGTTGGGCTCGCGGAAAGCGGTGTGGCGCAGAGTAAGGAAGCGGTCGATATACCACTGCTCGATATCGTCGGTGCGGGCATCAACATAGACCGAGAAATCAAAGAGGTCCGCCACGGTCAACGTGGGGCTCGTTTGTAGCACGTTGAGCCCTTCCAGGATGAGGATGTCGGGCTGGTGAACTTCTTGGTACTCACCGTCCACAATGTCATAGGTGATGTGGGAATAAAGCGGTGCCTTGACAAATGGCTTTCCTGATTTTACGTCCGTGACAAAGCGGAGGAGTGCGCGCCGGTCATAGGATTCCGGAAATCCCTTGCGCTGCATGAGGCCGCGTTCCTTGAGAGTCTTGGTGGGGAAGAGGAAGCCGTCGGTAGTAACGAGGGCCACCTTGGGGTGGGATTCCCAGCGTTGCAGCAGCACCTGAAGGAGACGGGCGGTGGTGGATTTTCCCACTGCCACAGAACCGGCCACACCGATGACAAAGGGAACGTGCGTCGGAGGATTGCCTAAGAAGGATTCGGTAGCCGTGGTGAGCTGCTGGCGTGCCATGACTTGCATATGGATGAGACGGGAGAGGGGGAGGTAGACATCAGCTACCTCGTCTAGGTCGATGCGGTCTCCTAGGCCGCGAAGTTTCTCCACCTCGGTTTCCGTGAGCACCTGAGGCATGGATTTACGCAGTTCACGCCAGGTCTCGCGGTCAAAATCTAGGTAGGGACTCGAATCCAATGTGCGCGCCATGGCTCTATTGTCGCACTTGCATAATCCGTGGGTAAAAGTATGCCCCCTAAGGGTGCATGGCACGATAAGATATGCAGCAGCCCATACCGCATGATTTTGAGAAGGGGACCACACCTTTATGGCTTCTTTTACCTCTGACCTCCGCGACCTCGATCCGGATGTATTCGGCGCAATTCAGGGAGAGATTTCCCGCCAGCGCGAAACCCTGGAAATGATCGCTTCTGAGAACTTTGTGCCTCGCGCCGTGCTCCAGGCACAGGGCTCCGTGCTCACTAACAAGTACGCCGAGGGCTACCCGGGTCGCCGCTACTACGGCGGCTGCGAGCATGTCGACGTCGTGGAGGACCTAGCCCGCAACCGCGCTAAGGAACTCTTTGGTGCGGAATTCGCCAACGTTCAGCCGCACTCGGGTGCGCAGGCGAACGCCGCGGTGCTTTCCACCATTGCTGAGCCTGGCGACAAGATTTTGGGCCTGTCCCTGGCTCACGGCGGCCACCTTACCCACGGCATGAAGTTGAACTTCTCTGGCAAGCTTTATGATGTCGCCGCCTACGAGGTGGATCCAGAGACCATGCGTGTGGACATGGATAAGCTGCGCGAGCAGGCGCTGAAGGAAAAGCCGAAGGTCATTATCGGCGGCTGGTCTGCCTACCCGCGAACCATGGATTTCGCGGCCTTCCGTGAAATTGCTGATGAGGTCGGCGCTTACCTGTGGGTAGATATGGCCCACTTTGCTGGCCTCGTTGCTGCTGGCCTGCACCCGAGCCCAGTGCCTCACGCGGATATCGTGTCTACCACCGTGCATAAGACCCTGGGTGGTCCGCGCTCCGGCATGATTTTGGCCAAGCAGGATTATGCCAAGAAGATCAATTCCAACGTCTTCCCGGGCCAGCAGGGCGGACCGCTGATGCACGTGGTCGCTGCCAAGGCCATTGCTATGAAGATTGCCGCTACCGAGGAATTCAAGGAGCGCCAGGAGCGCACCTTGGAGGGTGCTCGCATTCTGGCAGAGCGCCTTACCGCAGAAGATGCCAAGGCGGCTGGCGTGGACGTGCTGACCGGCGGCACCGATGTGCACTTGGTCTTGGCGGACCTGCGCAATTCCGAATTGGATGGACAGCAGGCAGAGGATCTGCTGCACGAGGTAGGCATTACCGTTAACCGCAATGCCGTACCGAATGACCCGCGTCCGCCGATGGTCACCTCCGGCCTGCGTATTGGTACTTCTGCGCTAGCAACCCGCGGCCTCGATGCCGAAGCTTTCACCGAGGTTGCAGATATTATCGGTACCGCTCTGGTGCAGGGCAAGAATGCCGATGTAGAGGCCCTGCGTGCTCGCGTGGACAAGATTGCCCAGCACTACCCGCTGTATGAGGGCCTCGAGGACTGGAAGCTGGTCTAGTCCTTCACCTCATGGCCACGGGCCTGCGCCATGGTGGCGCGGGCCTGCTGGAGCCATTCCGGCTGCTCTTGGAGGAGCTGATTGATTTCCGCTGTGGTCAGCGGCTTATCCATATCGTTCTTCTTGAGCGCGGTTACAGAGATACCCAACTTATGGGCAACCTCGGGGCGGGGATGGGGGCCTTCGCGGCGCAAGGTTTGTAGCCACTCGGGTGGGTTATGCTGCAATTCGCGCAGCTCTTCGTGGCTAATGGCACTATTTTGGAACTCGTCCGGCGCAGCGGGCAGGTAAATGCCTAGCTTCTTCGCCGCGGTTTGGGCACGCATAGCGGTGCCGGATGGTTGCTTTTGTTCTTCAGTCACGCTTTTACCGTAGCACTTTCAGTAGACTGTCCTCTATGCTGCGCTTAGCTTTTGCCACCGGTACAGAACCTGGAAAGTGGTTTCGCCGATTCGAGGAAAATACTGCTCATGGTGGCTTGTACACCGTTGATGCGGACGATGCGCTAGCCCCGCTGGTAGCCGGCGAGGTGGACCTAGCTCTTGCGCGCCTGCCGGATGCGCGGGTGGATGACACCTTTCATGTGGTGCGACTTTATAAAGAGGCCCCTGGCATTGCCGTTCCCAAAGACTCAGTCTATGCGGAGGTGGGCGAGGAGCTTGCGCTTGCCGACGTCGCCGATGAACACCTCAACTACCGCCTCGCCGATTCCGGGCTTGTCGATGTCCCCGCAGTCCGCGACGCCCTGCAGGTAGTGGCGGCCAATGTGGGAATTGCGATTGCGCCGCGGCCCCTGTTGAAGGTCCTGAGCAAAAAGCAGGTGGTGCCGTTGAGCCTTAAGGACGAGTCCGTGCCGGTGACGGAGATTGCATTGGTGTGGCGCAAGGACGATGACGGGGAGGCAATTCAGGACTTCGTGGGCGTCGCTAAGGGCCGCACGGCGCGTTCCTCCCGCCAAGAGAAGCCGAGGCGCAGCGCCAGGGAAAAGGCGAAGGCGAAGCAGGCGCGGAGAAACGTTAACAATTCGTTACAAAAGAAAAAGAAGGCACCTAAGCAGCGCAAACGTAGGTAACCCTTTACTGTTTGCTGTCTACTTCCTGTCCGGGTGGGTGGCACCAGCTGGGAGTCGTCGTTACGGTGGGCGTCGTTCGTCATGAAGGGCGATTTAACAATAAATTTAGAATTAACTTACTTTCTTGATGAAAGGATGATGCAGTAATGCAGAAGATGACCCGTCGTATCGCAGGTGGTTTTGCAGCCGCAACCCTGTCCGTTGCTCTCGTAGCGTGCTCCGATGCTGAGGATGCAGCTAACGACGCTAAGGATTCCGCCGGCTCCGTAGCAGCAGACGCTACCGACGCTGCTGGCTCCGCTGCTGCTGAGGCTACTTCCAATGATGACGCGGACGACAAGGATGACGCTGACGACAAGGGCGGCGCTACCAAGTCCATCGCTACCGCTAACGGTGACGTAGATGTTCCGGCTGATTTCGCTTCCGCTATTGAAGAGAAGAAGGCTGAGTGGGGCGACGTAAAGAGCATCGAACAGGGTGACGATGATGAGTTCCTCGCTAACTTCGATAACGGCAACCTGCTGACCTTCGACGACGATGAGGGCGCTCAGCCTATCGTTGGCAAGATTGCTGAAACCTGGAAGGAGCAGGGTGGCCTGGACTCTGAGGTAGGCCTGCCTAAGGCTGCTGAGGAAAAGGCTGCTCAGGGCAAGGGCTGGACCCAGCAGTTCGACGATGGCGTTATCTCCTGGATCCAGGACGAGAGCGGCAAGTTCACCTCTTCCGTAGAGAAGTAAAAAGCTCCTTTAGAGCTTCTCCCTCTGCAGCATGTGCTGCGGAGGGATTTTTCGTTTTCTTAATGTTCATCTTGCACCCATGTAATTTCAACCTTCGGTGCCTACTTTGGGTGGCAACCCCGGGGATTCGGGGTGATTCGGAAGAAGTCTGATCTACCGCACACTAAGGGAGAACCCTGCCACCATGTCTCGTCCCTCTGTACTTTCTACTCCGCTTGCCACTACTGATAACACCGTCGCTACCAAGACCTATGTAGTGGATACCTCGGTCTTGCTGTCTGACCCTTGGGCCCTGCGCAAATTTGCAGAACACGATGTGGTCCTTCCCGTTGTAGTTATTTCTGAACTGGAAGGAAAACGTCATCACCCGGAGCTTGGCTGGTTCGCCCGCCAAGCTCTTCGCTTTTTGGAGGAGCTGCGCGCTACCTATGAGGCCTTAGACCAGCCGGTGCCCGTCAACGTGGATGGCGGCACCCTGCGCGTGGAATTGAACCATCAAGACCAATCCTTGCTGCCTACCGCGTTCCGCGGGCCAGAAGGCGACCACCGCATCTTGGCGTGCGCTCTCAACCTTGCGCACGAAGGGAAGGACACCGTGTTGGTCACGAAGGACGTGCCGCTGCGTGTGAAGGCCGGTGCGGTAGGCGTGCAAGCGGATGAGTACCACGCCCAGGACGTAGTCTTGACCGGCTATACCGGAATGGCGACGGTGCAAACTAGCTCGGATGTCATCGATGCCCTCTATCGTGATGGGGAAGTCATGCTAGACGGCGTCGAAGCTGACAAGGGTACCGCCGTGGAGGATCTGCCGGTGCACTGCGGCTTGACCTTGGCGGCGGGTGCGCAATCCGCGCTGGGGCGCATGAGTGCTGATGGCGTGGTCGAGCTCGTACGTGGTGATATCAATGCCTTTGGCCTTCAGGGACGCTCCGCGGAGCAGCGTATCGCTTTGGATTTGCTGATGGACCCAAACGTAGGAATTGTCTCTATCGGTGGCCGCGCCGGCACCGGCAAGTCGGCACTTGCGCTGTGCGCCGGTTTGGAGGCGGTGCTCGAGCGCGGGGAGCACCGGCGCATTGTGGTCTTTCGCCCGATGTATGCGGTTGGCGGGCAGTCGCTGGGATACTTACCGGGCACTGAATCGGACAAGATGAACCCGTGGGCGCAGGCGGTCTATGACACCTTGGAGGGCTTGGTGTCTGACAACGTCATGGAAGAGGTGCACGAGCGCGGCCTCATCGAGGTCTTGCCCCTGACGCATATTCGCGGTCGTTCGCTGCATGATGCTTTTGTCATCGTGGATGAAGCGCAGTCCTTGGAGCGAAACGTCTTGCTTACCGTGCTTTCTCGGTTGGGGAAGGGCTCGCGAGTAGTTCTTACTCACGATGTGGCACAGCGCGATAACCTTCGTGTGGGCCGGCACGACGGAGTCCAAGCAGTGATTGAAAAGCTCAAGGGACA
This sequence comes from Corynebacterium sp. MSK195, assembly GCF_030228885.1. Classification (NCBI taxonomy): domain Bacteria; kingdom Bacillati; phylum Actinomycetota; class Actinomycetes; order Mycobacteriales; family Corynebacteriaceae; genus Corynebacterium; species Corynebacterium sp. MSK195. The sequence continues at coordinate 309,046 of NZ_JASPGT010000003.1, read as the reverse complement.
TGAGCTTTTTGCGCATATTACGCTGCAGCGTTCTGAGCGCTCTGCCATTGCGGAGCTCGTCACTGACCTGTTGGAAGGCGGCAACTAGTTCGAATTCGTTCGCGTTGGGCGATCTTTATGTGTACAGCGTGGCGAAGCTGGGCATAGCCCAGTAATAATGTTGTATATGAGCGAGAACGCTAAGCAGACGTCTTCGGACGACAAGAAGAAGGATTTCCGCATCCGCCCCTTTACCGCGGCGGACTACCCGCAAATGCGAGAGATTTATGAACAGGGGCTCAATACTGGGCACGCTACCTATGAGACCCGATCCCTGACCTTTGAAGAATTTAAAGCTGGCAAGATCATGCCTTCGGTACATGTGGCCGTTGAAGCAGATGATGATTCTAAGGTCTTGGGGTGGGTTTCCGCGGCACCGGTATCTACCCGCACCGTCTTCCACGGAGTAGTGGAGGACTCCATCTACCTAGGAGCCGAGGCACAAGGACGCGGCATTGGCGGCGCACTTCTAGACCGCCTGATCGAGGTGTGCCAGGACCTGCACAAGTGGGCCATCCACTCATGGATTTTCCCTGAAAATGCAGGTTCTGCGGGGCTGCACAAGTCGCGTGGCTTCGTGAAGGTAGGCACCTACTCGCATATGGCGAAGATGACCTACGGCGAGCTTGCGGGCCAGTGGCGCGATACCGACGTATATGAGCTGCTTTTGCCCAAGCCGGAGGAAAAGAAGCGGTAGCTTCCCCAGCGCATACAAGCCCCTGCTCGAACCACACTCGTGGTAACGATGGCAGGGGCTTTTTGCTGAGGCCTTAGAACGAGGGAAACGCTACACTGCAGGAACGTCCCAGGTGCCAAACCAACGCTGAGCTTGTGAGCGCATTTCCTCGCTCAAGCGGCTAAGGCGCGGGATCGGGGTACCGTGCGCGCGGGCTTGCGCCACACCTTGATGGGACCGGACTGGATTTCCAACGCCGCGTGAAGGCCGCCGGGGGCATAGCCGAGGGCGGGTTCAATGGGGGCGTCGGCAAGCGGGAGTGCATCGCGCAAGGCGTGCAGCTCTCGGCTTGTGGCCTGTACTTCTGCAGGTGAAAGTGACACTAGTCAATCGTTTCCTTCAAACGCTCCTCGCGCAGTGGCAGGAGGAGGATGAGGGCGACGATAACCAGCGGAACCATCAGGGCGATGACCGGAGTCAGGCCATCATTATAGGAGTTGAGGATTGCTTCCTCGATGGGCTGAGGGAAGGAGGCAACCAAATCCGGGGTGAGGCTATTGGCACCGCCATTGGCATCGCCAAACTTCTCTGCGTAGGCGGCACCCTCGGGTCCCATCTTCTGGAAAGCTTCAGGCATGCGGGTGGCCATCTCATCCTTCATGTTGTGGATGAACATGGAGCCGACAAGGGAAGCACCGAGTGCGGAACCGATCTGGCGGAAGAAGTTATTCGCCGCGGTAGCCGTACCCACCTGGGACAGCGGGAAGGAGTTCTGGACGATGAGCACGAGGACCTGGATAACCATGCCCAGACCGATGCCGAAGACCAGGAATTCGCAGCCCAGCTGCGTTAGAGAAGTCTCCACGGAGAGGTGGGACATCCAGAACAGGGCGCCGGCGGTAATCGCCAGGCCGATGATGGGGTAGACCTTGTAGTGACCGGTGCGGGCGATGATAAAGCCCACGCCAGTGGAGGTACCGATAAGGCCCACCATCATCGGAATCATCATGAGACCCGCCTTGGTTGGGGTCAGGGTGTGCACCATCTGCAGGTAGGTTGGCATGTAACCCAGAACGCCGAACATTGCCAGGCCAAGTACCACGCCGGAGAGGGTGGTCAGGGCCATGTTGCGGTTCTTGAACAGGCGGACCGGGATGAGCGGTTCCTTAGCGCGCAGCTCCACCAGGACGGTGATGATGGCGCCGATGATGGTGATGGCACCCAGGGTGAGGATCATGGAGGAGCCCCACTCGTACTCGGTGCCGCCCCAGGTGGTCATGAGGATAAGGGAAGCGGTGGTGATGGCGATGAAGGTGGCGCCAAGCCAGTCAAAGCGCTTCATATCGGCATCGCCCACGCGCAGGTGCAGCACGAGGGTGCACACGATGATGGCGAGGATGCCCAGCGGAATGTTCATCCACATGCCCCAGCGCCAGCCCGGGCCGTCGGTGAACCAGCCGCCGAGGACGGGGCCGAGAACCGAGGACAGGCCGAAGACGCCGCCCATGATGCCCATGAACTTGCCGCGCTCACGGGAGGAGGTGACCTCGGCGATGATGGACTGGGAGGAAATCATCATAAAACCTGCGCCAAAGCCCTGCACAGCGCGGGCGATGATCAGCAGCGTCATGGAGTTAGCAAAGCCGCCGAGGGTAGAGCCTACGACGAAGATGGCGATACCGCCGATGTAGAGCCACTTGCGGCCCAGCATGTCACCCAGCTTGCCGGAAATGGGCATGGCGATGGTCATGGTGACAAGGAAGGCGGAGATGACCCAGCTCATGTGGTCGACGCCGCCCAGCTCACCAACGATGGTTGGAAGAGCAGAAGAGAAGATCATTTGGCCCAAAGAGCTCATCAGCATGGTGAGCATCAAAGCCGAGAAGATAAGCCCGAGGTTATCGGCTCGGGATTGGCCCTGCGAGGGGGCCTTAGTAGCCGTATCTACCATCGCATTCCTTTCATAAAATCTGTTATTAGCGTGAGGGAGGTATCGAGTCGCGCGTGGAGGTCCTTGCTGCAATCCGCATCGGGGGATGCCATCGCGAGCCAAAGTGCCTCGCGGACGAGGCCGGCGATGAGCATCGCCTCGGTGCTCGAGGAGCAGCTATCGAGGACGCGAAGCTCCGGTTCTGTGGTGAGGCGTTCTTCAATGAGATCGATAAGCTCAATGGATTTTGCCCGCTTCCGGCTTATTGCCGCCGCGGCCGCATCCGGATCATTAGAGATGCGCTTGCGGCGGTCCCGGATGGTCGGGTTGATGTGGTGGCCTTCCATGTGTTGCCTGACCAACTGGAGGACGAGTCCTACCATGCTGGTCGTTGGCTCAGTGAGGAAGAATTCCCGCATCTCCTCCGTAAACTCGGTGCTCGGGGCGCCCAGTACGGCGGATTCTTTGGAATCGAAATAATTGAAGAAAGTGCGCCGAGAAATACCGGCTACTTCGCAGATCCTCTCAATCGTGACCGCGCTAAAGGATTGTTCATCCACCAGCTTCGTGGCGGCATCCTCAATGCGCAGGCGAGTCTCGAGGCGCTTCTGCTCGCGTAGTGATAATTCTTCTTGCACGCCAGGCAACTTTACACTCAGTGCAAACTTGCACCAAGTGCAAAAGTGGTGATTTTAGAGGTGCGTTTCCCCTAATGTGTGCTAAGCCATAGCGCTTGCCGACGCCCCCTTACCCCAGACATGCAAAACCCCGCCCGAGTCCTGCCCGGGCGGGGAAGCGGTGCGGCGATTACTTAGAAGTTATCGCGGTCGCGGTTGGTCATGCTCAGCACGTTGAGGCGCTTATCCAGCTCTTCCTCGGTGAGGTTTTCGCCGTCGACGAAGCCCAAGTCAATAACGGCCTGGCGGACGGTGATCTTCTCGTGCAGGGCGTGCTTTGCTGCCTTAGCTGCGTTTTCGTAGCCGATGGCGGAGTTGAGCGGGGTCACGATGGAGGTGGACGACTCCGCAAAGTGCTTCATGCGCTCCTCGTTGGCCTCGATGTGATCGATGCACTTATCGGCGAAGACGCGGGAAGCATTAGCCAGCAGGCGAGCGGACTCGAGTACATTGCGCGCCATCATCGGGATGAAGACGTTGAGCTCGAAGTGGCCCTGAGCGCCGCCGAAGGCTACGGCTGCGTCGTTACCCACCACCTGGCCCGCCACCATGGTGACGGCCTCTGGGATAACCGGGTTGACCTTACCCGGCATGATGGAGGAACCCGGCTGCAGGTCCTTGAGGTGAATCTCGGCCAGGCCGGTCAGCGGGCCGGAACCCATCATGCGCAAGTCATTGGCAATCTTATTGAGGGATACAGCAATCGAGCGCATGGCGCCGGAGAATTCCACCAAGCCATCGCGGGCAGCCTGTGCCTCGAAGTGGTTTTCTGCTTCCTTCAGTTCCTTCACGCCGGTGAGCTTCTTTAGCTCCTCGGTGACCTTCGCGCCGAAGTCAGCGGAGGTATTCAGGCCGGTACCTGTGGCGGTGCCGCCGATGGCCAGCTCACCCAAGCGCGGCAGGGTGGCCTCAATGCGTTCGATGCCCAGCTCGATCTGGCGGGCGTAGCCGCCGAATTCCTGGCCCAGGGTAACCGGGGTGGCATCCATCAGGTGGGTGCGGCCGGCCTTGACCACGTCGGCGAATTCCTTGGCTTTCTTGGTCAAGGATTCGTGGAGGACCTTCAGGCCCGGGATGAGGTCATTGACGGCAGCTTCCGTAGCAGCTACGTGCGTGGCGGTGGGGAAGGTGTCATTAGAGGACTGGCCCATATTCACGTGGTCATTTGGGTGAATTTCCACGCCATTGTTATGCGCCAAGGAGGCAATAACCTCATTGGTATTCATATTGGACGAGGTACCGGAACCGGTCTGGAATACGTCGATTGGGAAGGCGTCGTTATGCTTGCCCTCGGCGATTTCGGTGGCGGCAGCAATGATGGCATCGGCCTTGTCCGCGTCCAGCTTGCCGGAATCCTTATTTACCTGGGCGCAGGCTGCCTTAAGCAGGCCAAGGGCGCGAATCTGCGCATTTTCCAGGCCACGGCCAGAGATAGGGAAGTTGTCCACTGCGCGCTGGGTCTGTGCACGCCACAGGGCATCTGCAGGAACCTTAACTTCGCCCATGGTGTCATGTTCGATGCGGTATTCAGTCATGTGAAGATCACCTCAGTTAATTGGGTAGTGTGTGCTTTCCAGTATGGCGGAGAACCAAAAGAAGGGCCGCCTTCGGGGGTGAACCCTACTTCTTGGTTGGCGTGTCGTAGTCCACGACGGAATACTCCTGCAGCTTGGACAGCTTGTGGATGGAGTCGATATAGCGGATGGTGCCGGACTTGGAGCGCATGACCAACGAGCGGGTAGTAGCGCCGGAATTGCGGTAGGAAACGCCGCGCAGCATGTCACCATTGGTCACGCCGGTGGCGGCGAAGTAGCAGTTTTCAGAGGAGACTAGATCATTGGTCTTGAGGACGCGGTCCAAATCATGGCCGGCGGCGCGGGCCTTTTCTGCTTCCTCTTCATCCTTCGGCCACAGCTTGCCCTGGATCTCGCCGCCCATGCAGCGCATCGCGCAGGCGGTGATGATGCCCTCCGGGGTGCCGCCGATGCCCATCATCATGTCGATGGAGTTCGAATCCTGGCAGGTGGCGATGGCGCCGGCTACGTCACCATCCATGATGAGGCGCACCTTGGCGCCTGCGGCGCGAATTTCAGAGATGAGCTGTTCGTGACGAGGACGGTCAAGGACCACCACGGTCAGATCGGAGGGGCGAATATTCTTTGCCTTTGCCACGGACTGGATATTCCATTCCACGGACTCGTTGATGTCGATAGCGCCAACTGCCTCGGGGCCAACGGCAATTTTTTCCATGTAGAAGACTGCGGAAGGGTCATACATGGTTCCGCGTTCGGCAGCCGCAATGACGGAGATAGCGTTGGGACGGCCTTCTGCCATCAAACGGGTACCGTCGACCGGGTCTACGGCGATATCCATGGCGGCACCCTCGCCGGTGCCTACCTCTTCGCCGTTAAAGAGCATGGGGGCCTCATCCTTTTCGCCCTCACCAATGACAACGACGCCGTTCATCGCTACGGAATTGATGAGCTTGCGCATGGCGTCGACCGCCGCGCCATCGCCCTCATTCTTCTGGCCGCGGCCTACCCAACGGCCGGAAGCGAGTGCTGCTGCCTCGGTGACACGAACCAGTTCCATTGCCAGGTTGCGGTCAGGAAGATAAGACGTATTTTCGGACATGTGTAGTGGTTGCCTTCCATAGTTTTCTCATCGAGGGGTGTTCCCCTTGATGCTCTACCTTTCCATTCTCGCACTTTTTTGCTCTAATGGGTTCGATTTTGCGCCCCATTTGTGGGGGATTGACAGATCTTTCGGGGCAAAAGGGGCCGTGTGGCTTTTTGAAAGCAGGCCGTGCGATACTAAGGCGCGTGGCTGCAGAAGAAAGACCAAAGATTTTTGAAGGCGCGAAGGACATCTCCCTGTCCCTCGCAGTCGTGGTGATTATGATGCTGCTCGCCGTGGGAGCGACCGGCCTGTGCTCAATTAACTCCGAAACCCAGCAGGGCGCGGTGCAGGAAGTGGATGAACAAACCTTCCTAGACACCCAAGCCCGCGCAGGGGTCGGTGCAATTCGCAATCCCGAAATGCCAGAGGGCTGGGAGGCCAATGCTGCCCGCCGCGTAGATATGGGCGGCGAGAACGCCACCGTGGTCAGCTGGGTGACCGCTGACCAAGGGTTTGTGGAATCTACGCAGACGCAGGTCGCGGCCGATAAAGCGGGCGAGGCCTACGACGCCAACTACCGCGGCATTGAATCCGCCCGCGAGGTCAAGGGGCACCAAGTGCGGGTGCTAGAAAGCGACGATGATTCCGTGCGCCGCCTGTGGGTTACGGATTTGGGCGATGCCCGCCTCATCATCTCCGGCGCCGCGAACGACAGTGACTTTGAGGCGGCTACCGCTGCGTTTATCGACGCCGCACCTATAGCCGGAAAATAACCTCGCCTAAGCCTTCTTCCGCGGCGGTGGCGCTAAGACCGTCGCCGGACTGGGCAATAACTTCAGCTAGGGCCTGCGAATCCAGGCCGCTGAGGCGTGTTTTTCCTGCAAAGACATCGATGTGCTCACGCTGCGAGCGCTGCGGATAAATGGCAATCTCGCGTACTTTGTCGTCCGTAAAGCGCAGCACCACGGATTGGGAGAAGTAGCTCACCTCATTATCGTCGCGGGTGTGTGCAGGACCGAAGAATTCTTCTACGAATTCTCGGGAATCTCCCGCCATGATGGAACCGGCGGCCGCGGATTTCGATACAAAGTCCACGCGCTCGCCTGGATACCCATAAATCTGCACTACTCGTCTCCTTCAGCGTCTGCGTCCTCGGCCTTATCGAGCGCGTCTTCCACACGCTTCGCCGCGCCGTCGAGGTGCGCCTCGCACGCACGGGCAAGGGCCTCGCCGCGCTCCCAATACTTTAGCGACTCATCCAAGCCCATCTGCCCAAGCTCGAGAATCTTGACGGTTTCAATGAGCTCATCGCGAGCTTGCTCATAGCTCAATTCTTCTACTGGGGTAAAAGCATCCTGGCCTGGCTGGCCGGTACCAATGGTGTCATCGGACATGATTTTCTCCTCGTCTCGTGATTAATCGGCGGCCTGGGAGGCCATAGAAACTGCGGTAATAGATCCATCGCCCACCCGAATGCGCAGTTGAGCGCCAGGCGGGGATTGCTTATAAGAGGTGACGACCTCGGGCCCGGAACCGTCCTTGGGTACTACCTGGACAATGGAGTACCCGCGGGCGAGAGTCGCCGACGGTCCCAATGCTGATACGCGGGCGCGCAGCGATTCCACGTGGCGGGTTTCTCGCTCCACCATGATTTCAATTTCTCGCCGCATGGTAGCGCGGGTACGCTCCACCTCTTCGCGGCGCGCACGGATAGGGGTCATCGGGTCTGCCATGACAGGCCGGGAACGAATGTTGTCGAGGCCGCGCCGTTCCCTTTCCACCCAGCCGCGCAGCGCGGCCGCCATGCGAGAGCGAGCCTCTGCGACGATGGCGCGCTCCTCTGCCACAGAGGGTACGACGCGCTTTGCGGCGTCGGTAGGCGTAGCAGCGCGCAGGTCGGCGACGTTATCGAGCACTGGGCTATCCGGCTCGTGGCCAATGGCAGAGACTACCGGGGTGCCGGCCGCTGCCACTGCGCGTTGCAGTGCTTCTTCTGAGAAGGGAAGCAGATCTTCCACGGAGCCGCCGCCACGAGCGATGATGATGACGTCTACCTCAGGATCCGCATCAAGCTGCTGGAGCGCATCAATAACCTCGGGTACGGTATTCGCACCCTGAACCGCAGTATTGAGGACGCGGAATTGCACTGCTGGCCAGCGGTCATGAGCTACCGCCATCACATCCCGCTCTGCGGCAGAACCACGGCCGGTAATCAGCCCAATTTTGTGTGGCAGGTAGGGGAGCGGTCGCTTGCGTGCGGGATCGAAAAGGCCTTCAGCAGCCAGCTGTTGGCGCAGCTTCTCAATGCGAGCAAGCAGATCGCCAATGCCTACATGGCGAATTTCGGTGGTCCATAGCGAAAAGGATCCGCGTCCAGCGTAAAAGGCAGGCTTACCGTGGACAATGACGCGGTCGCCGTCCTTCAGCGGTGCTGACAATGACTGCAGCATCGATGATGGGCAGGTTAACTGCACGGACTTTTCCTGCTGTACGTCACGCAGCGTGAGGTAGGACAGCTTCCAGGTGGGTTTGAAGTTGATTTGGGTCAACTGACCCTCTACCCACAGGTAACCCAGGCGCTCGATCCAGCCCTTGACTTGGTCATTGACCTTGCCAACGGGCCAGGGAGTATCCGGTGTATTTGCCGGTTGATTCACACAGCCTCCCTTTCTTCAGTCTGCCGTGTTCTTCCGTCTAGTTTAGGGGCCAGCGCAGTTGATTGTCCCGCTCGGGGTGGCCAGAAAGGTGACGTTAGGCCCCGCTATTGTTTTGCGTAGTGTTTCGATACTCTGGGAGCCATGACTGATGGTAAAAATGTACTTCTCGCGGCCCCGCGCGGATACTGCGCGGGCGTGGACCGCGCGGTCGAGACCGTAGAAAAGGCGCTGGAAAAGTACGGCGCGCCCATTTATGTACGCAAACAAATCGTGCACAACCGTTACGTCGTAGAGTCTCTGGCAGAACGCGGCGTCATCTTCGTCGACGAGGCCTCTGAGGCCCCAGAAGGCGCCCACCTAGTCTTCTCCGCCCACGGCATTTCCCCTGCCGTGCGTGCCGAGGCAACGCAGCGCAAGCAGCTTACTTTGGACGCCACCTGCCCATTGGTAACCAAGGTGCACAAGGAAGCCCAGCGCTTCCAGCGCGATGGTTACCACATCCTCTTGGTTGGCCACGAAGGCCACGAAGAAGTGGAAGGCACCGCCGGCGAAGCGCCTGAGGTCACCCACCTCGTGGATGGCGTCGAGGGCGTCGCCAAGCTGCCAGATTTCTTGCAGGATGAGAAGCTTATTTGGCTGTCCCAGACCACGCTATCGGTGGATGAGACCATCACCATCGTCAATAAGCTGCGCGAACGCTTCCCGCACCTGGAGAACCCGCCTTCAGACGACATTTGCTACGCCACCCAAAACCGCCAGGAATCCGTTAAGGCCATCGCCCCACAGTGCGATCTGATGATTGTGGTGGGCTCTAAGAACTCCTCTAACTCGGTGCGCTTGGTCGAGGTGGCGCTGGAGGCAGGCGCCAAGGCTTCCCACCTCGTGGATTTTGCCAAGGAAATCGACGAATCTTGGTTGGAAGGCGTCCAGACGGTCGGCGTAACCTGCGGTGCTTCGGTACCTGAGTTGCTGGTACGCGAAGTACTGGAGTTCCTGGACGAGCGCGGCTATAGCGACGTAGAACAGGTAACGACTTCTACCGAGACGATTACCTTCGCCCTACCGCGCGACCTGCGTCCTGCACGCACGTAAGTAGCGTTCGCCTATACGGCGGTCAAAACGAAAGAAAGGCCCGGAAACGGGCCTTTCTTTTTGCTTTAATCCTCGTCGTAGAGGTTATCGTCCCAACCTTGCTTGGGCTGTTCCTTCTCCTGCTGAGACGCCGGAACGGAATCGCCAGCGCGCCGGGCAGGATCCGGGCGCAGTGGATTGTTGCGTTCCTCTTGTTGCATTCGGCGACGCTCTTCACGGTCGCGACCACGTAGGCGATCCTTGGGCGCGGGGCGTGATTTCTTCAACGTGTGCGAGGCGCGGGCGCGCTGCGGAGCGACTTGAGACTGCTTGGAGTTCTTTGCCGGTTTATCGCGCGCCATCAAGTCTGCAACCGATAGGCGCTCCTCGCGGTTGCGTCGGTCTTGGTCGGCGTCGGCTCGGCGGGAAGCGGTTTCCATTTCGGCGGTGCGCTTGGCCGTCTTGCGGTAGCGTGCCCAGCGCAGCCAGGCGATGATTGCCGCGCCCACCAGGGCAATGAGGAGCCACAGGAACCTCTGGACAAGGGGGAAAGCCGCGGTGACGATCGCCGTCTTGGAAAACGCCGATGCGCCCTCTGGCAAGTTGGCCTTGGTGATAAAGAAACCGGCTAGGACCACCGTTACGGCATACACAATGGGGATAGAAGCCACGGTGAGGAAGAGCCCCCGTTCTTCTACGATGAGCGCCACCAGCAGTGAGCCGATGACGAGGAACGCGAGGTAAGCCCACCCGATGGTACCCATGAGGATGGAAATCAACGCGCCCGTGAGCAAGATTGCCGCGAGCAGCCCAAGACCCTTGCCCAGCGAGATGCTGGGGAGGCCGGAGCTTTGGGCGGCGGAGGACTTTCTTTGCTTGGCTTGTGACACGTCGGAAGATCCTACCGGTTGCCGCCGGCCCATGGCTATTTCCACGCACGAAAGCGGCGGATTTATAGTTCCGAATTCCCGCGCGGCCAGGTATCAATAGGCAAGGGCTCCCGCGGGGTGCGATCCGTGCGGCCCGGGATATCCATCTCATGCAGTTTGCGGGCGGTGACGCCCACGCGGGAATCGAGCGAGGAAAGCGTGGCGTTATAAGCCTCGACTGCTTTCTCCAGGTTATGGCCCACCTTGCCGTAGTGATCAGAAAGCGTATTCAGGCGCGTATACAGTTCGCGCCCCAAGCGCTGGACCTCCTTAGCCTTAGCGGAAATGTCTTCCTGGTGCCACCCCATGGCCACCGTGCGCAGGAGGGCAAAAAGCGAGCTGGGGGTGGCGATCACTACATTGCGTTCAAAGGCGTACTCAATAAGTTCCGGGTCCACCGATAATGCGGCATCAAGGAAGGGGTCTGCGGGAACGAAGAGAATAACGAACTCGGGCGTTGGTTGAAACGCCTCAATATAGTCCTTCTGCGATAGTGCTTGGACGTGGCCGCGCATTAAATGCGCGTGGCGGCGGAGGAAGCCGGCGTGCTCTTCCGGGTCATCGGTTTCCAGGGCGTCAAGGTAAGAGGTAAAGGGAACCTTGGCATCGACGATGATGTGGCGGCCACCGGCCAAATTGATGAGCATGTCAGGGCGGACGATGCGCCCGCCCAATGGGGCGGAGACCTGGCAATCAAAGTCCACGTGTTTGGTCATACCGCCGAGCTCAACCACGCGCTCCAATTGCACCTCGCCCCAACGGCCACGCACATTGGGTGAGCGCAAAGCGGTCACTAGTTTGTCGGTGCGTTCGGTCAGGCGGGAGGAGGTGCGGGTCACCGCCTGCACCTGGCTGGAGAGGGAGGCGAGCAGCGCGGTGCGGTCTTCCTCAATTTCTTGGAGCTGAAATCCCAAGCGGTCCATGGCCTTTTCTAGCGGTTGGAGTTCGGCTTGGCGGCGCTGCGAGTCTTGCAGCGCGCGGTGCTCGGCGCTCGGCGCGGAGTGCGTAGCGGAGTAAGAATGGGCTAACCAGCCCATTACCGCGCCGAGGATGAGGCCGATAAAAAGTAGCAGCACGGGCAAAGTGGAAGTCATGGCTTCCAGCATGGCACGCGTTGCCGACACGACCCATTATTTTTTCGAATCTCCGTTCAAAAGGCCTTCGAAGGCGTCGCGGGCGCGGCGCAGGTTTGCGCGCATGCCGGGCTTATCATGCTCCTTGGGGGTGGATTCCACATTGAGGGCAGCGTCGAGGGAATTGGAATCGCCGTCCGCGGAGACGTCGGCAAACGCGCCTTCTGGGGCTGCATAGTCCGGCATCTTGAGCCATGCCTCGCGCTTATAACGCCCTTGGTCTTCGGTGTAGCGGCCGATGAGATAACCAGCCACGGTAGAAAAGTCCAGATCTGCGGCGGTCTTTTCGCCCGACTGCAGCTTCATCATGTCTTGGCCGTAGCGGTAGGCCACCGCAAACATCGCGGCCGCCGGAACCGCGAGGAAGCCACCTATCAGGCCAAAGAGGGCCGAACCCACCGTTACGGAAACCAGGACGATGACCGGGTGCAGGTCCATGGCCTTGGACTGCAGCCAGGGCGAGAGAACATTGCCTTCCAACTGCTGGACCAGCAACACCAGGCCGAGGACGAGCAGAGCCTTGGTGACGCCAAGGGAGACCAACGCGATGGTGACGGAGAGGGCGCCGGCCACAATCGCGCCGACGAAGGGGATAAAACCCGCGATAAAGGTGATGATCGCCAAAGCCATGGCCAGCGGAACGCCGATAAGGGCGAGGCCGACGCCGATAAAGACGGCGTCGACAAGCGAGACAACTGCCTGCGCGCGAATGAAGCCGCCCAGTGTCGCCCACGCGCGGGTAAGTAGCTCAGTAAGGTGCCAGCCGGCGCGCTTGCCCGTGGCATCGCGCAGCCAAGGAAGGAACTTAGCGCCGTCCTTCAAGAAGAAGAAGGTCAGCACCAACACGATGAAGAGTGTGACCAAGATGGACGTGGCGGTGCCGATGCCGGTAAAGACCGAGCCTGCGATCGCGCCGGCACGTTGCTGCAGCCAGGACGCCGCCTCGTCGATGTAGCTACTCATGTCATCGCTATCGAGGTTAAGCGGTGGGCCCTGGGCCCAGAGCTGCAGGCTTTGGATGCCGGAGACCGTCTGCAAATATAGTGACCGGGATTGCCGCATGAAATCTGGGGCAACAAACGCAATGAGGCCGCCAACAGCCGTGAAAGAAACCAAAATGGTTACGGCGGCCGCCAACGCGGCGGGCAGGCCAATATTGCGCAGCTTCTTCGCCACTGGTGCCAGAACGGTGCAAATAATAAGGGCCAAAAGAACTGGCAAAAGGCCCTGCCAGAAGTTACCTAGCAAACGGTAGAGGGCGTAGAGGAAGACGCAGATGATGAGCAGCCGAACGGCCCACAGGGAAGCGGCCTTAACCACCTCGCCGGCGATGACGGAGCGGTCTACCTGATCGCCTGGTGGGTGTGGGGATACATCCTCCAGCTTGCTGGTGTCAAAGCTTTCATCAAACTTATCGCCCAAGCCCGTTTGGGGGTCATCGGGCAGCGGTTGGTTATCAGAATTCACCCCACCATCTTGCCTTAAAAGAAGGCGGGTGCGTTAGGATTGGCCCCGTGAGTCTTACACTAGGAATCGTCGGCCTGCCCAATGTGGGCAAGTCCACTTTGTTTAATGCCCTGACCCGTTCCGAGATCCTGGCGGCGAACTACCCGTTTGCCACCATCGAGCCCAATGTGGGCCTGGTGGAGCTGCCGGATTCCCGCTTGACCCAACTGGCGGAGATGTTTAACTCTGAGCGCATCCTTCCTGCCACCGTGTCTTTCGTGGACATCGCCGGCATCGTCTCCGGCGCTTCCCAGGGTGAAGGTATGGGCAACGCGTTCCTAGCCAATATCCGCGAGGCAGACGCCATTTGCCAGGTAGTGCGCGCCTTCTCTGATGACAATGTCATTCACGTCGATGGCAAGGTGGACCCGCGCAACGATATCTCCGTTATTAATACCGAGCTCATTCTTGCGGATCTCCAGACCATCGAAAAGGCCCTGCCGCGCCTGGAAAAGGATGCGCGCAAGAATAAGGATTTGGCCGCCGAGGTGGAAGCAACCAAGAAGGCCCAGGAGATTCTGGAAGATGATCGCACCCTCTTCGCCGCGGCGAAGGAAGGCGAGATTGACCTCGCACTCGTGCGCGATCTGCACCTGATGACGGCTAAGCCCTTCCTCTATGTCTTCAATTCGGATGAAGCAGTGCTTACCGACGACGCTAAGAAGGAAGAACTCCGCCAGCTCGTCGCCCCGGCTGAGGCCGTATTCCTCGATGCGCAGACCGAAACCGAGCTGCTCGAGCTAGAAGAAGACGAAGCCCGCGAGTTGCTCGAGGCCGTAGGCCAAGATGAGCCGGGCCTAGCCACCCTGGCTAAGGCAGGATTTGCCACCTTGGGGCTGCAGACCTACCTCACCGCCGGGGAGAAGGAGGCCCGTGCGTGGACCATTAAGCAGGGCTCTGCCGCACCGCAGGCAGCTGGAGTCATCCACACCGATTTTGAAAAGAAGTTCATTAAGGCCGAGATCGTTTCCTTCGATGACCTTGTAGCCGCTGGCTCCATGGCTGAGGCCCGTGCGCATGGCAAGGTCCGCCAAGAGGGTAAGGACTACATCATGCAGGACGGCGATGTATGCGACTTTAAGATCGGCGGCTAATTCCACACCGCTTGGAACCGGCCCTTTGTCAGAAGGAGAAGGCGCCGCCCACTCGCGCGCAAGAGAAGGTAGCGAAGACGAAACTTCCGCGTTACCGTGGGCGGCGTACCCGAACAAAGGAGGCTGCAACATGGCTGAACTAGATAATAAGACCATTGCCATCATCGCTACCGATGGCTTCGAAGACTCTGAGCTGACCTCCCCACTAGAGGCCGTGAAGAACGCCGGCGCTACCGTGCGTGTCCTCGCCCCAGAGGCCGGCACTATTACCGGCAAGAAGGGTACGGAGATTTCCGTTGACGCCGCTACCGCTGACTCCACTGGCGAGTCTTTCGACGGCATTATCCTGCCTGGCGGTACCGATAATGCTGACCTCATCCGCTTGGATAAGGCTGCGGTGGAAATCGTGCGCAACCACATGAGCAAGGATCTGCCGCTCGGCGCCATCTGCCACGGTGCTTGGATCCTGGCTGATGCTGAAGCCCTCAAGGGCCGCACCCTGACGTCCTTCCCGTCCCTGCAGACCGACCTGCGCAATGCAGGTGCCACCTGGGTAGATGAGGAAGTCCACTGCGACCAGGGCTTGGTCTCGTCCCGCACTCCAGATGACCTGCCAGCCTTTAACGCCAAGCTGGTAGAGGAGTTCGCAGAGGGCCAGCACTAAAGCTTCACGAATTTAAGCCACGGGAGTTTCCCGTGGCTTTTTTCGATCTTGCGCCGGTGTCACATGCCCTATAAAGTTAGGATTTCCAGAAGGGGAGTAGTTCCCTCGGTTAATTCCGAGATGACTGGTCGACATACTGGCGTTTAGCCCGGCCAGCCAGCGCCCGCAGTGCCCGCGGCCGTGAACGAGACCTTCGGTCCGCAACCGAACCGAAGGGAGAAGTGACTATGTCCTCCATAGGCTCAGAGCAGCGCATTCTTGAGCGCTTCATGCAGCTATCCATCGCCGCCGCTGTGGCTACCATCATCCTCAAGGCCTTGGCCGCTTGGTTTACCGGCTCGGTGGGCTTCCTCTCTGATGCCTTCGAATCCCTCGTGAATCTCGTCGCGGCCGTCGCCGGCTTTTATGCCCTCCGGATTGCCTCTAAGCCGGCCGACGATAACCACCAGTTTGGCCACGGCAAAGCCGAGTATGTCTCCGCCTTGGTAGAGGGCGCAATGATTTTTATTGCGGCCGGCATGATCGTGTACACGGCGATCCAACGCTTCTTTGTTCCGCAGCCGATTGAAGAGCCGGGCTGGGGCTTGGCGTTGTCAACCCTTTCGTCCGTGCTCAACGGCGCGGTGGGCATCGCGCTCATACATGCAGGTAAGCGCTACCGTTCCGCCACCTTGGAGGCGGATGGGCGCCATTTGCTTACCGACGTCTGGACTTCCGTCGGCGTCCTTGTCGGCATCGCCGCCGTATTCCTTACTGGCTGGTGGTGGCTGGATCCTGTAGTGGCGCTTGCAGTGGGCATCAATATCTTATGGACGGGCTATAGCCTCCTGCGCGATTCGGTGAGTAGCCTGCTTTCTGAGGCGCTTCCCGACGACGAGCGTCAGAACATTAGGCAGCTCCTAGCTCGGCTGGAGCAGGAACACTCGGTAAACTTCACGGATCGTCGCACCGTGGCCTCTGGCCGCCAGCGGTTGGTGTACCTGACCATGGAGGTGCCAGGGGAGTGGAGCGTCATGCACTCCCACGAGGTTGCAGACGCAGTGGAAATTGCCCTCGACGAGCTTTACCCAGGCTGCAGTGCGTTCATCCATGTGGAACCAGCCGGCCTGGAAAATCGGCGTCCGTACCTATTCCGCTAAGACTTAGTCTTCTTAGTTTTCTGCCGACCACTGTGGTGTATGCGTACTAGACCAATATGTGTGTAGGCCCGTTCGGGTGTACGGGCCTGTATACCGCCTGTGGATACTCGGAGAAAAAGTACCCCCTCTTTAGAGAATCCTGTGGGGTAGCTGTCACCGCATTTTGGGGGTGTGGTGAACAGTGGACGATTTGGAGATCGTGAAGGGGTGCATGTAAAGCGCTGCGGGCGAGAGAATCGACACTCGGTTTTCGTGGTTCGGGTGCTTATGGTGCAGGGTTTCCAATGTTATAGAACCGTTACCAACTGTTCTGAGCTGCATTAAGACGGATTTCGGTGAACAAAATTCAGAAAAATTTTCTCTGCCGGTCGAAAAATTTTGAATTCTCCGTATGGTGGTTGTCACAGCAATCAATTGGAGATTTTCACCCCCACACTCCACGTGTTGGGGTTAGAAAATGTCCTTTTGTTTGCTTGAAGATAGCTATACCAATAGCAGAAAGGATTTACTGACAATGGGTAAGAACATTAAGGACCTCTTTAACGCAACCGCATACGACAATAACGGCGAGAAGCTGGGCGATGTTAACGAGGTATTCGTTGATGACCAGTCCGGCCAGCCTACCTTCGTTGAGGTTAACCACGGCCTGTTCGGCATGAACTCCAGCCTGGTTCCGCTGCGTGGGCACGACTTCTCCGGCGATGACCTGAAGCTGGGCTTCTCCAAGGACCGTATCAAGGATGCTCCGGAGTTCGACTCCGATAAGCCGCTGACCCCTGAGGCACAGTCCGATATCTTCAAGCACTACGGTCTGGAAAGCGCACACGACGTAACCGACTACAAGGATTCCAACCTTGACTCCAAGCGCGACGTTCAGGCTGGCGCTGACAAGGATCACAACCTGACCGCAGGTGCTGGCGCTGCTGGTGCTGGCGCAGGTGTTGCAGGTGCAGGCGTTGCCGGTGCACACGCTGACGAGAAGAAGGCAGCCACCCACACCACCGACGCCGCTGCTACCGAGCGAAAGGCTGGCGTAGCTGACAACGCTGCGGCTGCACGCACCAACAACGATGGCGAGCTCATCCGTTCCGAGGAGCAGCTCAACGTCAACAAGGAGCGCGTGGCTACCGGTGAGGCTCGCCTGCGCAAGTACGTTGTGACCGACACCGAGACCGTCGAGGTTCCGGTTGAGCGCGAAGAGGTTCGCGTCGAGCGCACTCCGATCAACGCTGAGGATGCAAAGAACTACAACGGCGCTATCTCCGGTGACTCCGAGGAAGCTTCCGTCACCCTGCACGAGGAGCGCGTAGACGTGAACAAGGAGACCGTTCCGGTTGAGAAGATCAACCTGAAGAAGGACACCGTTCGCGACACCGAGACTCACACTGAGGAGCTGCGCAAGGAGCAGATCGACACCGATGGTGTTGACGGCCTCAAGAAGTAATAGTGCATAGCTAAACGCCCGCAAGGATTACCTTGCGGGCGTTTCTTTTTGCCTTTTAGGAGACTGGTTTAAGCCTTGACTCCGATGGTCTCGGCCGAGTCAGAATCCATAATGTGCTTGACGCCGTTCTCGGCAGCATCCCAGGTTGCTTTGTCCTGGATGCCGGCGCGCTTAGCCACGATGGTGGCGCACAGCACCTGTCCGGTGACGTTGAGTGCGGTACGGCCCATGTCAATGATTGGCTCGATGGCAAGCAGGAGACCAACACCGGCCAGTGGCAGGCCGAGCGTAGAAAGCGTCAGGGTGAGCATCACCGTTGCGCCGGTGGTGCCTGCGGTAGCGGCGGAACCGATAACGGACACAAAGATGATGAGCAGGTACTGGGTGAAGTCAAGGTCAATGCCGTAGAACTGGGAGACGAAGATGGCGGCGATGGCTGGGTATACGGAAGCGCAGCCATCCATCTTGGTGGTTGCTCCTAGCGGAATGGCAAAGGAAGCGTACTCGGACGGAACGCCCATAGCCTTTTCGCTGAAACGCTCGGTAGCTGGCATGACGCCCATCGAAGAACGGGTAACAAAGCCCAGCGAGGTCACCGGCCACACGCGCTTGAAGAAGCCGATGACCGGGATCTTATTGAACTTCAGCACAGCCGGGTAGACCACGGAAAATACCAGGCCCATGCCTACGTACATGGCTAGGACGAACTTGCCCAGCGAGCCCAGTGCATCCCAGCCGTAGGTGGCTACGGCCTTACCGATGAGGGCCGCGGTGCCAATCGGGGCAAGGCGGATAATCCACCAGAGGATGACCTGAATGACCTTCAGGAAGGACTCGGTAAAACGCAGGAAAGGCTCAGCAGACTTGCCGGTCTTGACAGCGGCGATACCAATGGCCAGCGAGATGACAAGGAGCTGGAGGGCGCCAAAGCTGAGGGATACTTCGCCGTCGGAAAGCGAGGCAGAAAGGCCTACGAAGTTCTGGGGCAGAAGCTGCTCAAAGAACGCGGTCCATGAACCGACGTGGGAA
Source organism: Corynebacterium sp. MSK195 (assembly GCF_030228885.1). Classification (NCBI taxonomy): domain Bacteria; kingdom Bacillati; phylum Actinomycetota; class Actinomycetes; order Mycobacteriales; family Corynebacteriaceae; genus Corynebacterium; species Corynebacterium sp. MSK195. The sequence continues at coordinate 290,439 of NZ_JASPGT010000003.1, read as the reverse complement.
GGATCCTGCGCGGTGGCAGCATCGATGCTTGTGCCGATGCCCGGCTTCATCACGACGGCGACGATGATGCCCGTCAAGACGGAGAAGAATGCGGTAATGGCAAACCATACAAGCGTGGAAACTGCCAGGGAAGCGGCGTTGGCTACCTTGCGCAGATTAGCGACGGAGGTAACAACTGCAGCGAAGATGAGTGGCGGGATCATCACCTTGAGCAGCTGGACGTAGGCGTTGCCGACTCCCGTGAGCAGGGTAGTCAACCAGCCCGGGTTGTCTGGGTCGGTATCCATGCCGGAAGCAATGAAGCCCAGGATAAGGCCGATGATGAGGCCCGCGATGACCTGAGCACCGAATCCCGTGGCCCAGCCGGGAAGCTTGGAGCGCGAAGATTCTTGTTGAGACATAAAGATTCCTTTGAAAATAAAAATGGACAGATCGGACTATTTTTCAGATACTGTCCTGTTCAACTTCAACATCGCTCAGCTTATTCCTTCTACGTCTGTAGGTACAAAGTGCGAGTTATCTGCCGTGGCCGAAACCTCACCTTTCGCGCTCACGGAAAGGTGTTTTTGCGCTGGTTTTAGGGCGCTGGTGAGCGCGAAGGGAGGGGAGCTTGAGCTGTCATATGTCTCCCATTGCTAACTTTAAGTAGCTATTCTCTCTATCTTTCTCAGGAGGAACATTTATGGGCTGGGTTAAACCCCTCGTTGGCATTTTTGCAGTTGGCGCAGTGGCTTCCGTAGCTTTAGGCGGTGGTGATGAAGATACTGTGGTGGTCAATCGAGTGATCGATGGTGACACCATTGACGTCGACCTCGACGGCGAAAATACCCGCGTCCGTCTACTTAATATTGATACGCCTGAAATCGGCCATAACGGCGAACCGAGTGAGTGCCTCGCGGAGGAAGCCAAGCGGTACTTGGAAGGACGGTTGCCAAAGGGGACGGAGGTTCGGTTGGAATATGACTCCGAGCGGACCGACAAGTACGGCCGCACTCTTGCCGGTGTCTTTATTGACGATGACTTCATTAACGCGGATGTCGCGGCCGAAGGGCTAGCCACGGCGGTTGTATTTGGCGGAAACGACAAGTTTTACGACGAAGTGCACAATGCCGAACGCGGCCCTAAAGACGCTGGCGAAGGGATCTTTGGGGTCTCGGACGAGTGCAAGGTTTCCAGCGATGAGGACATGGCCGAGGCGCTTAGCAGCGCAGAAGCTGCGGCGGCAGCATTTGTAGCTTCCGGGGAAGCTGATAGTGCAGGCTACGAGGATGTACTGGACAAGTCAGCAGCAGCGAAGGCCGGATTAGCGGCTCTGACTCACCGCAAAGATGCTCGAAGCACCTTCCAGAAGGCGGCATATCCGGATGCTCCCAAGGAGATTGCCTCGAAGAAGGAACGCGAGCTTGAAGGGAAGGAGAAGCAAGCCCGCGAAGAGCTCGAGAAATTGGAGGAGAAAGAACGGGAGGAAGAGAAGCGCGAGAAGGAGCGCCAGGAAGAAGAACGCCGTCGTGCAGAGCAGCGGCAGGAAGAGATTCGCCAGCAGGAGCACGACGCGCCTGAAGTAGAGGTAGCGGAGCAGCCGACGCATGATGAGGTGGCTGAGCATCAAGCTCCTGAGCAGCAACCCGCACCTCAGCCGGCGCCGGTCGTCGATAACTACACCGGGTGCCGAGCTTATGGCGGAAACTATGCCATGACGTCAGTAGATAAGAATGGACGTTCATACGCGAAGATCGACTGCACTACCAAGCAACAGATCGGTTAGGAACCCCGTCGTTCGCGCTCACAGGCAGGTTCCCGAGTGCTTGGATCACCCTTCCCGGTGAGCGTGAGGGAAGGGAGGGGCCGGGGATCTGGAATACTGGCAGCATGAAAATCCTCGTAACCGCATTTGACGCCTTCGGCGGAGAGAGCATAAACCCCACAGAACGAGCTCTTCAGCAACTACCGGATCACATTGGAGACGCGGAGCTCGTCAAGCTGGTGATCCCGACGAAGTTCGGGGAATCGCTGCGTCGGGCGATTGAGGTCGCGGAGGATTCGGAGGTCGAAGCCATTGTATGTTTGGGCCAGGCCGGCGGGCGGGCACATATCACCCCGGAGCGGGTCGCGATCAACGTGATGGATGCCGATATTCCTGATAATGCGGGTTATCAGCCGGTGGATGTACCGGTTGTGGAAGGCGGCCCGACGGCCTATTTCTCTACGCTGCCGGTAAAGGAAATGGTCGCGGCGGTGGGGGATAGTCCGGCGCGATTGTCGAATACGGCCGGGACTTTCGTATGTAACCAGCTGCACTATGGCCTCCTGCATCACTTCGAGGGGACGAGGGTGAGCGCGGGATTTGTCCACGTGCCGTATATAACAGAGCAGGAGAAAACGGATAAGCCCATGATGGAGCTAGCGGACATCGTCGAGGGGGTTAAGCGGGCGCTCTGGGCGGTGCAAGCTAGTTAGGGTAGCCTTTGTAGCTTTTTGGCTCAGCTAAATATAGATTTAGGGATATGTCTCGCTTTAGCCCTCTCAACTGGCCGGTTGTGCGCCAGCTGCGCAGTGGCGATCCCTTCGGAAGGGACGTCAATACGCAGTCTCAAAAGAGCAAAGATAAGCATGGGCGCACCGTGGAAGCAGACCGCGTGGTGCAGTCGGTGTGCCCGTACTGTGCGGTCGGTTGTTCGCAGCGCGTGTATGTCAAAGATGACCGCGTCATCCAGGTGGAGGGCGATCCGGATTCGCCCATTTCTCGTGGGCGCCTGTGCCCGAAGGGATCTGCGTCGGAGCAGTTGATTAACTCCGCTACGCGCCTTACCAAGATTAAGTATCGTGCGCCGTACTCGACGGAGTGGCAGGATCTTGATGAAGATACCGCGATGGAGATGATTGCGGATCGTTTCTTGGAAGCCCGCCGGAACGGTTGGCAGGATGTGGACGATGGAGGTCGTACGCTCAACCGCACGATGGGCATTGCCGGTTTGGGCGGTGCGACCTTGGATAATGAGGAAAATTACCTCATCAAGAAGCTATTTACCGCCGCTGGTGCGATTCAGCTCGAGAACCAGGCACGCATATGACACTCCGCCACTGTTCCTAGTCTAGGAACTTCGTTTGGCCGCGGCGGCGCAACCCAACCGCTGCAGGATATGGCGAATGCGGACTGCATCGTCATTGAGGGTTCTAATATGGCCGAGTGCCACCCAGTGGGATTCCAGTGGGTGGTGGAAGCCAAGAAGCGTGGTGCACGCATCATTCACGTGGATCCGCGTTACACGCGCACGTCTGCGTTTGCGAATCGCCACATTGGCATTCGCGGCGGCACGGACGTGGTGCTTTTGGGTGCGGTTATTAATTACCTGCTGGAAAATGAGCTGTATTTCCATGATTATGTGGTGGCGTATACCAATGCACCGATGATCATCTCGGAGGACTATCAGGACACCGAGGACTTGGATGGTTTGTTCTCCGGCTATGATCCGGAAACTGGAAAGTACGTCACGGATTCGTGGCAGTACGTGCAAAAGCCGGAGGGTGCGTCGTGGAATGTAGAACGCGATGAATCGCTGGAGCATCCGAATTCCGTCTTCCAGATTCTCAAGCGGCATTACGCGCGCTATACGCCTGAGGTAGTGGAGGAAACCTGTGGTATTGCGCAGGAGGATTTCTTCTATCTAGCCGAGTCGATAGCGCAGAACTCTACGCCGGAGCGCACTACCTGCTTTGCTTATGCGTTGGGCTTTACCCAGCACACCTTGGGTGCGCAGTTCATCCGTACCGCAGCTATTTTGCAGCTGCTGACCGGTAATGTGGGCCGTCCTGGATCGGGCATTATGGCGCTGCGCGGTCACGCCTCGATTCAGGGATCTACCGATATCCCGACGTTGTTCCACTCGTTGCCGGGGTATTTGCCCATGCCGAGCGTCGACAAGCAAAGCTGGCCAGAGTTCGTTGATGGAATCCGTAATGAGTCGCAGAAGGGCTTTTGGCAGATCGGTGAGAACTATGCGGTCTCGCTGATGAAGTCCTACTGGGGCGATGCAGCGACCAAGGACAACGGATGGGGCTATGACCTCATGCCGCGCATCTCTGGTGCGCATTCGACCTATGAAACGCTCATGGCCATGCTGGATGAGCAGGTGGAAGGCTACTTTGTCTTTGGCCAGAACCCGGCCGTGGCGCAGTCCAACGGCGGTATGCAGCGCCGCGGCTTGGCGGCGCTGAAGTGGCTGGTCGTACGCGATTTCCAGGAGATTGAGACCGCCTCCTTCTGGAAGGATTCGCCGGAGATTAAAAACGGCGAGCTTAAGACCGAAGACATCGGCACTGAGGTCTTCTTGATGCCGGCGGCCACCCACGTGGAAAAGGCGGGAACCTTTACCCAGACGCAGCGCATGCTGCAATGGCGTTTCCAGGCAGCACCGCCGCCAGGCGATGCGAAAAGTGACCTGTGGTTCTTCTACCAACTAGGCAAGAAGATCAAGGAGCGCCTGCGCGATTCCACGGATCCGCGAGATATTCCTCTGCAGAAAGTCACGTGGGACTATGTGGAAACCGAGGAAGGTGAGCCGAATTCTGAGGATATCCTCAAGGAGATCAACGGCTACTACCTAGAGGGCCCGAAGAAGGGCGAGCTTTTGCCTGCCTTCGTGGAGATGAAGAACGATGGCAGTACCTCCGGTGGTTGCTGGATCTACACCGGCGTGTTTAAGGACGGCATTAATCATTCCGCGCGCAAGGTTCCGGGTTCGGAGCAAAACGAGGTAGCTCCCGAGTGGGGTTGGGTATGGCCGGCCAACCGCCGCCTGCTCTACAACCGTGCTTCGGCGAAGCCGGACGGCACTCCGTGGTCGGAGCGCAAGAAGTATGTGTGGTGGGACGCCGACCAGGGTAAATGGGTTGGCGATGACGTGCCGGACTTCCCGGCTACCAAGGCCCCGGACTACAAGGCTCCGGTCGACGCCGTGGGCCCGGACGCCCTCGACGGCACCGATGCCTTCATCATGCAGGCGGATGGCCGCGGTTGGCTGTTTGCGCCGACCGGGCTTTCCGACGGCCCATTGCCCACCCACTATGAGCCGCACGAGTCCCCGGTGCACAACGTGCTATACAAGCAGCAGCAGTCACCGACGCGCTTGACCATTAAGCGCCCAGACAACCTGTCGCGCCCAGAACCTGGTGAGCCGGGCTCGGAGGTGTTCCCGTTTGTCTTTTCCACCTATCGCCTCACCGAGATGTATACCTCGGGTGCGATGTCGCGCCGTCTGCCGTACCTGGCGGAGTTGCAGCCGGGCCTTTTCTGCGAGGTTGATAAGGCCTTGGCAGAAAAGCGCGGCTTGGAAAACGGTAAGTGGGCCACCATCGTCTCACCGCGCGGCGTGATTGAGGCACAGGTCTTGGTCACTGATCGCATGCAGATGATGAAGATCAATGGTGAGGAGTTCCACCAGATCGGCTTGCCGTATCACTATGGCGAGTCCGATTCCACGGCAGTTGCAGGCGATGGCGCCAATGATCTGCTGGGCCTTACGTTGGAGCCGAACGTATTCATCCAGAATTCCAAGATCGGCGCCTGCGATATCCAGCCGGGGCGTCGCCCGCGCGGCGAGGCCCGTGTGGAGATGCTCAAGGAGTATCAGAAGCGCGCGCACCTGAACCTGGATTCCGGTAATGATCTGCTCACCGTGGATGATTCCTTCACCTATAACCCAGAGCCGCAGGAGCCCGCGGATGCGGATGAGCACGGCGAGAAGGGCGAGGAAAGCGAAGAAGGTAAGTAAATGACAAATCTTCTGACCGAAAACGCGAACCGGCACGGCTACGACAAGTACCGCCGCATGGCCTTTTTCACCGACACTTCCGTGTGTATCGGGTGTAAGGCCTGCGAGGTGGCGTGCAAGGAGTGGAACCGCAACCCGGTAGAAGGCTATGACGTCACGGGTGATTCCTATGACAACACCGGCGCACTGGGTGCAAATACCTGGCGGCACGTGGCCTTTGTGGAGCAAAACAATGACCGCATCGAGCAAGCCCGCGAGGAGGGAAAGAATCTCATTTCCCTGGGTATGCCTTCGGTAGGGGCGCAGGACCCAGAGGTTGATACCACCCCGCCGGATACGGATACGTTTCGGTGGCTCATGTCCTCGGACGTGTGTAAGCACTGCACGCATGCGGGCTGCTTGGACGTGTGTCCTACCGGCGCGCTGTTCCGCACCGAATTTGGCACTGTGGTGGTCCAGGATGATGTGTGCAATGGCTGCGGCACTTGCGTGGCCGGCTGCCCGTTTGGCGTCATCGAGCGCCGCGATGACGGCGGTGTGGCGCTGAAGTATGACAAGACGGCCACGGTGGACTACGTGGATAATTCCCATGCCGGCGTGAACGTGTTGAAAAAGCTTAAGCAGCTTGCCCCACAAGGGCCGGACCATACACCAGGCGAGTCAATGCCGATTAAGAACTTGGGCGTCGCCCAAAAGTGCACCATGTGCTACGACCGCCTGAAGCAGGGCGAACAGCCAGCATGTTCTAAGACCTGTCCTACTGATTCCATTCAGTTCGGCCCGTACGAGGAGATGGTGGCCGCAGCCAAGGAACGCGTGCGCGTATTGCACGAGCAAGGCCTTACCGAGGCCCGCCTTTACGGTGCCAACCAGGACGATGGTGTGGGAGGAACCGGCTCCATCTTCCTGCTTTTGGATTCACCTGAGGTCTACGGTTTGCCGCCGGATCCGCGCGTGCCGACGGCCGATTTGCCGCAGATGTATAAGACCGCAGCCAAGGCTATCGGCGGCATGGCGTTGGCCGTGGCTGGTTCCTTCCTGATTGGGGGACGTAAATGAGCAACTTTGATGAATACCGTCCACCGCAGCCGGAGCGCCGCAATCGCTACCGGAAGTTCGACGGTACGAAGCCGAAGAAGAAGCGGAAGCGTCCAGGCGCGGGCGCGCAGGACGGCTCCAAAGAGGAGCGCATGGCGCAGGACTTCGAGTTCTCGTCTTACTATGGCCGACCTGTGGTGAAGGCTCCGCCGTGGGAATGGCCCATCGGCGCCTACTTTTTCTTGGGCGGCGTGAGCGGCGGTTCAGGTCTCTTAGCCGCTGGTGCACAGGCCGCGGGCAATGCACCGCTGCGGCGCACCACCCGTATCTCTGCCTTTGGCGCGGCGGCCGTGGGATCGGTCTTTTTGATTCTGGACTTGGGCCGCCCGGAGCGCGCATTGAACATGTTCCGCGTCTTCAAGGTGACCTCGCCAATGTCGATGGGCTCGTGGATTTTGTCGGGCTTTGCCAGCGCAGCTGCGCTGCCGGCCGCCGCGGAAGTGGATGCGGCGACCGGTCACAAGCTGCCGCTGCCGAAGTTTGTGCGTACGGCGCTGAAGAAATCGGCCAGGCCGGCGGGCGCGGTCGCCGGCGTGCTTGGCGGCCCGCTCGCGGGCTATACCGCGGTATTGCTGTCCAATACCTCGAACCCGGTGTGGAATGACATGAAAAAGCACCTGCCGTATGTCTTCGTTTCCTCGGCGGGTGCGGCGTCGTCAGGCCTGGCTATGGCGACCACTCCGGTCGAGCACGCGGGACCGGCCCGCGTGTTGGGTATGGCCGCGGCAGCCAGCGATCTGGTGGCGACCAAGGTGCTGGAGGAAGGCATGGAGCCGGAGCCGCGCGAGGCGCTGCACGAGGGCAGGCCGGGCGCGTTGATGAAGGCCTCGGAATACTTCATCGCGGCTGGCGGTGTCGGTAGTGCAGTGGCTGCGGTGACGAAGTCGCGGGCAGTCTCGGTGGCTGCTGGGCTATCGCTCTTGGCAGGCTCGGCGTGCACGCGCTTTGGCGTGCTCAATGCCGGGCTGGAAGCGGTGAAGAATCCGGAGACCACCATCGGGCCGCAGAAGCGCCGGGCGGAAAGGCGCCGGCGCGAGCAGGGCCTCGACCACGATGTGGTGAGCCCGGACTAGTCCAGGTCCTGCAGGGCGGGGGCGAGCTCCGAGCCGATGTCTTCCATGCGTTGTTGCTCGGCTGCGGAGTCGCGACCATCACGGTGGAGGTAGTAGTTCAGCGCCACATCGCCCACGGTGGTCACGCACGTGGTGGACACTGACTCTTCGACCGGCCAGGCGGAGCAATAAAAGCGCCTGTCAGCGGCGGTGAACTCGAAGGGGGAGTACTCATTGGCGGGGCGCTGCTGGTCGGCGTTTTGGGCATCGAGGTCGTCGTGCAGCAGCTCTAAGTAGCGCTGCGCCGCCTCATTGGGGTCATCAGGGCAGACGGGTGAGCCCTCGGCCTCATACTTCGTCCCCAGCAGGCTGACCTGCTCCTTATCCTCTGCACGGTAGAGCACTGAGAAGGAATGTTCATCCTTGTCGGTGGAGTGTGGGTCGAGCTTCGACTTGCCGAGCGAATCTGGCAGGGCCTCGCGCACCGCGGCGGGATCGACCGGGGAGCATCCGCTTGGCGATGCCCCCTCGGACGAGCACCCCACCAGCCCTGCTGTGGCAAGGGCGGTGGAGGCGAGGGCGAGGAGAAAAGGGATCTGTCGCTGCATCTTAGGCCTTGATATAGGCATCGCCGGTGCGCTCGGTGGTGTGGCCGATGATGGGGTAGCCAGGAACCTCGCCGATGAGGAGGAGGCCGCCGGAAGTTTGGGCGTCGGCAAGCAGCACTAGCTCTTCCTCGCTCAAAGAGGAATCGAGGTGTGGGCGCACCCAGTCGAGATTGCGGCGAGAGCCGCCGGGGATGAAGCCCTCCGCCAGCGCCTCCTTTGCGCCTTCGATGGTGGGCACGGCGGAAAAGTCGAGCTCCGCGGCGATGCCGGAGGCTCGGCACATCTTGTACAGGTGGCCGAGCAACCCGAAGCCGGTGACGTCCGTGGCCGCACGCACGCCCGCCTCCACCGCGGCGCGGGCGGCCTCACGGTTCAAGGTGGTCATGGAATCGACCGCGGCCTGGGAGACCTCGCCGGTGGCCTTGTGCTTGTTGTTGAGGATGCCCACGCCAATGGGCTTGGTCAGGGTGATGGGCAGGCCGGGCTCGGCGGCGTCATTGCGCATGAGCTTGTCGGGGGCCACGATGCCGGTAGCTGCCATGCCGTACAGCGGTTCGGGCGCGGTGATGGAATGGCCACCGGTAACGGAGATGCCGGCCTCGGTGGCTATATCCATGCCGCCGCGCAGGACCTCGCGCAGCACGTCCAATCCGAGCTTTTCATTGGGCCAACCCACCAGGTTAATGGCGGTAACCGGGGTGCCACCCATGGCATAGACGTCAGAGAGCGCATTGGCCGCAGCCACTCGCCCCCAATCGTAGGGGTCATTGAGCATGGGCGTAAAAAAGTCCGCGGTGGAGATGACCGCCAGACCATCTTGAATCTTTACGGCCGCGGCGTCGTCGCCATCGTCCAAGCCGACCAGCACGTTGGGGTCGGCCTTACCAATGAGGCCTTCGACGGCGGATTCCAACTGTCCAGCGGGAATCTTGCAGGCGCAGCCGCCGCCGGCGGCGAAAGAGGTGAGTTTAATATCTTCGGTCATATCGCCATTTTACTCATCCCGAGGAACTATTTGGCTGCACAGCAAGGTAGGGAACCTGTGTGTGGCGCGATAGGACATAGGGCGCCGAGGTTTCCACCTCGGAGCGGCATGGTGGAGGTATTGCGTGACAGGTGTGCCGGCACCGGGGAATGCCCGTGTAAGGTGAGCACACGGAGGCGTACGTGTCCTGGTGGGCGCCCCGGTCTTCAAAACCGGTGAGGCCGAGCATCTCGGTCTGGCAGGTTCGATTCCTGTCCGTCTCCGCCACCCGCGCGCAAGGAGGAATGCCACAGTGCCCACGCCCACGCCTGCTGCCAGCCCGGATCCCCGCAGGAATATTCCCCGCATGGACGAGCTGCTCCAGCTGCCGGAAGTAGAATCCGCGCGCCAGCGCCTAGCCGAGCACACCATCCGCGCGATACTCCAGGGCGCAGTCGCCCGAGCGCGCCGCGGTCAGCTGCCTGTTAGCGAGATACCCGCAGAAATTGCGCAGCGCCTGGAACAAAAGAATGCGCATTCCTTGCGGCCGGTCATTAACGCCACCGGAGTTATCATTCATACGAACTTAGGGCGTGCCCCGCTTCCCAGCGCCGCGGTAGAGGCCCTGCACGCCGCTGCCTCCTATACGGATGTGGAAATGGACCTGGACTCGGGCAAGAGATCAAAAAATCGCGGTGCCGGCGCCACGGCCGCGCTGCTCGCGGCCTGCCCCGGTGCAGAAGATGCCTTAGTGGTCAATAACGGCGCCAGCGCCTTGCTCCTGGCCACCGCCGCGCTCGCTCCCGGCAAAGAGGTCATCATCTCGCGCGGCGAGCTCATTGAGATAGGAGCTGGCTTCCGCCTGCCGGAGCTCATCGAGTCCACGGCCACGCGCCTTAAAGAAATTGGGGCGACTAACCGCACGCACCTGGCCGACTACGAGCGCGCGCTGGGCGATAACACCGGCGCTATTTTGAAGGTGCACCCTTCTAATTTCCGCATCGAGGGCTTTACCTCCGCAGTCGGGGTAGAAGAACTGCACCGCCTAGCGGTGGAGCACGATACGCGACTCATCGTGGACTTGGGCTCCGGCCTGCTCACCCATGACCCGGCGCTGCCAGAAGAACCAGATATCCAGGCCCAGCTGCGCGCTGGCGCCGATATCGTCATAGCCTCCGGCGATAAGCTGCTTGGCGGTCCGCAGGCAGGAATCTTACTCGGTACCAAGGAGGCGATTGCTGCGGTGAAGAAGCACCCGCTGGCGCGTGCGGTGCGCATAGATAAGCTGCGCCTCAACGCGTTGGAGGCGGCCATTTCGACGCCCTCGAATGCGGTGCAGGACGCCCTCCACCTCGATCCCCAGACACACCGCGAGCGCACGGAAGCCATTGCACAGGCAGTCGGGGCAGAAGTGGTGTCTCATGATGGCCGCGTGGGCGGTGGCGGGGCGCCCGAATACCCGCTGCCCGGCTTCGCGGTGAGTCTGCCCGAGCGCTATGCGGACGCGCTGCGCCGCCAGGACCCGCCCGTAGTAGGTCGCGTGCATCAGGGCCGCTGCTTGGTGGATATTCGCTGCGTCCCTGCCGACCACGACGCCGCAGTTATTGCCGCTATTAAGGCGGTGAGCTAGGTGTACGTCGTCGCTACTGCCGGCCATGTGGACCACGGCAAGTCCACCCTGGTGCGTGCACTTACGGAGATGGACCCGGACCGGTGGGAGGAAGAAAAGCGCCGCGGGCTGACCATTGATTTGGGATTTGCCTGGACTACGCTGCCTTCTGGCGCGGATGTGGCTTTCGTAGATGTGCCCGGCCATGAAAAATTCTTAGGCAATATGCTCGCTGGCGTGGGCCCAGCCCCGGTGGTCCTCTTTGTGGTTGCGGCCGATGAGGGATGGCAGGCCCAGTCCACCGACCACCGCGATGCCTTGCGTGCGCTGGGAGTAGAGCACGGCATTATTGCGCTCACTCGCAGCGATCGCGCCACCGTGGACCGCACCGCAGAAATCCGAACGCAGCTGGCCGGCACCCCGCTTGCCGACGCCCCCATTATTCCCGTATCCGCTCCTACCGGCGACGGCATTGCGGCGCTGCGGCAGGCGCTCGATGAGGTCCTGGCCGCTGTGCCCGTTCCCGATGCACAGGCACCCGTGCGCCTGTGGGTGGACCGCGCCTTTAGCGTGAAAGGCGCGGGCACCGTGGTTACCGGAACGCTCGCCGCGGGCACTCTGCGCGTAGGCGATAGCCTCAAGGTAGCCACGGCTAGTGGGGAAAGGGACGTGGAAGTCCGCGGCCTGCATAGTGAAAACCGCGCGCAGGATGCACTCGGCCCCGTCACCCGCGCGGCCGTCAACCTGCGAGGGCTGGATGCCGCCGATATCCACCGCGGCGACGTGCTGCTTACCCCGGGCGCGTGGCGCTTAGTGGATCACCTCGATGTCCGCCGCACCTTTGGCGCGGAGCTCGACGGGCTGCCCGATAACCTCGTCGTGCACACCGGTACCGCCGGGGTAGAGGCCCACCTGCGTCCCCTGTCTGCCGATTTCGCGCGCATCAGCCTGGCGCACCCGCTGCCGCTGCAGCTCCTTGATCGCTTCGTAGTGCGCAGCCCTGGTGGCCGGCACGTCGTCGCCGGGGTAGAGGCAGTCGATCTGCGCCCGCCGGAGCTTAACCGGCGCGGTGACGCCCGCCGCCGCGCAGAAGAGCTCAGTGCCCAGAACTCGTTCCGTGATCCTGCCTCTTACCTGTGCCGCGTCGGCTTCGCCCGTGTGGATGACCTAGCCCGCGATGGCTTTACTACCGCAGCGCCGCCGCAAGGCATTATCGCCTTCCGCGACTGGTGGATTGCTGCTTCCCAAGTTACGCGGTGGAAGCACGCGCTTACCGACGCCCTGCATGCCCACACCGCCGCCCATCCCCTAGCTCCGGGAATGCCTCGCAAGGCGGCCATGGACGCCCTCGGCCTGCAAGAAGAAGGCTTGCTGGGCCTTGCCATCGCCGCTGCGAAGGCGGAAAGCAGTGAGGGAGTGCTGCGCCTTCCTGGGCAGCGGGCGGACCTCGGCGCGGCGGAGCGCGGGGTCGCTGCCATTGAGGAAAGACTCAAGGCAGAACCGTTTGCGGCACCCGAAGCAGATGACCTCACGGAGCTAGGCTTGGGCCCTAAGGAACTTGCCGCCGCCGAGCGCGCCGGGCGCCTCCTGCGCCTGAAGCAGGGAATCGTGCTCTTGCCCTCAGCTCCTGAGGAGGCGCGCCGGCGCCTTGCCGGACTGGAACAACCCTTTACTCTCTCGGCTGCCCGCCAGGCGCTAGGTACCACGCGGCGGGTAGCCATCCCGCTGCTGGAATACCTCGACGCCCAGCGGATTACCCGCCGCGGCGACGGGGGCCAACGCACCCTGCGCTAGAGGCGCGGGGCTCTGCCACCCAGGGCCGCACCTATTTGCGGTGATTGCCCCCGCGGTGGCGGGACGTGTCGCGGGCTACGCGCCGGGCCCGCACGCGCGCGGATTCGGAGGAAAAGCGGCCCGGTTCTTCGGCAACTGGGAGCGCACGCCAGCTGAAATTCTGCTCGCCCGGGATGGAAGAGACCAACTCCGCTAGTTTGGCGCTAGCCTGCGGTTGTTGCGCTTGCTCATTGTGCTGCTGAGCTGGCGCATCTGGCTCAGCGGGTACAGCCGGCTGGGCCTGTGGCCCTTTCGGGCGGCGTGAGCCGGTGGGCAGCGCCTTGACGATGGCCTCGCCGGCAAGCGTGTGCTCCCAGACCTCGGGTTGAGCCGGTGTGGCTGCGGGCGCAGCGGTGGGAATCGCAGGTTGTGGCGCGGGCACGCGCAGCGGTGGAACAGCGGGGGAGAAGAGCTCCGCGGGGATGGCCTCATTGGCGGGGATATCGACGGCAAGCATGCCGTGGCTCGCATAGGCGCGGGCGGAAAGCCCCGCTCCAGAGCCGCTGGCCGCGGCGAACGCGGCGCGCAGGCCGGGGAACGCAGGAATGTCGCCGATGGGGCCGAGCACCATATCGTCGCAGGTGGCCACTGCGGTGCCGGCAAGGTCTTCCAGTGTGACGAAGAATTGCTGCGTGCCCATGCTCTCCAGCTGGGAGGGCGATAGGTCGCCGGCGGCGGCATCGATCAGCACGCCTCGTCCGCCGGAGAGCAGCGCGGTTCCTTGCGGTTGGTCATTGACCGGCACCATCCACGGCCACAGGCCCAGTGACACGGCAACCTCGACCTGGCCGTCAACTACCTCTACGGTGGCGATCGTCTGCGGTTGTGCAGAAGAGGCCTTCAATCTCTCCAAGGCGGGATACTCCGCCGCCTCGACCTCGTCCAGGAACCCTAAGAAGCCGAAGTCTGAGCGAACGCGCCAGCCGTTGGTGTAGGTATCGGGTTCTAGGGAGACGTCGACAAGCGCAGCGTGCTTCGCCACGCCGGGGATACTCAATGCGGTGCCCACCACTGGGTGCTCGAGGACCGCAACATGCTCCACGCCGAAGTAACTAGTCGCGAGCGGGTATAGCGCCATAGAAAGTCACTCCCAAGGTTAAAGGCCGGTAAACAATGCGTAGCTCATTTTACGCATATAGGGGATAGGGCTGGCGCCAGCTTTATATCCTGCGAGTTTCTATTAATGTGTAGACAGCTCTCTTAAAAGTGAAACCCGGAAAACAGAATAGGAGTAGAACCATCTCTTCTTCACCGTCTTCCTCATCCCGCCCTGTGCGTGGGGTGAATAATTCGGAGGAAAGCAAAAAGCGCACCCGCAATGCCAAGCGCATCTTAAAGGACATTATGTACCCGCATAATATCCACCCTGCGCTGGTGCCGGGCGTCTCCATTGAGGACCAGAAGGTCAAGTATGGCGTGGATAAACCGATCCTCTTTGTGGTCGGCGGACTGGTCGTCGCCTTCGTAATCTGGGGTGTGATTGCGCCCGAGCAGGTCTTCGATGCTTCTTCGACAGCGCTCGATTGGGTGATGCGTAACTTGGGCTGGATCTTTACCGCCCTGGCGACGTTCCTGATGTTTTTGCTCATCATCTTGGCTTTTTCGAAGTACGGCAAGATTCCTCTTGGCCTGGATGGGGAGAAGCCGGAATTTTCCACGGTGAGCTGGGCCGCGATGCTCTTTGGTGCCGGCATTGGCATCGGCATCATCTTCTTTGGCCCCTTCGAGCCGCTGAGCTACTACCTTTCGCCGCGCCCTGGTGCCTATGAGGCTGCGAGCGATGAAGCGGTGCTGGGCGCCATGGCGCAGGCAGCCATGCACTGGGGCTTTAATGCCTGGGCAATTTACGCCATCGTGGGCCTGTGCGTGGCCTACGTGTCCTTCCGCCGCGGCCGCGTGCCGCTGATGAGTTCCATCCTGATGCCGCTCTTTGGCAATCGCTCCACTGACTCCCTGCCCGCGCGCATCATCGATGGCCTAGCCATTATTGCTACGCTCTTTGGCACCGCCGCCACGCTGGGCATCGGTGCGCTGCAGATCGGCCGCGGCGTGGAATTGGTCAGCGGCTGGTCCACCACCGGCAATGCTGCGGCGCTGGTGATCATCGTGGTGCTGTCCATCGGAACTATCTTCTCCGCAGTCTCCGGCGTGGCCAAGGGCATTCGGTGGCTCTCCAATATCAACCTGGTGCTGGCCATGGCGCTGGCCTTGTTCTTCTTCGTCGTGGGGCCGACCGCCTTCTTGGCCAATATGCTGCCGGCCGTAGTGATTGAATATCTCGATGAAATGCCACAGATGCTCTCGGCCAACATGGGCGAGGGGGAAGACATGGTTGCCTTCCTGTCCTCCTGGACCACCTTCTACTGGGCCTGGTGGGTATCTTGGTCGCCGTTTGTGGGTGTTTTCGTAGCCAAGATTTCCCGCGGGCGTACCATCCGCCAGTTCGTGCTTGGCGTGCTGCTTATTCCCTCCGCCATCATTGTTGCCGCTTTTACCATCCTGGGCGGCACCACCATTTGGCTGCAGCGCCGCGATGGCGATATCGCCCCAGATGGCACCATTGATTCCATGCCGGCGGCAGAAGACATCTTTTTCAAGGTCTTGGATCACTTCCCAGGAGCGGAGTGGATGGCGCCCATCGTCATCATCATGCTGGTGGTCTTCTTCATTACCACGGCTGACTCCGCATCCATTGTGAACTCGCAGCTCACCCAGCGCGGCAACCCCAAGCCCAACCCGGCAGTAACGGTCTTTTGGGTGGTATGTATGGCTGGCATTGCCGTGGTCATTTTGCTTGCCGGCGGCCGCAATGCGCTGCAGGGCCTGCAGAACCTTATTACGGTGACGGCCCTGCCTTTCGCGGTCATCATCGTGCTCATGTGCATCGCGTTGGTGCGCGAGCTGCGCCATGATCCTGCCTCCATCCGTCATTTCTACGAGGACGAAGCTGTCTCTAATGCAATCGTCCGCGGCGTGCGCGATTATGGCGATAACTTTGCCCTGTCTATCGAGCCGACGGACGGCGACTACGCAACGGGCGCGCACTTTAACTCCACTGCAGCAGAGGTGACCGATTGGTACGCGCGCACGGACGAAGAGGGCCGCGCCGTGGGCTATGACTATGAGGCAGGCGAGTATGTGGACAACGATCCATCTATCAAGAATGGCGAGTTCATCTCTCCGGTACCGGAAGATAAGGAAGAAAATTAATACTTGACAATTATTGGCTGGTAGGGTGCCAGCTATGACTTTTAGTACCTTTGCCTTTGCCTTCGCCTTGGTGCTGCTGTCGGGTCTATCGACCTCGATTGGCGGCGCTTTGGCGGTGGGAAGGCGCCAGCCGGGGCCGGCTTTTATGGCCGCTGCACTGGGGCTTTCGGCCGGCGTGATGCTGTATGTCTCCTTTATGGAGATCCTGCCGGAAGGCATTGCGCAGCTTTCCGACGCCCTCGGCGAGGAAACCACCGGCACCTGGGCCGCCGTCGGGGCGTTCTTTGCTGGCATCGCCGTCATCGCCATCATTGACCGGCTCGTGCCGGAGGAGATTAACCCCCATGAGCCGGCCACCACGGCCGAAGAAGCCCGCCGCAAAAAGCTAATGAAAACCGGCGTATTTACCGCCTGCGCGCTGGGCCTGCACAATTTCCCCGAGGGGTTTGCCACCTTCCTATCCGGCCTGGATTCTAAGGAAGTTGCGGTGCCGGTGGCGGTGGCCATCGCCATTCACAATATCCCGGAAGGCATTGCGGTGGCTGTTCCGCTGCGCGAGGCCACTGGCTCCCGCAAGAAGGCCTTTTGGTGGGCCACCTTGTCTGGCCTGGCCGAGCCGCTCGGCGCGCTCATCGGCTTCGGCCTTCTCTTGCCGGTTATTGGGCCAGCGACGATGGGCATTAGCTTCGCCGCCATCGCCGGCATTATGGTCTTTATCTCGCTGGATGAGCTATTGCCCACCGCTGAGGAGACCGGCGAGCACCATCACGCTATCTACGGCTTGATTGCCGGCATGGCCGTGATGGCGGTTTCGCTGATGCTATTTATGTAGCCCGGCTATGCAGCCGGGCTACGGCGTTTTAAGCCTCCGCCGGTTGGGCGGAGGTGGCCGAGGTCTTGCCAAAGGAGGCCTTGACCGCCATCACGATGGTGGCAACGACTACGCCAAGCACCAGGCCGCAGACCATGGAGATACCGGTATCTGCCAGCCACGCCAGGGCACCGTTGGAAATATTTTCGGTCACGGAGGCAATGAACTCGTGTGGCTGATCCATACCGAATTCGTGCAGGCCCTTGACCACGATATGGCCGCCGACCCACAGCATAGCGGCGGTACCGATGACGCCGATGATATCGAGTACGATCGGCATGCCCTTGACCAGAGCGGTGCCGATGGTGGAGTTGCCATTGTGGCGCTTATTGAGGGCTAAGCCGATATCATCCATCTTGACCAAGAGGCCAACGGCGCCGTAGACACCCAGGGTCAGCATGATGCCGACGAAGATGAGGGCACCGAGGCGCATCCAGAATGGCTCGTTGATGACCTCATTCAAGGAAATGACCATGATCTCAGCAGACAAGATGAGGTCGGTGGTGATAGCAGACTTAACTAGGCTGTCCTCGGCCTCGGCGCCCTTTTCCTGGACTGGCTCGGTCTCCTTTTCCCGGTGGGGGAGAACGTGGTGCAAGATCTTCTCCGCACCTTCAAAGCACAAGAAAGTACCGCCGCACATCAGGATGGGGGTGAGCGCCCACGGCGCAATCCAGGAGAGGATCATGGCGATGGGCAAGATGATAACGAGCTTATTGATGAGCGAGCCCTTGGTAATGCGCCAGATCATCGGCAGCTCGCGCTGCGGCTTAATTCCCTCCACGTATTGTGGGGTTACGGCAGCATCGTCGACTACCACACCTGCGGCCTTCACGGAGGTCTTACCCGCAAGGGCGGCCACATCGTCAACGCTAGAGGCAGCGGAGCGGGCGATCAGGGCGACGTCGTCAAGCAGGGCAAAAAGGCCACCGGCCATAAATTATCCTTCTGGGGTTAAGGTGATGTTATCGGACCACGTTAAGTGTATCCCCTGATGCGCCAGCCAAGCCATCGCATCATCACCGCTGCGAGTAATGCCCTCGACCGCGGCAAGTGTGGTGTCGATCGCCTTCTCGGCGTCCTCGGCGGAAATCAAACCGGCGGAGGTAGCGGCAGAGAGTTCATCAATATCGAGCACGGAGATGGGCTCGCCGCGCGTGGCAACCAGATCCACATAAAGGTCGCGGGTGGTCCACACCGCGCCATCGCGCTGGATTTCGGCCACATCAATATAAAAGTCCTGGTGGACGTCTACACCAGGGCGGAAATGGAAGATATTGGCGCGCAGGTTGAGATCGGGCAGCAGCCACGATTCCAGGTAGCCAAAGCGCGGGTGATCGGCGCCGCGAGCCATGTAGAGGCCGAAATCCGTCTCGGTGTACGTGTCGACCTCGCGCAGGAAACCCTTGGGGTCGGTATTGGTGTACTCGGCGGTATTAAAGGTCTCGCGCTTGACCGGATGGAGATCCGCCGGCATCTATTTCACCTCAAGGAAGGCGGCGGTGGGGGCAAAATTGCAGCGGGATTCCTGGGTGTTCACGCCGCCAGAAAGCAGTGCGATGACGGTGCCCTTGCCAGTCTGGGCGGTGCCGGACAAGGTGGTAGGGCCGTCTTGATTGATGCCGTTGTTATTCAGTGGGGTGACGCCGCTGCGCAGAGTGTCAAGGTTGAACCACTGCACGTTCATCCCGCCTTGTTCGCGCGCGGCCGGTGGGGTGCCGAGGGCGGTGAAGAGGAAGACGGTTTCGCCAGGCTTTGCTCCCGGTGCTGGCATTTCGGTGGGGCCAGGAACGGCGATTGCCGAGCCCATGGCATCGCTGGTGCCGCCGATGCAGTGTGCGGAGACCGTGGGCCAGTAGAACTGGCGGAAGTTCGGGTTATTGCCCTCTGGCATGGCTACGCCGCCCTTGCCATTGCCGCCGCCGGCGAAGAACGCGAGGCCCGACAAGATGGCGTTGCGAACATCCTCGGGAATCCACGGTTGTGCCGCAAAAGCGCGGATGCGGTCTTGGGTTTCCTGGTTGGGGCGGCCGAGCTCGTCCAGCGGGCTATGCGAGGATGCCTGCTGCACCAAGGAAGAAAGATCCGGTGCGGAAGCCTGCGCTGGGGCGACGAGGGGGGAGGTGAGGCCAATGAGCGCGGCCGTGGCAGCGGCGATATAACCGGTACGGCCGGACAGGCGCCAAGTGGTGCGGGCGTGGCTCACGTTATCAATTCCTTGGGTGCGGTCTCGGGAAGGGGTTAAACCCCAGTTGTCACATTTGTAACAATATTACCTACAGTAACGATAGTGATGGCTGGGGGAGTGTCAAGTGCACTGGCAACCTATAAGATTTTTCGCCCGTCCCATACGGTGCGTTACGGGGTAAAGCCATCCCCAATGCTGCACTTGGCCCTTTAAGGGGGTATCGTGGGAGCTCGTTCAAGATCAATTTCGCGCGCGCAAGCGCTGTAGATCCTCCGAAGGAGAACCCCACTAGTGAGTAATACCGAGTTCCGTAATGTTGCCATCGTCGCGCACGTTGACCATGGCAAGACCACCCTGGTCAACGGCATGCTGGAGCAGTCCGGCGCCTTTGGTGACCATGGTGAACACACGGACCGCGTCATGGACTCCAATGATCAGGAGCGCGAGCGCGGCATTACCATTCTGGCCAAGAACACGGCTATTCACCGTAAGGGCCTGGGCAAGGACGGCCAGGACCTGATCATTAACGTCATCGACACCCCGGGCCACGCCGACTTCGGTGGCGAGGTTGAGCGCGGTATTTCCATGGTGGATGGCGTTGTCTTGCTCGTTGATGCCTCCGAGGGCCCGCTGCCGCAGACCCGCTTCGTGCTCACCAAGGCACTGGAAGCCAAGCTGCCGGTTATCATCTGCGTGAACAAGACTGACCGTCCGGATGCCCGCATCGACGAGGTTGTCTCCGAGTCCCAGGACCTGCTGCTGGAAATCGCCGCCGGCCTGGAGGACGAGGAAGCTGCGGCCGCCGCCGAGGAGCTGCTGGACCTGCCGGTTCTCTACGCTTCGGGCCGCGCCGGCGTTGCCTCCACCGAGAACCCAGGCGATGGCAACGTCCCTGAGGGCGAGGATCTGCAGCCGCTTTTCGACGTCATCTATAACGTCCTCCCAGAGCCTTCCGCTACCGTCGACGCCCCGCTGCAGGCGCACGTGACCAACCTGGACGCCTCCGACTTCCTGGGCCGAATCGCGCTGCTGCGCATCTACGCCGGCCGCATCAAGAAGGGCCAGCAGGTGGCCTGGATCCATTACGATGAGGATGGCAACCAGCACACCAAGACCGTGAAGGTCGCTGAGCTGCTGCGCACCGTCGGCTTCGAGCGTCAGCCGGCTGAGGAAGCCATCGCCGGTGACATCGTGGCGATTTCCGGCATTTCTGACGTCATGATTGGTGACACCATCGCCGATCCGGAGCACCCTGAGGCCCTGCCGCGCATCACCGTGGACGAGCCGGCCATCTCCATGACCATCGGCGTTAATACCTCCCCGATGGCAGGCCAGGGCGGCGGCGATAAGCTCACCGCACGTATGGTCAAGGCCCGTCTGGAGCAGGAACTTATCGGTAACGTGTCCCTGCGCGTGCTGCCTACCGAGCGTCCCGATGCTTGGGAGGTCCAGGGCCGTGGCGAGATGGCGCTGTCCGTGCTCATCGAGTCCATGCGTCGCGAGGGCTTTGAGCTGACCATCGGCAAGCCGCAGGTTGTGACCAAGGAGATCGACGGCAAGACCTACGAGCCATACGAGATCCTCACCATTGACGCCCCGTCCGAGCACCAGGGTGCTATCACCCAGCTGCTGGCCTCCCGCAAGGGCCAGATGCAGGCCATGGACGTGCGCGAGGGCGACTGGGTACGCATGATCTTCCGTGTTCCTGCCCGCGGCCTCATCGGCTTCCGCACCCAGTTCATGACGGAGACCCGCGGTGCCGGCATCGCAAACTCCATTTCTGACGGCCTGGATGTCTGGGCCGGCGAGATCAAGTCCCGCCCAACCGGTTCCCTGGTGGCTGACCGCACCGGCCAGATCACCCAGTACGCGCTGATGCAGCTGGCTGACCGCGGCAACTTCTTCGTCGAGCCGGGTGCCGAGGCTTATGAGGGCATGGTCGTTGGTGCCAATAACCGCGATGAGGATATTGACATCAACATCACCAAGGAAAAGAAGCTGACCAATATGCGCTCCGCCACCGCGGATGCCACGGTCACCCTTGCTAAGGCACACACCCTTTCCCTGGAAGAGGCGCTGGAGTTCTGTGGCAACGACGAGTGCGTCGAGGTCGCCCCGGACGTCCTGCGCGTGCGCAAGGTTGAGCTTTCCGCTACCGACCGCAAGCGTGCCGCCGCCCGCGCGAAGCAGATGAATAAGTAGTAAGCCGCACCCTAGGTGGTGGTGATTGCCGCTGACGTGGCCACCATCGCCGCAACCGCTGCCGCCTCCTCAACTACGGCCTTGACCGCAGAGGAGGCGGTTTTGTCGTACTCGACCTCTTCTTTGATCTCCTGAATGCGTGCCCGCATCTCGCGGCGCTTCATTCCCTCCGCATCGTTTTTCAGCAGGGTATAGGCGCCGCTGACCTCGCGGAGGATATCTAGGATGATGACGTCATTGACCGCGGCTGGGCGCTGCGCCTCCAGGACTGCAACCAACCGTTCGCGCAGTTCCTTTTCCAGCTCTAGGTCCGTCATGATGTAGCGGTCGCCGCTTATCTGCCACCACTTGGCCTTTTCCACATCGAGCTGTCCATTCGCGTGGAAATCCAAGGCGATGATTTCCCGCGGGGTAAACCACGAGGCTTCCAAAAGACTCTGCATGCGGGTGGCCTTGTGTTGCTGCAGCTCCTCCCAGGCCCAAGCCAACACGGGGTGCTCTGGGCGCTGTGGAGTGGTCTCTACCTTCTTTTTCTCACCGAGCTCTACGTGCCCGCCCAGCAGCAGGTCCGCGAGTACGGTGGCGCGCAGGGCGGCCTCATTATTGGATACCCAGTCTTCCTTCTTGCCGTTGTCCTTGGTTAGTAGAAGGAACATTTCTTGGCAGATGAGCATTGGGGTCTCCTTAATAGTTGCGGTCTGTGGCCAAGTCTAGCGCCAAAAATCTTCGTTTCGGCGGGGTAGAGGGACTAAAGTAGTCCGCGATGAAAAAGAATCCGGCTTCACCAAGGCGCGCGGCGTCGGCAATTGCAGCGGTACTCAGCACCGCCAGCCTTGCAATACTTAGCGCCTGCGCAGCTAACCCCGGCCCACCACCGGTGGTGGAGGACAATGCCTCCGCGCTGCAAGAAGATCAGACCACGACCACGGCTACCCCGGAAGAAGAGCAGCCACAGGATGCCGACTCCGCCAAGCGCCCCACCATCTCAGTGGGTGTGGACCCTCTGCGCGCGGGATTGAACCCGCACTTGGTGGCCAATAACTCCGAGCTGGTGGATCAAATTGCCGAGCTGGTTTTGCCCTCAGCGTTTCACAACGGGCAAAGGGACGCCGATATCCTCGAATCCGCCTCTGAGGTCACCGCGCCTAAGGGCGTGGCGCAGCGGGTGCGCTACGTCATTGCCTCGCCCGCACAATGGTCCGATGGCACCCCCATTTCCGGCGCGGACTTTAGCTACCTGTGGAAGCAGATGACCACCACCGCTGGTGTGCGCGATCCCGCCGGCTACCACGCCATATCGGCCGTCAATACCTCCGATGGTGGCCGCGTAGTCACCGTGGACTTTTCCCAGAAGGTGAAAGATTGGCACCTGCTTTTCCATAATTTGCTGCCTTCCCACCTGCTGCAGGACGATAACTTTGGCTCTGCCTTAGCCGATAAGATTCCGGCATCGGCCGGGCGCTTCCTCGTCGACAGCGTGGACCGCGGCCGCGGAGTCATTACCTTGAACCGGAACGACCGCTTCTGGGGTGCTAATCCGGCCCAGGTGGACGTCATTCAGCTGCGCGAGGTACGCGATAGCACCCAGGCGCTCAATATGCTGCGCTCCGGGCAGATTGGTTTCGCGGACTTTACCCCGGATCAAACCTCACAGGAGGCACTGGGTCTTTTAGGGCATGTTTCCGATAAGACACTGACCCGCCCGCGCCAACTGCGCCTGCACATGTCCACCGCGGATGGAGCGCTGGAAGAAAGGGCAGCGCGCCGCGGATTGGCCTCGCTGATTGATACGGACCAGGTCGCGCGCTTGGCCACCGGCCGCGCTTCCAACCTTGAACCGGGGAATAACCCTATTAGTAAGGACACGGATCTCACTGCGCTGCGCACCCGCGCTAGTAAGAAGCCGATTCGCTTTGCGGTAGACCCCACCAGCCCGACCGCCTTGGCCGCGGCCAATACGCTTTATGACGTCCTCGAAGCCCACGGGATCGCTGCCGAGGTGGTGTCCGAGCGCCTGACCACGATCACCTCCAAGCTCCTGCCCGAAGGCGAGGTGGATGCGGTAGTGACCTGGGAGGATATCTCACTGAACTCGGTGTCCGCGGCGAATATCTTCAGCTGCGATGACAAACAGCCGCTCGCCGGCGACCTGTCCGGAATCTGTCCGGAGAACGCGGATGAGATTCGCGAGGAGATTTTGTCCGGCGCCATGAGCCCGAAGGAAGCGCTCGCCCGCATTCGCGATGTGAACTCTAAGGAGGCCCTCTACGTGCCTTTGGTGGATGAGACGCGTATCCACGCGCTCGGGGAGGGTATTGTAGGCCCCGGCCAAAGCATTGATGATTGGGACGAAGGTCTTATCACCGCGCCCCGCTGGAGGATAGATGAAGACTAAGGACTTAACCGGCTACCGCGTGGTGGCAGTGCACGCCCACCCGGATGATGAAACCCTCTTTATGGGTGGCACCCTGGCCACTCTAGCCGCACGCGGCGCCGAAGTTTCCGTCATTACGCTTACCTTGGGCGAGGACGGCGAGGTCATCGGCGAGCCTTACCAAGGCCTGGCCGATCATGATCAGCTCGGCGGGTTCCGCGCCCGCGAATTGGCCAATGCCCTCGATGCGCTGGGCGTCAAGGGAGTTCAATTGGGCGGATTCGGGCATTTCCGCGATTCCGGCATGGTGGGTTCTCCCTCGCACGAAAACCCCCGTGCGTTGGTCAATCGCATCGAGGAGGCCGCCGAGTTTCTCAGCGACGAGCTCGAAGCCATCCACCCCCACGCCATCCTCACCTACGGGCCCGATGGCGGATACGGGCACCCCGACCACATTGCGGTGCATAAGGCGGTGATGAAGGCGGCGTCGCCAAGCACGCGCATTTGGTACGGCATTTTTGAACGCGCCGCCAACTATGCCGGCCTGGACACCCTGGATGCGCCGGCTGGGTGGACCAAGCCCAGCCAGGAGTACCTAGACAATTTCACCAACGAGGGCGCCGATGTCACCGTCGCTCTTTCCGACGCCGCCCTTGACGCCAAGCGCTGCGCCATGCGCGCCCACGCCTCCCAAATCTGGGTGGCCGATGGCTCCACCACCCGCACCAACCCCGAGGCCGCAGTGGCCGCGCTGCACGAACCCGAGCAGGTGCCCGGGGCCTATGGACTATCCAATCTGCTGGTCATGCCCCTGCTGCGCGCCGAGTACTTCCAGCTGGGACAGGGCGAGCCGGCCGATGACCTGCTGGGCGGCCTGTAATGCGCACGGATTTTAGCCGCGGCGAGCAAGTCACCGGCCTAGTGTGGCTGGCCATCGGCGCGTTGCTATCGGTCTTCCTCGAGGTCATCTACCTCACCGCGCGCATCCCGCTATCCAACGGCGCGAGCGTGGCCTTTCCCATCACCATCCTGCTTGCGTGGTGGTTCAACTCCGTGCTCACCCGCACCGCCCGGCTATGGAGCCCCGCGCCGATGGTCGGCGCCATCCCGCTCATCGTCTGGAGCCTGGGCTTTTTCGCCTTCATGCTCCTCGTACCGATGACAGGTGACATGCTCTTGGCCAATAATATTCTCAGCCTGCTCCTGCTTTTGGCCGGGATAGGCGGGGGCGTTTGGCCATTTTTCAAGCAGAAGTGACATACTGTTAAACATCCCAAATCCGAGAAATCAGGAAGCTTCAAGGAATCTCCATGACTTATACGATCGCACAGCCTTGCGTTGACGTAATGGACCGCGGCTGCGTTGAGGAATGCCCTGTTGACTGCATCTACGAGGGCAAGCGCATGCTCTACATCCACCCAGATGAGTGCGTGGACTGCGGCGCCTGCGAGCCGGCTTGCCCGGTGGAGGCCATCTTCTACGAGGACGACGTTCCCGATGAGTGGCTGGACTACAACGACGCCAACGCAGCCTTCTTCGATGACCTGGGCTCCCCAGGCGGCGCGGCGGCCCTCGGCCCACAGGACTTTGACGTCCCGATGATTGCCGCGCTTCCGCCACAGAATCAGGAGTAAGACATGGCACGCACACCGCTAGGAAAGACGCTTCCAGACTTCCCCTGGGATTCGCTGGCTGGCGCCAAGAAGAAAGCCCAGGCCCACCCGGGTGGAATCGTTGACCTCTCGGTGGGCAACCCCGTTGACCCTGTATCCCCAGGCGTGCAGCTTGCGTTGACCGCAGCCGCGCAGAACTCTGGTTACCCGCAGACCGCCGGCACCCCGGAGCTGCGCGAGGCCATCGCCGCCGCGCTCACCCGCCGCTATAACATGCAGGTAGACCGCGTCCTACCGGTGGTCGGCACCAAAGAGGCCATCGCTTGGCTGCCCACGCTTCTGGGCATGCGCGGCGAGACCGTGGCCTTCCCGTCGGTGGCCTATCCCACCTACGAGGTGGGCGCCCTGCTCGCCGGTGCTAAGCCGTTGCGCGCGGATTCCGATTTCCAGGATGCCTCCCTGGTCTTTTTGAACTCGCCGTCCAATCCCACCGGCCGCGTCCTCGGCGTGGAGGAACTGCGCCGCATCGTGGTGTGGGCGCGGGAGACCGGCGCCATCATCGCCTCCGATGAGTGCTATATGAGCCTGGGCTGGAACGACCATAATCCGCCGGTGTCCATCCTTGATCCGCGCGTGACCGATGGAGATAACACAGGGCTCATCGCCATGCATTCGTTGTCTAAGACCGCGAATATGGCCTCCTACCGCGCCGGCTTCTTCGCGGGCGATAACGAGCTCATCGCCGAGCTGCTCCAGCTGCGCAAGCACGCCGGCCTCATCGTTCCAGGTCCCATCCAGGCCGCCATGGTCGCCGCGCTAAACGATGACGACACCGAGGCCCTCCAGCGCAACCGCTACGCCTCCCGCCGTGCGGTGCTCATGCACGCGCTTGTCGACGCCGGCTTTACCATCGATCACTCCGATGCCGGCATGTATTTGTGGGCCACCCGCGGCGAGAATTGCCGCGATACCATCGACTGGCTTGCTGAGCGGGGCATCCTCGCGGCTCCGGGTGACTTTTACGGCCCAGCCGGCGAGAAGCACGTGCGCATCGGCCTCAATGGCACCGATGAGCGCATCGATGCCGCCGTCGACCGCCTCGCCGGTGCCTAATTCCGGCAGGCCTCCCAGCCGCGCGGGCATTTCGCCGCGCAAAACGGTCCTGCGCGGCCGCGTGCCCGAGGAAGGGGAGTACTTCGCCGCCCGTGCCGGCGATTCCCCGTTTCCACCCGGCACCGCGCTGCCGCCCGGCGCCGTGCTCCCGCACCCCGTGCCGGCGTGGTACCACCCCTCCGTTCCTCCGGAGCGCCCGATTCCTTTCGACTACTCCGTGGTCCACGTCGACCGCGACCTCATCGTGGCCGATAAGCCGCACTTCCTCCCCACGACCACCAACGGCCGACTCCAGCGCGAAACGCTGCAGACCCGCCTGCGCGTGGATTTTGGCGAAGACGACATCGTACCCCTGCACCGCCTAGATCGCCTGACCGCTGGCCTCGTCATCTGCTCCCGCAATCCCGAAACCCGCGCCGCCTACCAGCGCATCTTCCTGGAGGGGAGTGCGGTGAAGAGGTATCGGGGCGTCGTCAAGCAGCCGCTTTTCGTAGACCGGGAAATCACCCTGCGCATGCACAAACCCCGCGGGTCGCGCCAGGTGCTCGTCGCCCCTGACGGCACGCCCACCTCTACGTATGTGCGCGCCGCCGGCCGGGAGGTGACCATGTGGCCGCGTACCGGCCATACCCACCAACTGCGAGTGCTGCTCAATTACCGCGGCCACCCGCTGCTCGGCGATGATACCTATCCCACCCCGCGCGCTCTCGACCTCTATGACTTCCGAACCCCGCTCGCCCTGCTCCACGAGGCTATAACTTTTATAGATCCTCTATCACATTCCGAGCGTCAATTTTTCAGTTCCCAGGCCTTAAGAACTACAATCGAGTAGTTATTAAATCACTGGCTAGAAAGGCGGCCCATGGCAGACCTCAGCGTCGCGCGCTTTGTGTCCAATTTTGGGCAGTTTCTCAAATTCGGCATCGTCGGCGGTTCCGGTACCGCGGTTAACCTCATTACCTCGGTCCTAGCGAAGAAGTGGGGCTGGGCATGCTTCGAAGCGATGCCCAATGACCCGCTGGTCAACCTCTTCGGAACCCAATTTCACCTGCGCTGGTTCATGCTGTATTCCACCATCGCTTTCTTGGTCGCGAATACGTGGAACTACCAACTGAACCGCATGTGGACCTTCAAATCAGTGTCTAAAGTGTCCTGGATTCGCGGATTCTTCCCCTTCTTGCTTGCCGGTATTGGTGCCTTCTTGGTATCAATTGCGATTCAGCACCTGCTGATGAATCCCACCTCTTCGCTGCATCTGCCGGCCGATATATTGGATGATTCCACCGGCCTGCGCACTATGTATTACTGGGCAAATGCGATCTCCATCATCGTCGCGATGCCCATTAACTTCGTTATTAACAAGCTGTGGACCTTCCGCTCCAAGCCGAAGACGCCTCAGGTCGTCCACGAAACTGAGCCTGCCTAGCTAGGGCCCGGGCCGGCCTCACTCGCCTCGCTCCGACCCGCCCCATCGCTCCTTGGCCCTCGACCCCATCGCCCTCCGCGCTCACCAGCGCACGGCGATGGGGCTTTTTCTTGCTGCCGGTGAGCGGGAAGGGGGCGTCGGCAAGCAAAGCGCCCGTCGCAGTCACCGGTATGTCTTCGACGACGGTGAGTGGGCCTCTCGGTGAGCGCGAGGGGGCGGTACCTCCCCACGCGCTCACTGGGGCAGAAAAACGCGAGAACCCGCCGTCCGCGGTGAGCGCGAAGGGCGGGTGGAGGGAAGGGGCGGGAGGGGGATTAGTCTTCGAGCTCGGCATCGAGGCGAGCCTGGTCGCGGCGGTGCTGGCGGCGACGAATGAAGGGGGTGAGGATGAGTACGGCGATGACACCGACGGCGGCGCCGAGGAGGTAAGAGGCGGGGCTGTGGCCGTCGGCAGGCGCGTAGGCGTTATAGGCAATGCCGGTGAACATGGCAATGAGCGGGATGAAGTAGACGGCCATTGCCGTCCAGTTGCGGCTCACTAGCGGGGTGGCGACGCGCTTGCGCATCCAAGCTGTGCCGATGGAATTGCCGAGGATGGATGGTACGAGCGCGAGGAAGCACAGCATACTCATTTGGCCAGGGAGTACCCAGGCGAGGATCGCGGCGACGATGAGCTCGAGGAATGGGATCGGGGTCATGCCGATTGCGCAGGCTTTATAGAGCGTGTCGCGTTCGAATTCATCGCGAGTGGCGCGCTCAATTTCATTGAGGGTGTAGTTGGCGATGGCGTTAATCATGTTGTTCGGCTCCAAAGATTTCTTCGACGGATTTACCTAGTTCGTGGCAAATGTCCAGTGCGAGGTGCACGGAAGGGGAGTAATTGCCCCGTTCGATATTGGCGATGGTCTGGCGGGAGACGCCGGCTTTTTCGGCGAGTTCGGCTTGGGATAATTCGAGCCAGCGGCGCCATTTGCGGACCATGTTGGGGTGGTCGGCCATCTGGACTCCTTTACTGTGTGTCTTGCTTACATGTCCTACTGTAAAGGATAGTTGTCATTGGGGCAAATGACTTACACACAGATGCCACTTCCAATAAGGCTGAGCTGCTGAGGTCGGAAGCTCAGGGTTGCGGCCTTTTAGCACGTCAAGAGTGGCTTTGATAAGTAGGATGGCTTCGCTGAGGTGGTAGTTGATGTCGTCGGCAGTAAAGCGCAAAACCGTATATCCGTGGGCGACGGCCGCGTTTTGTTTGGACCGGTCAGCTTGAAAGGTCACGCTGTGTTTGTGGTATTCCCAGCCATCGACTTCTACAAGGAGCCTTCCAATCCTGAGATCAAAGCGGTACCCCGCAATGAGAGCATTGTGTTCTGGGAGAATGCCTTCAGTGCGCAGCTTTCTGCTTAAAGTGCGCTCCGGTGGGCTATCCGCTCCAATCGCAGCGTGCCGAATCGTCTCCTTTAGGGACCTCGGGACGCGCCGCATTCGCCGACGGTCCGTTTTTAGACGGCCGGGGCCGTGTTTCCCTCGGTAGTGTTCTTCCAAAAGAGGCCTGCAGGCTCGCGAAATCCTTCGCGCGGCCCACAACGGTTGCACCACCGGAAGGCCGTTGACATTGTGCGTGGCTTGAAGTCGCGAGTGCGAAACGCGAAAGTTCTTACCCTTCAGAGTTCGCGGTCCCTCCGCTTCCAGAGGAAACGTCAGCTGCCGGCCGAGGTAAATCTCCTGCGCCGTCTTACCCGTGAAATGGATGCGGCTGAGCCCATGCGCCAGCGCCCGCGCCACCGCCCAGGGCGTCCATTCATCGGTATAAATCCCCCTGTGCACGCGAAAGAGCTTCCCCTCGCGAACCTTGCGACGAATCGCATCCTTGCTCAAACCTTGGCCGCGCAGTTCCGCGGTAGTCCATTCCCCCATGGGGCTTAACCTAAGCGGTCGTGTTGAGCTGTAGCTATGCGCGTCGCGGCATCCTGTGGATAACCCTGGGGTTGGGGGCGATTTTCCGCTGCGTGGTCTGGATAGCTGTGGATAACTTCCCTTCGCGCTCACCGGCGGCCCCGGGTTGCCCTGATTTGTGCTCCCCGTGAGCGCGACGGGAGGGGCGTGGGCAGAGCTCGCCGTAGGCGCTCACCAGGTGACGAAAAAGAGAGACCCCGCCTCGTGCCGGTGAGCGCGAAGGGCGGAGAGTGGCGAAGGGGGCGGGGAGTGGCCGAGGCGAGTCCTCTGGGATAAGGGGCTAGGTGAGGGGCAGCGTCGAGGTCGGGTTGATGCCGCGAACTTTGGAATT
This sequence comes from Corynebacterium sp. MSK195, assembly GCF_030228885.1. NCBI lineage: Bacteria > Bacillati > Actinomycetota > Actinomycetes > Mycobacteriales > Corynebacteriaceae > Corynebacterium > Corynebacterium sp. MSK195. The sequence goes on along the minus strand of NZ_JASPGT010000003.1, from coordinate 260,223 downwards.
GATGACGCCGGCGATGGCGAGCACCGCGAACATGGCGGCGGCGGAGAGGAGTTGGGTGCGGGCGGTGGCGTCGGTAAGCATGAGCACCGCGATAGCTGCAAAGAGGGCGAGGGCGAACCAGGTGAGGTAGGGGAAGGCCCACATGCGGATGGGGAGGGGATGGAGGGCCTCGAGTTGGCGGCGCAGGCGCAGCTGGCTGACGGCGATGAAAACCCAGACGATGAGCAGGGAGGCGCCGGCGGCGTTGAGCATGAAAGTAAGGAGCCAGCCGGTATCGGCGTAGTTGAGCACGACCATGACGGCCGAGAGGAGGACGGATAGGCCGATGGCGGTGGTAGGAACGCCGTCCTTATTGGTGGTGGTGAAGATGCGCGGGGCCTCGCCGCGGGAGGCTAGGGAGTGCATCATGCGGGAGGAGGCGTAGATCTGAGAGTTGAAGGCGGAGAGTAGCGCGAGGACGATGACGACTTCCATGATGCCGGCCGCGCCCGGGATGCCGGCGCGTTCGAGGACCATGGTGAAGGGGGATTCCGCGGCCGTGGAGGCACCGCCCAGGATGGAATAGGGCAGGAGGAACGTGATGACGAGGACGGAGCCCAGGTAGAACACGGAGATGCGCAAGATGGTAGAGCGTACGGCGTTTACCAGGGACTTCTCTGGGTCCTCGGATTCGGCAGAGGCGATGGCAACCACCTCGATGCCGCCGAAGGCGAAGGCTACTGCGAGCAGGCCGGCCGCGACGCCGCCGAGACCGTTGGGCATAAAGCCGTCCTCTAGGAAGACGGAGGTGCCGATGAAGGAATGGCCGGGCAGGAGGCCCATGATGAGCAGCGCGCCGATGATGAGGAAGGCCACGATGACAACGACCTTGATGAGCGCGAACCAGTACTCAAATTCGCCGAAGCTGCGCACGCGCAGCAGGTTGACGATGCCGAAGAGGACCACGCACATGGCGGCGGGGATCCACGGCGAGACGTTGAACCAAGAGCCAATGAAGCCGGCCGCGCCGGTGATTTCGGCGCCGAGCACGGCGACGGTGGCTAGCCAATAGATCCAGCCCTGGGTAAAGCCCGCCCAGCGGCCGATGCCGTGTTCGGCGTATTCGGAAAAGGAGCCGGAGGCGGGGATAACGGTGCCCATCTCGCCCAGCATCTGCATCACCAAAATGGCCAGAAAGCCAGCGATGACGTAGGCAAGGAGCACGGCGGGACCGGCGGCGGAAATGCCGACGCCGGTGCCCAAGAAAAGCCCGGCACCGATGGTGGAGCCTAGCCCCATCATGGTCAGGTGGCGGACCTTCAGGCCAGAACCGAGGGTGGAGGAGTTATCAGTCACCCCTCCATCTTATTTTGCCCGATTGGGCGATAGGAATCGGGGGTGTTAATTCTTGTGCAGCTCGTCGTTGAGCGCGACGGCCTCGGCCTTCCACTCCACGGCCTCAACCGCACCGGAGACGGAGTTGCGGCGCAGCAGCATGCCGGAGGCACCGGAGAGCTGAGAACCCTTGACGTTCTCGCCATTGTCGACGCCCAGTGCTTCCGCGACCTTGCCAAAGACGGCTACCTTGGTGCCGGCGGTGACGTAGAGGCCGGCTTCGACCACGGCGTCGTCGCCAAGCGAAATGCCAATGCCGGAGTTGGCGCCGAGGAGGCAGCGCTCGCCGATGGAGATGACCTCCTTGCCGCCGCCGGATAGGGTGCCCATGATGGACGCGCCGCCGCCGATATCGGAGCCATCGCCCACGACAACGCCCGCGGAGATGCGGCCCTCCACCATGGAGGCGCCCAGGGTGCCGGCGTTGAAGTTGACGAAGCCCTCGTGCATGACGGTGGTGCCCTCAGCCAAGTGGGCGCCCAGGCGCACGCGGTCTGCGTCACCAATGCGGACGCCGGACGGCACAACGTAGTCCACCATGCGGGGGAACTTGTCCACGGAGTAGACAACGACCGGGCCGCGGGAGGCCAAGCGGCCGCGCACCATCTGGAAATCGGACACAGCGCACGGACCGTAGTTGGTCCAGACCACATTATTGAGGTGGCCGAAGATGCCATCCATATTCAGGCCGTGCGGCTTGACCGCGCGGTGGGAGAGGAGGTGCAGGCGCAGGTAAGCATCGTAGGTATCGACGGGGGCGTCATCCAGATCCTTGATGGAGGTCTCGACGGCAACGCGGGCCACGCCACGCTCCTCGTCTGGGCCTGCCAGCGCGGAGAACTGCTGGGGTACCTCCTCCAAGCGCTTGGTTTCGGTGGTCTCTACGTTCTTATCGGTGTGTACGGCCGGAAACCATACGTCCAAGACGGTGCCGTCATGGGTAATGGTTGCTAGGCCGCGTGCGGATGCAGAAGTCATGCCCGCTAGCTTAGCAACTACTTCCGCGCCCCCGCGCGCTGGCCGGTGGGAAGCACGAAGGACAAGATGACGAGCACCGCGGCGAGGATGAGCACCGAGATGACCTGGTTGCGCGCGGCCGGATCAAAGAGCATCAGCAGGGTCAGCCCGGCCAGGGCGGCGGCCGTGATCCAGGGCAGCCAGGGGAAGCCAGGCACATGGATTTCTGTCAGCTCGCCGTTCTTGCGCAGCACGGGGTGCAACTTGATAAAGGACGCGACGATGAAGGCCCAGATGACTAGCAGGCACCCTCCGACCGCGTTGAAGAGGAATGCCAGAAGCCCCGGCGGGTTCCAGAACTGCAGGCCCACCGAAGCGAAGGCGAAGACCATGGACAAGATGACTGCGTTGATGGGGGATCCGGCGCGGTTTTGCTTGAGGAAGAATCCCGGGGCGCAGTGGTCCTTGGCCATATCAAAGACCAAGCGAGAGGTGGCGTAAATCTGCGCGTTGAAGGCAGACAGCAGTGCTAGGGCGATAATCGCTTCCATGAAGCCGGCCGCGAAGGGAATCTTGGCGGCCGCTAGCACCAGGGTGAAGGGGGAATCGGCCGCGACATCGGCGTCCTGGATGGAGCTAAACGGCAGCGCCATGGTGATCACCACGATGGAGCCGATGTAAAAAATCATGATGCGCACGATGATGGCGCGCACCGCGGTGGCGACGTTGTGCGCCGGGTCCTCGGACTCGGCCGCCGCGATGGTCACCAGCTCGATGCCGCCAAAGGCAAAGGCGACGGCCAGCAATCCGGCGGCGAATCCAGGCATGCCATTGGGCAGGAAATTATCGGTGAAGCTGCTACCGGCCAAGGAGACATCCATGCCCGGCAGGATGCCCAGCGCCATAAGTGCGCCGATGACGAGGAAGGCGACGATGACTCCGACCTTGATGATGGCAAACCAGAACTCGAACTCACCAAAACCGCCCACGGCCGCGAAGTTGACCACCGCGAAGAAGGCCACAGCAATAAACGCTGGAATCCACGGGGCAATATCGAACCAGTTGGAAATGATGGCGGCCGCGCCGGTGATTTCGGCACCCATGACCATGATCAGCATGAACCAGTAAATCCACCCCATGGTAAAGCGCGCCCAGTGACCGAAGGCCTGGCCGGCGTAGGTAGAAAATGACCCCAAAGAGGGGCGGGCGGCGGCCATCTCACCAAGCATCCACATCACCAGTGCGATGAGCGCGCCGGCCACGGCATAGGAGATGAGCACGGAGGTGCCGGAAATCTGGATGCCGAGGCCGACGCCGAGGAAAAGACCGGCGCCTACGGCAGAGCCAAGGCCCATCATCGTGAGATGACGGGATTTCAATTGAGTGGCTTCGGCCATTGTTATCACCTTAGGGAGGACGAATTATTTGCAGTGAAGTGAACTTTACACAATGCGGTGAGCTGCGCGGAGCGCTAGCATGGCGCTTTGTGACTTTAGATCTATATGCAGACCCCATCGAACTAACCAAGGCGCTCGTGGATATTCCGAGCCCCTCCCACCATGAGGAGGCCATCGCAGACGCCATCGAAGAAGCGCTGCGCGGATTGGACGTCGAGGTTGCCCGCTACGGAAATACCGTGTGCGCCCGCACGAACCGCGGACTAGATTCCCGCGTGGTGCTCGCCGGCCACATCGATACCGTTCCGTTGGCAGAAAATGTACCGCATCACATGGAAACCTCTGAAGACGGGGTGGAGATTATGTGGGGCTGTGGCACTGTGGACATGAAGTCCGGCATGGCCGTCTACCTCAATGCTTTTGCCCAGCTGCACGAAGCGGACGAGCTCAAGCATGACCTCACCGTCATCGCCTACGAGGGCGAAGAAGTAGCCACTGAATTTAATGGTTTGGGCCACCTGCAAAAAGACCACCCGGAGTGGCTCGAGGGCGACTTCGCGCTGCTGGGCGAGCCCTCCGGTGCCATGGTGGAGGCCGGTTGCCAGGGCTCCATCCGCCTGCGCGTTACCGCCCATGGCACCCGCGCGCACTCGGCCCGCGCCTGGCTCGGCTCCAACGCAGCGCACAAGCTTGCGCCCATTATGAGCCGCATCGCTACCTATGAGTCCCGCGATGTCACCATCGATGGCTGCACCTACCGCGAGGGCCTCAACATCGTCCACCTCGAGTCCGGCGTGGCCACCAATACGCTGCCGGATGAGGCATGGATGTTTGTAAACTTCCGCTTCGCGCCGGACCGCACGAGCGACGAGGCGCTGGACTACATGAAGTCCATTATCGGCGAGGAAGAAGACGTCACCATCGAGATCGATGACATCGCACCGGCCGCCCAGCCCGGTTTGGGCCAGCCAGCGGCCAAGGCGCTTATCGACGCCGTTGGGGGCAACGTCCGCGCCAAGTACGGCTGGACCGACGTCGCCCGCTTCTCCGAAATGGGCACCCCGGCCGTAAACTTTGGTGCCGGCGACCCCGGGTTCGCGCACAAGAAGGACGAGCAGGTCCCCACCGCGCAGATCACCGAAGTATCCACCGCCCTCTTGAACTACCTGAAGGGATAGACCATGACCCCTGAGCAGATGCGCACCCTGCGCGGCCCGATGCTGCTGCGCACCGAAGGCGAGCAGGCCTCCACCTTTGACCAACGGCTCTTGGAGTCCGGCGCGGACCATGAGTGGCAGCACGCCGATCCATGGCGCGTCTTGCGCATCCAAGGCGAGTTCGTCGCTGGTTTCGATGCGCTTTCCAAGCTGCCGAAGGCCGTTACCGTCTTCGGCTCCGCCCGCACCACGCCGGAAGATGCGAGCTACCAGTTGGGCGTCGAGGTCGGCCGCAAGCTGGCCGAGCACAACTATGCCGTCATCACTGGCGGCGGCCCCGGCATCATGGAGGCAGCCAACCGCGGCGCCCATGAGGCCGGCGGGCTCTCCGTGGGCTTGGGCATCGAGCTTCCCCACGAACAGGGGCTTAACGAGTATGTGGATCTGGGCCTGAATTTCCGCTACTTCTTTGCCCGCAAGACCATGTTCTTGAAGTACTCGCAGGCCTTCATGTGCCTGCCTGGTGGCATGGGCACGATGGATGAGTTCTTCGAGGTCATGTGCATGGTGCAGACCGGAAAGGTAACCAATTACCCCATCGTGCTCATGGGCACCGAGTATTGGTCCGGCCTGCTGGAATGGATGGACAAGACCCTGGCAGCCAGCGGCTATATCAACGAGGGCGACCGGGAGCTTTTCCTGCTTACCGACGACCCCGATGAGGCCCTCTCCCACATTATCCAGCGCCACCAAGTCATGAGCGATAAGCGCATCAGGGAGCCGCGTTGAGCCTCGCGCGTGTGATGGCGATTGTCAATCGCACCCCGGATTCCTTCTATGACAAGGGCGCTACCTTTGACCTTGACCCGGCGCTGCGCCGTTGTGATGAGGTGATCGCTGCCGGTGCGTCGATCGTCGATATCGGCGGCGTCAAAGCTGGCCCCGGCAAGGCCGTGGACGCGGCGGAGGAAATCGACCGCGTGGTGCCGACCATCGAGAAGGTGCATGAGCGCCACCCGGATGTGCTCATCTCCGTCGATACCTGGCGCAGCGAGGTGGCTGAGGCCGCCATCGCAGCCGGCGCCGGCCTGGTCAATGACACCTGGGCCGGTTGGGACCCCGAGCTCATCGAGGTCGCCGGCCACCACCGCGTGGGATACGTGTGTTCGCACACCGGCGGCATCACCCCGCGCACCCGGCCGCATCGCGTCCACTTCGACGACGTGGTGGCCGATGTCATCGCGGAAACCACCCAACTGGCCGAGCGCGCCGCCTCCCTCGGCTGCCCGGAGGAACTGACCTTCATCGACCCGACGCATGACTTTGGCAAGAATACCTTCCACGGGCTCGAGCTCCTGCGGCGCATCGACGAGGTAGTCGCTACCGGGTGGCCGGTGCTCATGGCGCTATCTAATAAGGACTTCGTGGGCGAGACCCTTGACCGCGGGGTAGGCGAGCGCGTGGCCGGCACCCTGGCCGCCACCGCGTGGTCCGCCGCCCGCGGAGTGGCTGCCTTCCGCGTCCACGAGGTGGCCGAGACCGCCGATGTCATCCGCATGACCGCCGCCATCCAAGGCGAGGTCGCCCCGCTAGCAACCACGCGAGGCCTTGCATGAGCGTCTCCGTAATCATTCCAGCGCTCAACGAGGAGGGCACCGTCGCGGACGTCGTGCGCGCCTGCCTTGCCGATGAACCGCTCGAGGTACTCGTCATCGACGCCGACTCGACCGACGCCACCGCCTCCCGCGCTGCCGCCGCCGGAGCGGACGTGCACAATTGGCGCGATGTTCTTCCAGAGGAACCGCGCCCCGGTAAGGGTGAATCCCTTTGGCGCGGGGTTGCCGCAGCGAAGGGAGACATCGTCGTCTTTGTCGACGCCGACCTTGAATCCGCCGCACCCGGCATGGTCTCGGCCTTGGCCGCGCCCTTCGCCGACCCAGCGGTGGAGATGGTCAAAGCCCGCCACCGGCGCAGCCTCAACGGCCAGCCCACCGGCGGTGGCCGCGTGACCGAACTGACCGCCAAGCCTCTCATCAAGCAGTTCTTTCCCGAGCTCGCCCACATCGATCAACCCCTCGGAGGCGAATACGCCCTGCGCCGCGCCACCGCCCTAGAACTGCCCTTCGTGGAGGGCTATGGGGTGGAAGCGGGGCTAATGGTGGACGTCGGCAAGCGGGGCACAATCGCACAGGTAGACCTGGGCACGCGGGTACACCGCAACCGGCCGCTGCACGAGCTGGCGCCGATGGCCGAGGTAGTCACCCGCACGCTGCTCGCCCGCGCCGGAGTCATCGCGCCCGTTGCTCAACGCCCGCCGCTAAAAGGTAAGGTTTAAGCCATGCTGTCTTGGATTATGCTCCTCCTAGTCCTTATCGCCCTGACCGTCATCGGCACCTGGGTATGGGGCTCCATTTTTGGCCGCGGCGAGGTCATGCACCCGCTCGACGAGCCGCAGAAGGTGCGCGAAAATAACCGCGCCGCCCTCCGTGAAGGCCGCCTTGACCAGGTGAAATTCGAGGTAGTTCCCCGTGGATACCGCCAGGACCAGGTAGACGATCTCCTCGCGCAATTGGAGGAACAACTATCTTCCGCGCAGAAAAGGTCTAAGCTGGAAGGAAAAGAAGTTAACTAAAAGGAGACTCACTATGGCAGCAATGAAGCCGCGCACCACGGGCGGAGAAATGGAAGCAGTAGAGGAGTCCCGCAAAATTGTCATGCGCATCCCCTCGGATGGCGGCGGTCGCATCGTCATCGAGCTGAGCAAGGACGAGGCCGCCGAGCTCGGTTCCCTGTTGACCGAGGTTTCTAGCTAGTCTAGGTACATGCTTTCTCATATCGTCGACATTCTGGCCGATCCCAACGATGGCACCGCGCTTTCTGGTGCCGATGATTTCTCTCGCCTCGTTTCGGAATCCGGCCACTCTTTTGATGTGGCCAAGCAGGGCTACGTCACCCTGGCAGCCGGCGCCGGACTCAAGCACAAGGGCGATGACATGGATATGGTCAACGCCCGCGAGACCTATTTGGCCATGGGCCACTTCGCGCCCTTCGTCGAGGCGGTAACCGGGGCCGTCCAGGACGCACTGGATTCCGCCTCCCTGGCCGAGTCCACTCCCGCCTCCCTCCTCGAGGTGGGCGCCGGCACCGGCTACTACCTGGCGCATACTCTGGACTCCATCGCGGAGGCCCGCGGCGTCGGCCTCGACATTTCCCCGCACGCCGCGAAGCACTTGGCTAAGTGCCACTCGCGCGTCGGCGCCGTCGTGGCCGATGTGTGGGAGCGCCTGCCCATCCGGGATGAGTCCGTCAACGCAATCTCCGTCGTCTTTGCCCCGCGCAATCCAGCCGAGTTCCAACGCGTGCTCGCCCCGGGTGGCCAGGTCATCGTCTTGACCCCGGGCGCCGGACACCTGGATGAGCTGCGCGAGCCGCTCGGCATCCTTGGCGTGGAAGAAGGCAAGGTGGAGCGCATGTATGAGCAGGCCGAGGGCTTCCTCGAGCAGGCGGCCGACCCGGTGGATATCTCGTTCCCCATCGAGCTTGATAAGGCCTCCGTCGCCGCTCAGGTGGGCATGAGCCCGTCCGCGCGCCACATCAGCGCCGGCGAACTCGCCGAGCGCATGGCCGCACTGCCCCCGACGCTCACGGTCACCGCCCGCGCCCGCTTGGATCGCCTCCGCGCCGTCTAAGGCCCCGGCCTGCGACAGCCACCTCCACCGCCCTTCGCGCTCACCGGCAGCGCGTGGGGTGGTTCTTTCGTCTCCCCAGTGGGCGCGAGGGGAGACGCGGCCCAGCGGAGTGAGGCCGAAAACGCGCAACCCCGCCCTTGCCGCTCACCGAGGGAAGCGGAACTGCGGTGGGCGGCTGCGCTGGTGAGCGCGAAGGACGGGGAGGGACGGGCCGGGTGAGGCGGCGCTGAGAGCTGGGGGTTAGAGCTTGGAACCGGAGCGCTGCCAGTCCTGCTCGATGACGGCCTCGCCGGAGGTCTCGACCCGCAGGCCGGAGCAGCCGCCTTCGAAGTAGACGCGGGAGGCCATCGCGATGAGGCCACCGTCGACGAATACCTCAACGGTGGAGCCGTCTTGGATGATGGTGAGGGTATCGGAGTCGCCTTCGGCAAGCGTGGCGGTGGCGGGTTCGGAATCAGCGAAACAGTGGTCGAAGGCCTTGTTCATGGAGCGATCGAGGCTGATGTCATCGCCGGAGTGGCAGATGGTGGCGGCGGGGTCACCGGCGCCGTCGAGAAGCGTGACCGTTACGCAGGAACCGGAAGGGACCTCCATGACGCCGGTCCAGGAACGGGCGTAATCGGACAGCTTGACGGCATCGGGCAGGCCGCGGGCGGGTGCTTGGTAGAGGACGCCGCCCTCGAGGGTGACCCGGCGAGGCAGGGACAGGGCATTGGCCCAGCCTTCGGCCTCCCGGGAGGCGTGCGCGGTGGCGTCGTCGCCGCGGCCGTTGCCGTTGAGGAGGCCGACGATGACGGCGCGCTCGTAGCGCTGCTCTGGGGTGAGAGTGCCGGTGGTGGTGTTGGTACTGCGCGGACGGGAGAAATCATGGCCGAAGTCCACCCGGCGGAAGCCGGAGACCACGGTAAAAGTGGTGCCCTCCAGCCGGCCGACGAGGTAGCCGGAGACGTCGCGGCCGCCGCGCTCTAGGGTGACGAAGAGGACGTCGTAGATATTGCCGTCTACCTCATCGCGCAGGCGGACCAAGCGCGGGGAGACGACCGGCGGGATGGGCGAGGTGGCGGGGACTTCGCCCTCGAGGAAGCCAGGGTCGCCGTCGAACTTGAGGCCGCCGCGCAGGTGCCAAGACACGCCATCGGCGGACTCGAGGATGACGGGAACCGGGGCGTCGGAGTGGCCGGTGAGCGCTAGCATGAGCCAGCCGTCGTGGCCGTCATCGCGGTCCTCGGAGGCCCAATCAGGCACCACGCAGGGCGAGCGGAAGTGATCAAAGTTGCGGGTATTGCCTACGACCTCGCCAAAACGAACGACATTGGGGTCGAGCGCTTGCGGGTCGTCGGAGACCTCGCAGATCTCGTCCACGTCAGCGTAGCGGGCGAGGTGAACGGCGATTCCGGCGGCGGTCACGGAGGTGAAGTAGAGATGGATATCGTCCGGGCCTTGGGCTACGGAACCTGCGCGCAGGGAGAGCTCGCCGCCGACGGGGGCGAGGGCATCGTCGCAGTCCAACCAATCAAAGGGAGACTCTTCGGAGTAGGTGTGTCCCCAGCGGGCAGGGGAGTCTGCGGTGGGGCGGTACTGGTAGAACAGGTGCCAGGTATCGCCGTCGCGCAGGATACCAGCGGGGGCGTCGAGGACGCCGTCTTCGGGGACAAAATGCAGTTCGGGGCGGTGAGTTGTCACGGCTATCCTTCCTTAAATCAGGCTGCGGTAGATATCGACGGTCTGGGCGGCAATGGTAGCCCAAGAGAAATCGCGAATGGCGCGCTCGCGGCCGGCGCGGCCGAAATCGGCGGCGCGCTCTTTATCGGCGGCGACGTCATTGACGGCGGCGGCGAGGTCGGCTTCGAAGGCGGCGGTAGCGGCGGCGTCGTAAGGCACCAGCACACCGGTCTCGCCATCGACTACAACCTCCGGAATGCCGCCTACGTTGGAGGCGACAACGGCCGTGCCGCAGGCCATGGCCTCCAGGTTGACGATTCCGAGCGGCTCGTAGATGGACGGGCAGACAAACACATCCGCGCCGGAGTAAATCTGTTGGACCTCGTTGCGCGGGAGCATGTCCTTGACCCAGAAAATGCCATCGCGCTGGGCGCGCAGCTCATCCACCAGCGCCTCGGTCTCCGCCGCGATTTCGGGCGTATCGGGCGCGCCGGCACACAGCACCAGCTGGATATCCGGGTCGAATTTCTGCGCCGCCTGCAACAGGTGCTTCACGCCTTTTTGCCGGGTAATGCGGCCAACGAAGGCAACGATGGGGCGTTGCTTATCGACGCCCAGCTTGTCCAACACATCCCCCTCACGCGGCTGCCACAGCTCGGTGTCGATGCCGTTGAGGACAACGTGGACCTTGGAGGCGTCGATCCGTGGGTAAGCATCTAGGATGGAGTCCTTCATACCGGCGGAGACGGCGATGACGGCGTCGGCATATTCCATGGCGTTCTTCTCGGACCACGAGGAAACGTCATAGCCGCCGCCGAGCTGCTCGCGCTTCCACGGGCGGTGCGGCTCCAGCGAGTGGGCGGTGACCACATGCGGAATATCGTAGAGCTGGGCGGAGAGGTGGCCGGCAAGACCCGTGTACCACGTGTGGGAATGGGCGATGTCGATATCGGAGGCGGCATCGGCCATGCGAAGCCCAGTGGACAAGGTCTTAAGCGCGCCATTAGCACCCTCAAGTGCGGGGTCCACGCCGTGGACAAATACGTCTTCTTCTTCGCGCGGGGAGCCCATGCAGTGCACGGAGACATCGATGATATCGTGCATAAAACGGGTGAGTTCAGCTACGTGAACTCCGGCCCCGCCGTAGATGTCCGGCGGGTATTCTTTGGAAAAGATTCCGGCTCTCATGCCCACCCAGAATACGTATCTCTGGTGCCGCGTGCAGAAATACGGGATGGGGGTAGAAATGTGCATATATCTGCTGCGAAATGTGGGATTTGCGGTTAGGTTTGGAAACGTGAGAAGCCTGCCAAATGTCCTAGCCATCGTCCTCGCCGGCGGCGAGGGAAAGCGTCTTTTTCCCCTGACCGAAGACCGCGCTAAACCCGCCGTGCCTTTTGGCGGATCCTACCGCCTCATTGACTTTGTCCTGTCCAATCTGGTCAACGCCGGTTTCCTCAAGATTGCGGTGCTGACCCAGTACAAATCCCACTCCCTGGACCGCCACATTTCCCAGGCGTGGAACTTAGCAGGGCCGACGCCGCAGTACATTGCCTCGGTGCCTGCCCAGCAGCGCCGCGGCAAGCGGTGGTACAACGGCTCTGCGGATGCCATTGTGCAGTCACTTAACCTCATCTATGACGAGAATCCGGACTACGTCATCGTATTTGGCGCAGACCACGTCTACCGCATGGATCCGGCGCAGATGGTAGAAGAGCACATTGCCACGGGGCTGGATTGTTCGGTGGCCGGCATTCGCGTGCCGCGCTCGGAGGCAACGGCGTTCGGATGCATCCAGGCCGATGGCATGGGAACCATCACGGAGTTCGTGGAAAAGCCTGCGGACCCACCGGCTACGCCGGATGATCCGAATATGAGCTATGCCTCGATGGGCAACTATGTCTTTACGGCGCAGGCGCTTATTGACGCCCTCTTGGAGGACGAAAAGAACGAGGACTCGGCCCACGATATGGGCGGCGATATTATCCCGTACTTTGTGGAGCGTGGGCAGGCGCATGTTTATGACTTCATGGCCAATGAGGTGCCGGGGTCTACCGAGCGCGATCACGGCTACTGGCGCGACGTGGGAACCATCGATTCCTTCTATGAAGCCCACATGGACATGATTTCGGTGCATCCGATCTTTAACCTCTATAACCGGAATTGGCCGATTCACTCCACGGATGACTCCAATTTTCCTCCGGCGAAGTTCGTGCAAAATGGCATCGCGCAGTCTTCGATGGTGGCGCCGGGCTGCATCGTCTCTGGCGGCACTGTGCGCAATTCCGTGCTGGCGTCTGATGTCCACGTGGCCGATGGCGCCACGGTCGAAGGATCGGTCATCTTGCCGGGCGTGCGCATCGGCCGTGGTGCGGTGGTGCGCCGCGCGATCCTCGATAAGAATGTCGTCGTCAGCGATGGCGCAATTATCGGCGTGGACCGCGAGCGCGATGAGGAGCGCTTCAAGGTTTCTGACGGCGGCGTGGTTGTCGTCGGCAAAAACCAGAAGGTCTAGAGCTTCGTTACGAGGGTGAGCCCGGACCCCAGCGGCAAGCGGGTGACGTTCGCTCCCTCGAGCTCGCGCAGGTACTCGTCTGCTTCGCGGGCGGCGGCGGTGTCGCGGTCGGTCCGGGAGACGTCGGCAAGCGTGCCATCGAGCAAAGAATTAGCCAAGACCAGGGTGCCGCCTTGGTGCAGCAGTGGCCACGCTGCCTTGATGATGGCGGGGAGCTCGAGCGCGGCGACGTCGGCGTAGATGACCTGGTAGGCATCATTAGCCAAGCGGCCCATGACCTCGAGTGGGCGAGACGGCAGGAAGCGGCCGCGTGAAGGTGGATAGCCCGCCTCGCGGAAGGCGGTCTTGGCGCTGCGCTGGTGCTCAGCCTCGGGGTCGATGCAGGTCAAGATGCCATTATTGGGCATGCCGGCAAGCAGGTAGAGGCCTACTACATTAGCGGCTGGGGTGATCGCCACGGACTGGGGGCGTTCGGTAGAGCCGGACGAGGCGGCCGTCAGCGTGGTGAGTAGCTGGCCCGTTGATTCATCTGGAACGGGCAGACCGTACTCATCGGCGTGGTCGCGCGCGCCACGCAGGGCTGCGGAGGGCTCGCTGGTGGTCTCGATATAAGAACGCAGTGCTTCATATGCGGTAGTAGTCACGTAATAAACCTTAGGGAAAAGTGTCCGTCGATGTGGCAAAAACGCGCCTAGCCAGCGAGGTTGTGGTAGGTGGGGATAATGTGACGGACTCACAGGAAATTATCAGCACTGTGGCTGGAATTTCACTTTGAAGTATAGAAAGATGACATGCATGACAACAACGAAGCGCGATGCCGAATCCCTTCAGCCCGCCACCCCTGAGGCGGAGTTGACCGGTACCGCGGCGTTCGATGCCGGCGAAGCCGACATGCCCGCCTGGGGGGAACTGGTGGCCGAGCATGCCGATGGCGTCTACCGCTTGGCGTATCGCCTCTCCGGCAACCAGCACGATGCAGAAGATCTCACCCAGGAAACCTTTATGCGCGTCTTCCGCTCCCTGGATAAGTATCAGGCCGGTACGTTTGAAGGCTGGTTGCACCGTATTACCACCAACCTCTTCTTGGACATGGTTCGCCATCGCTCCAAGATCCGCATGGAGGCCCTGCCGGAGGATTATGAGCGCGTGCCCGGCACGGATATGACCCCGGAGCAGGCCTATACTGTGGCCAACTTGGACCCAGCGCTGCAGTCCGCGCTCGATGGCCTGGCTCCCGATTTCCGCGTGGCCGTGGTGCTGTGTGATGTGGTTGGCATGAGCTATGACGAGATTGCAGAGACTCTCGGCGTCAAGATGGGTACGGTGCGCTCCCGCATCCACCGCGGCCGTTCGCAGCTGCGTGCGGCGCTCGAAAAAGAAGCGCAAACCAATGCGGAAACCCGCATGCTACTGCGCACGCGTTAAACCATCGCGCGCTAGACTTTAAAGAAACTGCATAGTCCCCGCTGCTGGCGGGGACTTTCCGTGTCACTGAAGGCCAAGCAACTAGTGGAGGAGGGTGTCGATGGACTCGCTGCGAGGACGCTGGACCGTGTCCACGCTGAGCGTGCGCGGCGGATTCGATGCCGCCCAGGTCAAGGCCCGCGATAAAGCGAAAGCCAAGGCGCGGCGCAGCGATACCATCGGGCACCTTGGCCCTGAGGCTGTCGTTGCCTTCGTAGACGGGGAGATGGAACCGAAATTCATGCACCGCGTGCGCATCCACCTGGTGCACTGCGCCGAGTGTCGCGCGGATGTGCACCAGCAGCGCCATGCCTCAGAGTGGGTTCGCCACTGCGCGGATTCCGCTAAGGTCAAGGCGCCGCAATCCCTGCTGGCAAAACTCGCGGGCATTGCCGCCGAAGAGGTTGCGCCCGGGCCGGATGCTGCAACGCCTGTGTACCGGCCGCAGCAGGATTTCTTGGACAAGGTGGAGATGGTGGTTCGCGCAATCAAGCACAATCAGCGCGGCTAAGAGTGAGGGACTAGTATTTAACCGTGTTTTCTTCCATTGGTTGGCCCGAGATTTTCGTCATCGTGGTTTTGGGCATCATCGTCATTGGCCCGGAGCGCATGCCCGAGGTGATTAAGGATGTGCGCGCGGCCATCTACGCGGCGCGCAAGGCCATCAATAACGCCAAGGCGGAGCTCAACGGCGAGATGGGCTCGATTACCTCGGAATTCGATGATATCCGCGGCCCGCTCACCCAAGCCGTCCAGTGGACGCGCCTTGGCCCGAAGGGCGCAATTACCAAGGCGCTTTTTGACGGCGACGATTCCGCCTGGGACGATTTTAACCCCAAGAAGATGGCAGAAAACGTCAAGACCGCTACCGCGCCACAGGAGCCGGAGGAACGGCCGCAATCCCAACCGCAGCAGCGCCCGAGCTTCGACTACTCCCAGATCTATGCCGAGCAGCCGCAGCCAGAGCCCCAGCAACGCCCTCAAGATTCCCAGTCGACGGAGCAGCCCGCGCCCGAGAAAAAGCCGCCACGTAGTGGGGAAGAATCCACCGGCGACGGCTTGTGGGGCGATGTAACCTAGGGCGCTAGTTCACGCCCAAGTTGAGGTTTTTGCCCACCAAGGAATCGGAGCGGATGGCCAGCTTATCGGCCACCGCCTGAATCTGTTGGGCGGCGGGGGACTCGGGGGAATCGAGAACAATCGGCGTGCCGGCATCGCCACCGCTGCGCAAAGTGGGATCCAGCGGCACGGAGGCCAGCAGCGGCACCTCATGGCCCAAGATGACGCCTAGGCGATCGGCCACAATCTGTCCGCCGCCGGTGCCAAAGACATCCATGGTGGAGCCATCCGGCATCACCATGGCTCCCATGTTTTCAATTACGCCGGCTACGCGCTGGCGGGTCTGCTGGGAAATGGATCCGGCGCGCTCTGCCACCTCTGCCGCAGCGGCCTGCGGGGTGGTGACAATGAGTAGTTCTGCATTGGGAATGAGCTGGGCTACGGAGAGGGCGACGTCGCCAGTGCCCGGTGGCAGATCCAAGAGCAGTACGTCGAGGTCGCCCCAGAAAACGTCAGCCAGGAACTGCTGTAGCGCGCGGTGGAGCATAGGCCCGCGCCAGACCACCGGGGCATTGCCCTCCACAAACTGTCCGATGGAAATGTGCTTGATGCCGTGGGAAATCGGCGGCAGCAGCATCTCATCATCGAGCACCGTTGGCCCGTCGGTGCATCCCAAGAGGTTAGGCACGGAGTGGCCGTAAATATCGGCGTCCACAATGCCAACTTTGAGACCCTTCTGGACCAGCGCTGCGGCAAGGTTTACGGTCATGGAGGACTTGCCCACGCCGCCCTTACCGGAGGCCACCGCGAAAACGCGAGTGGTGGAATTAGGCTTTGCAAACGGGATTTCCGGCTCGGCTTGGCCGCCGCGGAGCTTCTTCTTGAGCTCGCGACGCTGCTCATCGCTCATGGCTTCCATCGTCACCGTGACGTTTCCAACGCCCTCGATATCCTCTACCGCAGCGCGGGTGTTGGACTCGATGGTGGACTTCATGGGGCAGCCAGCGATGGTGAGGTAAATTTCCACGGCCACGTCATTACCGGTGACGGTAACGGACTTCACCATGTTGAGTTCGGTGATGGGGCGGCCGATTTCGGGGTCTTCGACGCGAGAGAGTGCCTCGCGTACGGCGGATTCAGTAATAACGCTAGACATAACCCTTGCCATCTTAGTCACGCCGCAACAGGAGGTAAACACACCCTCGGTGTAGAATCAGCTAGACGCTCACGCGCCGCTAACTATAAGGAGAAGAGTATCGCTATGCGCAGCTTTACCCGCCCCGCCCGCGCCGTTGCCGGTGTGGTGTTGACAGCAACGCTGCTTTCCGGCTGCTCTTCCCAGTTCGATACCAACCCCTTTGCCGAGAGTCCCCAGAGCGAGCCCATTGGCATTTTGGTGGATACCAATGAGACCGACCAGCTTGTCCTTGCGGAAATCTTCCGCCAGGAGCTGATGGGGCAGGGCCGCGAGGCGTCCATTGTGAAGGAAGACATCTTCCAAGAGACCAAGGGTGGGCGTTCCATGAACCCGGGCGGCAATTTCTATGTGGGCTGCACCGGCGCGTTCCTTAATATCCTCAATCCCGGTGAGGCGCGGGCGATTTCTAAGGATTACAAAAAGGCACAGAAAGCCTCCGAGCCCGGCGGCGAGGACTACCTGGCCCGCACCCACATTGCGCTCATGTCGAGCTTGCCCACGGATACCTCCACGGTCGAGCCTTCCGGTGCCAGCGGCTGCGAGGACGCCGAGCCCGAATTGCCAGAGAATTTTGTGGTGCTCTTTCAAGACGATCTTTTCGACCGTGAAGAGCGCCAGGCTGTGGCCTCGCTGACTAAGTTCATTACCCAAAAAGATCTCTCTGACATGGCCGAAGAGGTAGAAGCCGACGACACCAGCGCGGAGAAGGTCGTGCGCTCCTGGATGAATTCCTCCGGCGTCGACATCGCCCATGAAGAGGGCGACTCCGATTCTTCCGGCGGGTCGAATCTCACTGGTTCTTAATATTTGACTGTTGGCAGGTTTGTGTGAGTTTCCCGGGCTTGTTGGCAACTTGGAGCTCCTGATGGTTAGCAACCGGCAGACCAACACCTCCACAGGAGTTGACCCTCAAGGACACGTGTGACTCGATATGGAACCATTATGGGTTTGTGAATACCGACCTTTCCCGGGTTTGAGCGAAAAGCATTCGCGACACGATTGGACATATCGAGTAAGCGCGCTAATTCTTAACCCGCTCCCTTTGCGCTCATGGGAAAGCGACCGTCAAGTCAATAGGGTTCCGCTGGTGAGCGCGAAGGAATGGGAGATGAGAACGGACATGAGAGAGCAAGAACGCCGAGGGAGTGCTCTCGCAGAAACCAGCGCAGAAGCACTATAAGTGCTGGCGCCGCCGTGAATAAACCCCAGTGAGGAGGTCCTCACTGGGGTTTAAACGGGGCAGAGGCGACTAGATGTCGAAGGCCTCTTCCAGCAGGTTCTTCTGCTCAATCTGGTGCACCTTGGCGTTACCGGTGGCAGTCGAGGACTGTGCGCGGCGGGAAACGCGAACCAGCTCCGGCATATCCGGAATCAGGGTGCGCAGGTGCTCGTTGTAGAACGGCCATGGGCCCTGGTTGGCCGGCTCGTCCTGAACGAAGCGGACCTGGGTGGCATTCGGGTAAGCCTCGAATGCCTCGCGCAGGCGGTTGAACGGAATCGGGTGGAGCATCTCCACGCGGACGATGGCGATGTCATCGCGGCCGTCGGCCTCGCGCTTCTTCTCCAGATCCCAGTACAGCTTGCCGGAGACCAGCATGATGGTCTTGACCTTGTCGGTATCGCCGACCTTCTTGCCGTTGATATCAACGAAGTTCGGGTCATTGATAACGGACTGGAAGCGCTTGACCTCGGTGAAGTCTTCCACAGCAGAGGTGGCCGCCTTGTTGCGCAGCATGGACTTCGGGGTGAAGACGACCAGCGGGCGCTTCATCTCACCGAGGGCCTGACGGCGCAGCAGGTGGAAGTGGTTAGCCGGGGTGGAAGGCTGAGCCACGGTCATGGAACCCTCAGCGCACAGTTGCAGGTAGCGCTCGATGCGGGCGGATGAGTGGTCCGGGCCCTGGCCCTCGTAGCCGTGTGGCAGGAGGAGTACCAGGCTGGACAGCTGGCCCCACTTGGCCTCACCGGAGGAGATGTACTCGTCGATAATGGTCTGGGCGCCGTTCGCGAAGTCACCGAACTGTGCTTCCCAGGCCACAAGGGCGTCTGGGTTGCCTACTGTGTAGCCGTACTCGAAGCCCATGCCGGCGAACTCGGTCAGAGCGGAGTTATAAACCATGAACTTGCCACCGTTGCCCTTGGAGGTGGCGATGGCGTGCATCGGGTTGTACTCGTTGCCGTTGCGCGGGTCGAAGGTGACGGCGTGGCGCTGGGTGAAGGTACCGCGACGGGAATCCTCACCAGCCAGGCGGACAACCTTGCCCTCACCGGCCAGGGAACCGAAGGCGATGAGCTCGCCCCAGCCCCAGTCGATGCCGCCCTCACGGGAGGACTTCTCGCGCTCCTTGGCTACCTTGCCCACGCGCTTGTGGTACTCGAAGTCCTCTGGTGGGTTGCCATAAGCGGCACCCAGCTCGGCGAGTTCCTCGGCGGTGATGGAGGTATCCAGGCCGCGGGTGAGCTCCTGGGAGGAGGTGATGCCGGTCTGCTCCTTCGGGCGAGCCTTGCCGGCTTCCTTGTGCTCGGTAAAGACGGATTCCATCTGGTCGTGGAAGTCGCGTGCGGCTGCCTCGGCGTCCTCAGCGGAAAGGTCACCACGGCCGATGAGGTCGTTGGTGTAGTGCTCGCGCACTGCCTTGTGCTCGTCGATGACGGAGTAGAGCTCCGGCTGAGTCATGGACGGGTCATCGGCCTCGTTGTGACCGCGCAGGCGGTAGACCATGAGGTCAATGAAGACGTCCTTGCCAAACTGGCGGCGGTACTCGGCTGCCATCTGACCAACCCAGACAACTGCCTCTGGGTCATCGCCGTTGACGTGGAAGACCGGGCAGTCGAAGCCCTTGGCCAGGTCGGTGGCGTAGTGGGTAGAGCGGCCGGAGTCCGGGGTGGTGGTGAAGCCCACCTGGTTGTTGACCACGATGTGGACGGTGCCGCCGTTGGTGTAGCCGCGCAGCTGGGACAGGTTGATGGTCTCCTGAACAATGCCCAGGCCGGTGAAGGAAGCGTCGCCATGCAGCATGACCGGAACAACGGTGTGGCCCTCTGGGCCCTTGTCCAAGATGTCCTGCTTAGCGCGGGCGATGCCCTCCATGACCGGATCGACGGCCTCGAGGTGGGATGGGTTGGCGGCAAGGGTGACCTTGATTTCGCCATCGCCAAACATCTGCAGGTGGTGGCCCTCGGAGCCCAGGTGGTACTTCACGTCACCGGAGCCGCCGAGCTGGCCACCCTTGTAGTTGCCGTCGAACTCGCCGAAGATATCGGCCAGTGGCTTGCCCACGATATTGAACAGGACGTTCAGGCGACCGCGGTGCGGCATGCCGATGACGACCTCGTCCAGATCCTGGCCGGCGGCGGTATCGATGATGGAATCTAGCAGCGGAATGAGGGTCTCGGCGCCCTCGAGGGAGAAGCGCTTCTGGCCCACGTACTTAGTCTGCAGGAAGTTCTCGAATGCTTCTGCGGCATTGACCTTCTGCAGGATGTACTTCTGTTCCGCGTTGGTCGGCTTCGGCATGCCCGCCTCTAGGCGATCCTGCAGCCAGCCGCGCTCATCGCGGTCCAGGATGTGGGTGTATTCGGAGCCGACCTTCAGGGTGTAGGCGGCGCGCAGGCGAGACAGTACTTCGCGCAGGGTCATCTGCTCCTTGCCGCCAAAGCCACCGACGTTGAAGGTGCGGTCCAGATCCCAGATGGTCAGGCCGTGGGTCGCGATGTCGAGGTCGCGGTGGTCCGGGTTAGGCAGGCCCGGTTGTACCCAGCCCAGCGGGTTGGTATCGGCCAGCAGGTGGCCGCGGGAGCGGTAGGACTCGATGAGCTGCATGACGCGGGTGTTCTTGTCCACGCCGGAGTTCGGCACGTCCTGTGCCCAACGGAACGGTTCATAAGGCACGCCCATGGAGGAGAAGAGGTCGTCCCAAAAGGCGCCGTCGACAAGCAGCTGGCCAATGGTGCGCAAGAACTCGCCAGACTCTGCACCCTGGATGACGCGGTGGTCATAGGTGGAGGTCAGGGTAACCAGGCGGCCGACACCCAGGTCCGCCAAGCGGTCCGCGGAAGCGCCGGCGAACTCGGCCGGGTAATCCATGGAGCCCACGCCGATGATGGAGCCGGCGCCCTTAGTCAGGCGGGCGATGGAGTGGCGGGTGCCGATGCCGCCTGGGTTGGTGAGATTAATGGTCACACCAGAGAAGTCATCCATGGTGAGCTTGTTCTTACGAGAACGGGTAACGATGTCCTCGTAGGCCTCAACGAACTCGGAGAAAGACTTGGTCTCGCACTCCTTAATGGCGGCGACGACCAACGCGCGGGAGCCATCCTTCTGCGGCAGGTCAATTGCCAGGCCCAGGTTAATGTGCTCCGGCTGGATGACAAAAGGCTTGCCATCCTTTTCCTCGTAGCGCACGTTCATGTCTGGGTGCAGCTGTACGGCCTTAACCATGGCGTAGCCGATGATGTGGGTAAAGGAGATCTTGCCACCGCGGGTGCGCTTGAGGTGGTCATTGATCATGGAGCGGTTTTCCCACATGAGCTTGACCGGCATATCGCGCACGGTGGTAGCGGTAGGAATCTCCAGGGATTCTTCCATGTTCTTCGCAATGGCCTTGAACATGCCCTTGAGCTGGCGCTCCTCGCCGCCCTTATAGTCCGCAATGCGGTCGAGCGGGGACTCGGGCTTCTTTACGGATTGCTTTGCCTTGGCGGTCTTTTCCTGCGCCTTGGCCACGGACTTTTCTACGTTAGTCTCGCGGGCCTCCTGCTTGCGGGCGGTAGTGGTACCCTCAGTCTTCTTTGCGGCAGGCTTAGACGGCTTCTTCGCGGCCTCCTTGGCTGGGGCCTTAGACTTAGGCGCGCCGTTTGCCTCGAAGTAGTCGCGCCACTCCTTATCTACGGAGCTAGGGTCCTTGGAGTACTGCTGGAACTGCTCGTCTATCAGCCACGCATTGGGGCCGAAGATATTCGATGTGCTCACGGCAGGTATTCGCCTCATTTCTCTGCTTTAAAATGGTCGTTTATTCGACTTTAGTGCGGCCTTTGGACAAGCGCATAGGCCGCTCGCCAAAGAGTCTGCCTACATGATACGGGTCATACCCCTAAACTCACTATGTTAGGGGTATCAATAGCCCCACTTAGTGGTTCCCGGCTACCCCTAGGCTTGGGTGAGGGGAGAAAGCTGCTCGCTGGCATGCTCGATGACCTGCTTGGCCAACTTGCGGTTGGCGGTGGTGCCCAGCACGGCGCCGATGCCCATGGGCATGAGCTTGCTGATCCACGCCCACTTCAGGCGCTTGGTGATTTGCTTGGTAAAAAGCTTGGTCAGGCGGCCGTTGATGCCAGACAGCGTCGGGCCGGAGAAGCGGGAGAGGCTAGCGGCCGAGCGCATGCCCGCCACGCTATTGAGATCGCCCACAAAGGTATCCACCAAAGCGGAGCCCTTCGAACCGGTCAGCACCAAAAGTACAAGGGCGCGGCGGCGCTCGGGGGACTTGATGTCATCGCCACGCAGGTAGGCCGAAGCCAAGATGTACCACGCGGCCGCCTCCAAGAAGACCACGGATTCGCCGGCGATGGTAGCTGTGCCGGTTACCAAACCGACACCAGGGATGGCAGCGGAAGCACCGGCGGCCGCACCGGTGCCGGAGGTGATATTGAGGAAGTGCTTGTCAATGAGCTCCTGCAGCTGCTGCGGGCTCGCGTCCTTATTGCGCTTCTTTAGGTTCTCGACGTACTTGATGATGACGCCGGACTGCACGGCCACTGCGCGGTCCAGGGAATTGAGCAGGGCAGAGGTAAAGCGGTTGGTATCTTCCGGATCGATGTCATAGGTATCGATGGTGTCGACCTCGGCGGAGTTGTCCTTTTTGTCTTTAGTAAAGAAACCCATGTGTCCTTCTCTTTTGCTAAAAATTATCTGCGCCCAGCATAGTAAAGGCTCTATTTATGCGCCGCCGCGCCGCATTGAGATCGCCGAGGGCGTGCAAGCAACCTAAGCTAGTGAGTATGGTTACGCCGCACGAGAACAACCGCGATTCCGGGGGTTTCCCTCTGGAAGAGTCTTCCGCGGCGGCGCGCCTGAAAGCGGAGCAGGCCCGCGAACGCGCCCGCCGCGCGCACGAAGAGGCCCAAAACGCTCTGGCCGATGAGCTCACCGTCCGCACTACCTCCGGTTGGGTGCGCGGCGTTATAGAGGAGGACCTGCGCACCGATCGCCCCATTAGCGCCGGTCCGGTGCTCACTTGGCGCGGCATCCCCTTCGGCGATACCACCGCCGGGGACAACCGCTTCCGCGCCCCGCAGCCCGCGCCGGCTTGGGATGGCGTGCGTGATTGCAGCCAGTTCGGCCCACCGGCCCCGCAGCCCACGTATTCCTGGACCGACCGTATTATCGGCTCCGAGAACTGCCTGCACCTCGACATCGTGCGCCCGCGCACCGAAGAGAAGCTTCCCGTGGTGGTCTACCTGCACGGAGGCAGCTTCATTATGGGCTCGTCCCACATGCTCATGCTCCGCGGTTTTGAGCTGGCCACCCGCATGGACGTGGTCTACGTATCCATTAACTTCCGCCTCAACTCCCTGGGCTATTTGGATCTGCGCAGCCTGGGCGGGGACTGCTGTGCTAACCCGGCGGTGGCCGATCAGATCCTGGCGCTGCAGTGGGTGCGCGACAATATTGCGGCCTTTGGCGGCGACCCAGATTCTGTCACCCTCATGGGCGAGTCGGCCGGTGGCGCGGCGGTTCTCACCCTCATGACGAGCCCGGCCGCGGAGGGCCTCTTCCACCGCGCCATCGCCCAGTCCCCGCCGATTGCCATGATCCATTCCCGCGCCCAGTCCACCTTGTGGGCACGCGAGCTGGTCCACCGCATGGCCTTGCCCCGGCGCACCTCGGTGGAGGACCTGCGCCAGGAAAACTTTGCCGATCTGGTGCGCTCGGGCCAATCCATGATGTGGCGGGCCGGCGAGCTCATTCACCTCAATTCCTGCTACGCGCCCACGGTGGATGATGAGCTCATTCCAGAACACCCCATCGCCGCCTTTGAAAATGGGCATCAGCACCAGGTTCCGCTGCTCATTGGCACGAACTCGGACGAGGCTAGTTTTGGCAAATTCCTCTTTCAGCGCCAAAGCTCCCGCGAGCGCGCTGCCTTGCGCCTTCTGGCTTCTTTCGATCCCCAGCACGCCCCCGAGGTCGTCGCCGCCTATGACGGGGCGGTGGCCCGGGAGGACTTTGCGCACCTGCTTGCCGACGCCCTCTTTTGGGCACCCTCCACCCGCATCGCCACCGCCCATGCGCAGGTGGCACCCACGTGGATGTATCGCTTCGACTTCGCCTCTGCCGTGCTCAAGTGGCTGGGCCTAGGAGCCATGCATTCGATGGAGCTGGGCAATGTCTTCGGTGACCCTTACTCCTCGCGCGCGTCCTTCCTTACCAATTGGGGCTCGCGTGCGGAGATGGAAGAACTTACCGCCACCATGCAGCAACACTGGTCTGCCTTCATCCATGGCGGCCGCCCGGAGATGAGCTGGCCACGCTACGGGTCCACTCATCGCGCCACCATGATCTTCGATGCCGAGGCCTATATTGAGCACGCGCCGCACGAGCTCAAGCGGCAAGCCTGGGAGGGATACCACATGTTGGAATGGGGAAGTGGGCGCCCGGAGCTGGTGAGATCTTTGGGCTTCCAACCATCCGGGTGGGAATAACGGTAGACTCCACAGTGACCGCGGGCGGCGGCTTGCCTACCGTGGGAACCTCTGCTTCCGAAGGATGGATTTTAAACCACCATGAGCTTTTTCGAAGATATTGCTTCTGCATTGGATGCCGAGGGCATCGAGTCCCGCGTCAACGATGACGTCATGTTCGTTCCAATCACCTCTGATCTGGAAATCCAATTTATTGAAATCGATCCGCTTCTTCCCGCCGCGAACGTCTACATTGCCGCGGCGGATGTTGATGAAGACGATGAGGAATTTGAGGCAGTTCTCGTCTCCGTCGCCTTCTCTGTAGATGACGCCGTGGAGGCGGTGTCCCGCCACATCGCTACCGACCAGGTGGTCACCGTCCTGCGGGACCTGCTGGAGGGCACCGATGAGCGCATCGCGGAACTAGAATTTGCCCAAGATGAGCTCAACCCGCACCTCGTCGTGGCTGAAGTGGCCAATGACTCGGAGTTGCGCGTGCTCGTGGAAACCATCGATGGCGTTCCGTCCGCCATCGTGCGCTTCCTTGCCTTCGACTTCGACGAAGACGATCTCGATGACATGGAGGATGAGGCAGTCGCCCTCGCCTGGGAAGTGGACGAAGAGGATGAGGACCTGGACGAGGCTGACCGCCTCGCCCTCTTCGATAACGCCGAGTTTGATGACGTTCCCATCGTGGAGGTTCCCGCCGAGGCCCTCGAGCTTGGCACCTACACCGACTTCGATCGTCTCTTTGATGTCCTAGGCCTCGTCTCCGAGCAGGCCCTGGACTGGGAAGCACAGCTCGTTTCCTTCGATGACGAAGACTACGAAGAGCCCGATGTCTACGATATCTTCGGCGAAGACGACGATGACGAAGACGAGGACTATTTCGACGGCGACGATGCCGACCTGGACGACGAATCCGCCGCCCCCGCAGCCGACGAGAAGTAATCCCGGCCTTCCGAAAGTCCAGCCCCGCCGCCTCCCGCGGCCAGGCTGGGCCTTTTCCGTTTTAGAGGCCCTTTTGTGTTGCTACTTTCGCGCGCCGCCAATTAGGCTTTAGGGCAATCCTAGCGTGCAGCTGGGAATCCGCCCTGAACCAAGCCGTGTGAGGAGGAGAAGACCATGGCAATGACCCGCGATACCACGTGGCGCTACGTCCTTGTTGTAGTAGCCGTGGCACTCTCTCTCGCCGCGTGGTTTTGTACCGTCCTTGGGGTGTACGCCACGGTAAATGTGACTTTCGAGTCCTACCTGACCGCCAGCGTCTGGGTCCTCCTCCTAGTGGCTGCGGTGCTGCTATATACCTCACAGCATGGGTTGGTGCCTAACTGCATCCTCTTGTATCCCATCTTCGGCGCCTCCATCAACCTGCTGTTGGGCTCGTTGACGGTGCGCTCGCAGGTGCCGATGTTCTTTGACACCGTCGGCACCGCCATCGTCGCCATCATCGCCGGTCCCGTGCTCGGCATGGCCACGGGGCTTACCACCACCGTATTGGGTGGAGTGTACTTTTCCTATGATCTCGCCTTTGCGCCCGTGGGTATCTTTATCGGTGCCGCAGTAGGCCTGCTGGCTCGCCGCGGGGTATTCAACAAGCTGTCGTGGATTATTTTCTCCGGCTTCGGAATGGGCATAGGCTCCGGCGTGATGAGCGTGTACGTGCTCATCTTTTCCTTCAGTGGACGACCGCGCAAGGGGCCACATAACCTCACTAAGTTTTATGAGATGATCTTCCAAGACGAGCGCCTGGCCATCATCTTGCAGGGACTTACCACGGACATTTTGGATAAGGTTTTTACCGTCCTCATCGCCTGCTTGGTCCTGCGCTTTATGCCAAAGGCAATCGCTCGGCACTACACGGTGACCTTCAACCACGAGGTGATGAGGAAGGTGCTGCACGCGCCTGACCCGCATGCAGAGCCAGACGCATCTGCGCAGTCAACAAAACAGCGAGCGACCGTCTAGGCGGCTTGGCTGAAGCCGGCGAAGAGTGACTCGGGGGAGTGGACCGGCTGATAGGAGCTATCCACGAGCCACACATAAGTGGCATTCGGGCCGCGGGAGACCTCGTGGACTGCACCAACCATCTCTGCCGGCACGAGCGTGCGCACCCAGCCCTCGGCCACGGCCGGATCTACCGGCTGACCAAAGTTCTCGGTAATGCGGATGGTGATCAGATAGGCAGGAATGCGGTCTTGCCCAAAGCCGCGCACGCGGGCCTTCACGCGCGCACCCACGCGGTGGCGGGTAATGCTCATGCAATACTCTCCGCCCGGTCCACCGGCGGGCGTCGGCAGTTGCTTTATTGGTGGGCGCCAGGTGGGAGTAGGGCGCGCCAGGGAGCGTGGGTGGTGCATGATGGCGGTGATGGAATTGATGGTGTCAAATTCGTGGTAGAGCAAGTCTGCCGCAATCTCGGAAGCGGACTGGGGCAGGTTCATTGCGGTGGGCTGGGGAGACTTCTTTTGTACGTTGTGCATGGCCATCACACTAGACCCCAGCGCGGACACAGTCCCAGCAAAAGCGAACGCCTGTTCGAACATAAACCGCAAATGGCTTTCCCTGGCACCAAGGATTAGAGTTGCAGCCGATATGATGAATACACGCAGTGGGGAAGTAGAACACGGGGAAGCGCCCAAGATTCCGCGCGAAATCTGGGTCATGGTTACGGCCGCATTTATTATCGCTTTGGGCTACGGCCTCATCGCCCCGCTGCTTCCGCAGTTCGTGGTGAGTTTCGATGTCTCCATGGCTGCCGCGGGCCTTGTGGTCTCCATCTTCGCCGCCTCGCGCCTCATCTTTGCGCCCATGTCCGGATCGCTTGTGGATCGCGTCGGCTCGCGCCGCGTCTACCTCATCGGGCTCATGACCGTCGCGGTGACCACGGGCCTAGTCTCCATTGCGCAAAGCTACTGGCACATCGTGGCCCTGCGCGCCCTGGCCGGCATTGGCTCGACCATGTTCACCGTCTCGGCTATGGGCCTTATCGTGCGCATGTCCCCACCGACGATTCGCGGCAAGTGCTCTGCCACCTACGCCACTGCCTTCCTGCTCGGTAACGTCGCCGGCCCCGTTCTTGGTGCCAGCCTGTCCTTCCTGGGGTTCCGCTGGCCATTTTTCATCTACGGCGTGGGCGTGGCGCTGGCCGCGTTCGTCGTCTGGTGGCAAATGCCCCGCGTGAACCACAAACAAGCCAGCAAGGATAAGCTGCCACCCATGCGCCTGCAGGAGGCCTGGGTCGATACCGCCTACCGCGCGGTGCTGACCTCTAACTTTGCTCATAGCTGGATCAACATGGGCGTGCGCGTATCCGTCCTGCCGCTTTTTGCGGCCTCCATCTTCCACAATGGCGCGGCCGCCTCCGGCCTGGCACTCGCAGTCTTTGCTGCCGGCAACGCAATCGTCTTGCAATTTTCTGGCAAATGGTCCGATATCCACGGCCGCAAGCCACTTATTCTCATCGGCCTTTTTGGTTCGGCCATCTTCATGGTGCTCATGGGCATGGCTACCAGCGTGTGGTTCCTCCTGCTCGTCTCCGCCTTCGCCGGCGCCTCTTCCGGGCTTATCAACCCCTCCCAGCAGGCCGCGGTGGGAGACATTGTGGGCAATGACCGCTCTGGCGGCAAGGTGCTATCTACCTTCCAAATGGCAGGAGACTTCGGCCAAATCTTGGGCCCCATGCTCATTGGCCTGCTTGCCGACGCCTCCGGCTTCCCCCTCGCCTTCGCCGTCTGCGGTGCCATCGCCTTCATCGGCATCATTGCCTGGGCATTCGGCCGCGACCCGCACGCCAGGGCAGGGAACAAGCCGAAGCGAGTTCCGCAGGGGAAGTAGGTACCAATTCTCGGCTAGAGAATTTCACCCAATTGGGAAACGCAAAGGTAAACGAAGGCAACGGAGATTACCGCCATCAAGGTGTTGACGATCCAGCCGTTTCTCCATTGCTTTGGGGTGTGTTTGGTATTCAGCAGGACCAAGAGGGTGAGGCCTAAGAACGGCATAAACAGAGCGCCCAGGACTCCGTAGGCGATGATAAGGCCGGTTGGCTTTCCAAGGAGCAAAAGCAGCATTGGTGGGAAGGTTAGCCAGATGAGGTAAGCGCGGTA
Organism: Corynebacterium sp. MSK195; assembly: GCF_030228885.1. NCBI lineage: Bacteria > Bacillati > Actinomycetota > Actinomycetes > Mycobacteriales > Corynebacteriaceae > Corynebacterium > Corynebacterium sp. MSK195. The sequence goes on along the minus strand of NZ_JASPGT010000003.1, from coordinate 231,959 downwards.
ATATTTTCCCCGGTACTTGTTCGGGGACCTCCCTACAGTGGACAGACGATTCCTCAGCTTCGTGCACATCTTCCGTGCAGTTCACGACCAACTCAAAGCTGCGGGCACAGTATCAAGCACCCATGATCTCGCTTCAACTTGAGATGTCCTACGCGCTCGTCCGTGGACTTCTCTGAGGCGAGAAATATCCGAGCTTTGGGACCGTCCTCGAGCTCGAAGGAATAAGAAATGCGGGAGCCGTGGCGCATCCGTCAGGCCGCGGCGGGAATCGTGACGCGCCTGACCGATGGCGGGGAGGCCTGGCCCAACTGGGAGGATTCGGCAGTTCCACCGGAAAACTTGGCGGACTACCTGCGGGATTTGTACGCATTGATGGCAAAACATGAGCTGCGCGGTATTCCATTTGGTCACTTCGGCGAGGGCTACGTGCACGTGCGCATCTCCTTCGACTTCGGCACGGAGGAGGGCATCGGGTAGTTCGAATCCTTCATGAATGAGGCAGCGGAGTTGGTCTCGGCCCATGGTGGTTCGCTCTTGGGCGAGCACGGCGATGGCCGCTCACGCTCGGCGTTACTGGACCGCATGTACTCGCAGGAGATGCGAGAGCTATTCGAAGAGTTCAAGGAGATTTTCGATCCGGAGATCTTCTTCAACCCGGGCGTTCTAGTAAAGCCGGAGGCAGTGACTGAGGGGCTGCGCATGGCGTCGGGGCAGCGGCGCTTTGGGCTCACGCCGGTGTACAAGTTGGGTAAGGACAAGGGCTCGCTGGTCAACGCCATCAATAGGTGCGTAGGTGTATCCGCGTGCCGCAGTGAGACGGGCTCGATGTGTCCGTCCTTCCAGATGACCGGCGATGAGATGCACTCGACACGTGGACGTGCGCGCATGTTCAGTGAGATGTTCCGCGGCGAGTCCATCCAGGGCGGCTTTGAGTCCAAAGAGGTTGAGGAAGCCCTCGACCTGTGCCTGTCCCGCAAGACGTGCGTTTCCGAATGCTCGGTGAACGTAGACATGGCGGCGTACAAGGCGGAGTTCCTACACAACAATTACAAAAGCAAGCTGTGCCCAGGCGCCCACTAGGTGATGGGCTGGCTGCCGCTGCTGGGCTATATCGCACACAAGATTCTGTTTCTGCCCGCGCTCATCGACAAGGCGATGTCCACCAAGGGCCTCGACGAGCTCATCGCGAAGGTGGGCGGCTTCGACCCGAACCGCCTGCTCATCCGCTTCACCCACGCGTCTCTGCGCAAGTGGCACAAGCAGCACGCCACCGCGAACAACAATGACAAGGCGACGGTACCGCCGCTGGCCGACAACGAGCAGACGGTCGTGCTGTGGCCGGATTCCTTCAACTCCTCACTGGGTACTTCACCAGCGATGGCCGCGGTGGAGGTTCTCGAAGCAATCGGCTATACGGTGGTCATACCGCAACAGTTCGTATGCTGCACCCTGACCTGGCACTCGACTGGGCAGCTCGACATGGTAAATCGCGTGCTGCGGCAAACGGCAAAGGTGATGAAGCCCTACCTGGACCGCGGGCTTCCTATGATTGGCGTGGAGCCCTCATGCACCGTGATGCTGCAACATGAAGCCGCTGAGCTTTGCGACGACCCTAGATACGGCGCAGTGATTAAGCACCGGGCGCGCAACACTCACTCGTTTAGCGAGCTTATTGCCAAGCGCCTTGAGCAATTCGTCGCCGCCTGCGTCATCGCGCCGGGCGATGTCTCCGCGCTGACATAGGTGCATTGCCATGAAAAGTCCTTAGGCGACCCGCAACATTCTGCTGCCGTGCTGCGGGCATTGGGGATCAACGAGGAACAGATCGCTACCAGCTGCTGCGGCCTGGCCGGAAACTGGGGCTTTGAGAAAGGCCGCGCTGAAGTGTCCATGGCGCTGGGGAGCGCGAACTGTTCCCGAAGGTGAGGAAGGCAGCCACGGAAGGCAAGGTTGTCATCGCTGATGGCTTTTCCTGCCGCACTCAGATTGAGCAGGGAACAGGAAGCGATGCCAAGCACATCGCGGAAATAGTCCGCGGAATCTTGGATGAGGCGACCTAATACAACTAAGAGATGGTGATCTCAAGCTAGCCCACCATCCAACGAAGATTATAAGTTTTTAATTAGAAACGAGGTGTTGCCGAGCCATAAGGTTCGTGCGGACGACGGCGCTTGAAACCGGTGCAGTGGACCCTGAGATGTTTCGGTGCGATACGTGAAGGACGGAACGCAATTTCACGAAAAGGCGTGTAAGCACGCTTAGATGAGTGATTCATTTTTCCTCGACGGTGAGAGAGATTTTCATTTAGGTGGCATATCTCAAACCACGGAAACCGCTAAGTTATTCAAAACCGCCAACCATAAGATTACGTTAAGTAATTCCCAGAATACGATTGGAGTGACACAACCGTCACTCAGATAAATTTATTCATCTATCGGGTGGAATCCATCAGTGGAATTGGAAGCGTCGGATGTTGAAGTATTAATGGGGTATTAATCTGTGGTTTGCAAAAGATTGCGGGCTACTGATGGGGGTGTCGCACAAGCGCTGGCGCGACAAAGCGCCAGGTCTTCGCTCTGTTGTCTGGATATGGGTGTAGATATTGAATCTAGATTGGTGGGAGAGGCCTTTGACTAGCTAAATTATTCATGTGAAAACTGTCGACGAATACGCCGTCAAACAAATCCGCGGCCCCTATGTGAAGCTTCCGAAGCATCCGGATCACTGCGAGACAGTCGATCAGCTTTTGGAATACGCCAAGAGGAGGAAAGCAGAGGGAGCAGTCCTCGGCGTCGATCTTTTTGCTGGCGCCGGAGGCTTGAGCCAAGGGCTAACTAACGCGGGCATTGAAGTTGTGCTCGGAGTCGATCACTACGACTACGCAGTCGAGACTCACGCTGCTAGATTCCCTGGAATTTCAGCAACTTGGGATCTATCAACTCCTGAAAGCGTTGAACGAGTTGCCTCTTTGATGAAAGAAACTGACATCGATGTCTTAGCGGGCGGACCGCCATGTCAGCCTTTTTCTAAAGCTGGGCGTAATGGCATTCGCTATCTTGTTGAGAAAGGTATGCGTGATCCTGACGATCAGCGTCGAAACCTTTGGCGTGCGTATTTGGAAGTAGCCCTCCTTGCTCGTCCGAAAGCCGTTGTCATGGAAAATGTTCCAGACATGGCTTTGGACGATGAAATGTTCATCATGCGAAGCATGATTGAGGAACTGGAACAAGCCGGTTACAGCGTTGAAAGCCGTGTTATTGATACATGGCGTTACGGGGTTCCTCAATTCCGCCAGCGCTATATTCTTGTAGCTCTTAGAGACAGCGTTAAATTCGATTGGCCAGAGGAAGTAACGAAAAAGGTTACTGTCTGGAATGCAATTGGCGATATGCCTGAAGTAGAAGGTGGTTGGCGTCCTGAGGGAGGCGCTGATGGATGGATTGAATATTCAGGTCCGAAGACTGAGTTCCAGAAGTATATTCGCCGAGGTGTTTCGAACGCGGACGCTAGCAGGCTCTACGACCACATCACACGACCTGTACGTGAGGATGACAAGCTCGCTTTTGAAATGATGACTTCAGATACGAAGTACTCGGATCTTCCAGCTCATCTTCAGCGCTATCGATCAGACATTTTTAACGATAAGTACAAGCGGCTAGACGAAAATGATCTTTCAAGGACGATCACTGCGCATATCGCTAAAGATGGCTATGGTTTCATCCACCCACGCCAGTCTCGGACTCTAACCGTACGTGAAGCTGCGCGACTGCAGACCTTCCCAGATGACTTCCGCTTCAGCGGTCCGCCGAGTGCTGCTTTCAAACAAATTGGTAACGCCGTCCCAGTTCGATTGGGCGAAAATATCGGAAAGTCTGTACTCGATTCTCTAGAGCGAAATACGAGTAAGCCCTATGACTCAATCGCGACCTCGGAAACCCTTGCTAAGTGGTACAATGAACAGCCCGAAGCTAACCTCATGTGGCCGTGGATTCGAGAAGGCAATCGTTGGCACGTTCTGATCTGTGAAATCTTCCTAGAACGAGCAACGCGCGGTCAAGTCCAAATGTTGTGGCCATTGATTCAAAGTTTGGAAGGACCAACGCGGGAATCTGGCGTCCCGGAAAGCTCTTTTAGGACGGTCGTGGGTGTGTTCCAAGGCGAGCGTTTTGAGAAACGTCGTGAGAAGTTCTCACAAATCGTAGAACAAGTTAACGAAAAACCTGCAGAGTTTTGGAAGCCAAGCATCGATCCTGACGTATTTCCTGCGACTAATCCTGCGCTACGAAATATCCTTGAGCTCTCCTCGCCTGATGCCGGTGTGGAAGGTAAGAGCGAAGAGCCGGTTATCGTCGCGAAGGGTGTTTTGCGTGTTACATCGCGTTTTCAGGGAACCGATACAGAGTCACGTAACAAACAATCCGATGGGCGAATCAGCATCGCAAGACTGCTTGGCCTAAATGAAAATTCTCGCAGTGCTCATTTGGCTCTGTTCGAATTAGGTAGAACCGTGTGCGTAAGTGAAGGTCCGCGGTGTAGCTCGTGTCCCTTGCAGCGGTGGTGCGAATACGCACGCACTGCAACGGGCTCAGCTGACGTTCTCTTTTAATCGAAACCGAGGTGCTTCGCTAGTTCCGGCATTTCAGCCTTGAGGAGCTCAGAGATTGCTTCCAAAGCCTTGAAGTTACCGGTTCTAGCTGCCGCGGTTCGGAGAGCTAGGCCGATAGATTCACCGGACTCACTTCCACCAAAGTCAGGTTTGAATTCAGGCAGTTTTTCCTCGTCTACCAGTTTCCGCGCGTTCTCACGACGGTAAGCAGCGTCTGCTGCAATGCAAAGCTCATTGACTGGCCTTGCAAGCATTTTGCGTAACTGGCCCGGAAGATTCACCCGCATTTTGGCGACATTGATGTTGAACGCGTCGTCAAGGGTGGTGCCGAAATCGACAGATGCCCGAGCCAGCTTGGTGTGCTCATCAATCGTGCGGATTTTGGACCATCCGCCCCATTGGACCAAGCGGTCAGCTCGATAGATATATAGACCTTGCTGCTTGTTCCATTTGTCGATACCGGAGGCAGCATCGAAAGCTTCGCGAGAACTAAATTCGCTTCGCTGGGGTAGAAGGAATCGCCTGACCGTGACGGTGCCTGTGATGTCACCGTGTTCGATTTCAAATTCGTCTGAATCGAGCTCCTGAGTGTGAGGCTCGGAGCGTGCAAAAGGATCCCAAGGATTCAGCGATTCTCCGTTAACTTGAATCTCCACCTTTGCGTAGGCTTCGCCGGAAAGGAATCGGTGGAAAACCATCGACAAGTAGGAAGAAAGTTTTGGAGCAAGGTTTTCGATACGGCGCCTTGCCCAACCACTGTCAGGAGACTTGGCTGGCAGCAGTCGGTCTAGTTTGTTCCATATGACGAACGTTCCGCTTTCACCGAAGTGCTCAGCGGCGAGAGCAATTACTTCTTCCTCTTCACTGTGATCAAGTGTGACCCAGTCGTCGACTGTCTGGATGAAATCCAGATCAAGAATCCTTGCTTGGAGTGGAGCGTTGCTCGACTTACTGATGACTGAAAGACGCTTGCATTGCGAGAGCGATGCTGTCTTCAGGCCTAGGCCGTAACGGCCCAGTTCTTGGTCGGCATAGCTACGTCGGCTACCAAATCGCATAGCTTCGTCGATTGCTTGCGCAGTCATTCCATCACCGTCGTCTTTAATGATGACTGAGGAATTTTTGCCGTCGAATTCGATATCGATTGCTATCTTTGTGGCGCCGGCAGCAATTGAGTTATCGACAATATCTGCAACTGCAGATTCAAAGCTGTATCCGATATCTCTCAGGGAGGTAGTCAATCGGCGTGCAGAGGGAGCGATAGAAATCTGATTCATTATTCCTTTGTCCGCTTTTCGTTCTCGTATTCAACGCAGGAATTTTCGATCACTGGAATTAGTAACTCTCGCAGTTCGTCTTCCTTGTAAAAATCAAAGTCTATCAATGGCACTAGGCGCCGGACGTGTAGAGCGGCCAGACGCATGACCTCGGAGCGAGCAAGTTGCGTGTGATGCTTGTAAACCTCATCGAAAGCCGAAATGATTGCGCGCGCATTTATAGGATTGGCAGACAAGCTCGGACGCTCCATGACGCCTACGGCTTCGTCCTCACCAATCTTTTCGTTAAGGGTCTTTCCTAGCGTGGCTTGTCGCCACCAGAGTTTACGGAAAACATTTCGGTCACCGCCGAGCCAACGCTCGAAATCATACTTTGCATCGACATTTGGGTAGCGCCAAGCAGCTATGTCAGGAAGCAGCGCTAGAGTTAGAAAGTTCCAGATCTCTCCGTTCGCTGCTTCGGCGGGAACTAGATCAATACTGTTGTAGAGAATGTCAGCCGCTGGTTGGTCGAAGCTTCTTACCGCCTGACGCCCCAATTGCTCTGGAAAACCAAGTTCGTTTGCGAGCGCAACAATTTTCTTTCGTACCTCTGACAGCTCCGACTCTTCGACGAGTAAGGTCGCAAGTGGATCGTGATACTGCATTTCATGTCGCGTGGCGGCAAATTGCGTAAGTTCACTTGGGTCGTTAAATCGAGAGAAATCCCCGATTAACGAAATGGCGACCGAGTTGGTGAGTCGTGGGAAATACGTGATTGCCATTTATTTGGATTCCTTGAAAGTAAACGCTTGGACAGTCGCGAAAAGGGTGGATGGATCGTTGGCGATGTCGGCGTATGGCTTCTCCGGGAATAGTGCCTGGGCGAGATTGAAAATGCTTTCTGCCAGCGAGCCAGAAAACAGGCTATGACTTTCTAAGTTTTCGATTTCGTCCAAGCTTGGAGCGCGCAGGAGAAGCTGCGTAACAATGTCGGTTTGGAGATAACGCTCCCACATCTGTTTTTCTTTGCCAGAACCCTTTTCAAGCATTCTGCGGCTAGTGGGGTGAGCTGTGTTGATGAGGATTCTCAGGCCTGCTTGAACAGGCAGGAGAACGTCAGGAGAAACCTGCACTTTCCACATTGCCATTTGCGGGCGAATTCCGGTTTCTTTGAAATCCAGGGGAGTGATGGACATTTGTGACCCATCGCCCTCTAACCGAATCCGAAGTGGATAGCTGGCCCATAGGCGCGACCCAGGACGCTCTGGCGGAATTAAGTCCTCGTAGGCTACGCCTGGAGTCTCGAGGTCGACGTTGATTGCAATCTGAAGTTCTCCGCCGAGCAACAAACTGTCCAGCTCAAAGTGCAGCGTATTTTTGCCATCATGAAGCGATTGGCGAGGGCTTGCACCGCGTTGCCTAGTCTTGTTGCAGGACCAAGAGATTAGCCCTGAATATTCCGGTAAGTCTTCATCAGCAGCGAAAGAAATGAACCCCGCTTCCTTGGTAAACCGCTCGAAGTCGAAATCTAATTCTGCGAAGACTTCCACTTTGGATTCATAATCCCAAGTCGGGAGCTCTTCCGTTTTGCTGTCGAATGCTTCTCCGTCGATTACGACCTTGAAATCAATTATTTCGATGGAGTCTTGGGAAGGACGGTTGTAGCCAAAACTGACTGCGTTACTCATCTGTGCTTTCTCCAATCACAATCGAATTAGGTTTTAGGTTGTACTCGAACTCAAATCGAAGTGAGACGGCGGTGTCGTTTGGTTGCCAAACGTCGACTAGCAACGAAGCCTCTGGCGATTCGAGCAGGATCGGTGCATCAGCGGAAGCTAATGCATTTGATGCTGTATTTTCTTCGTCTGCCGTAAAGGCAATCTTTTCAATCTTCGGAACAGGTACGCCTAGTTTCGACAACTGTTCGTAAAGGTCACCTTTATCGGAGTTTACTGCGGGTTGAATCGTCAATCCCGCGGGCAGTTTACTAGACGGAATTTGTACATCGACGCTGAACGTTGTGTGCTTTCCGCCTTCTGCCTTTCGAATGGAATCGATTTCAGAGTTTGCAGTCGCGCGCGAGGAGGATTTCTTGCGTTGAACAGTTTTCAGCTTTGGCTTGATATAGCGGTTGCTGGTACCGCCTTCTGCATTAGAAATTAGCGTGCCTAGGGAACTAGACAGTTCCGCCGCTGAGCGAAAGTGTTGGCTTCGAGTGGGACGGGCATTCTCAAGTCCGACTGATTGAAGCATTTCTCGCAGTCTCGTGAAGAAGACACTGACAGGGTTGTTTGTGCTTCCCCAAAACTCTTTTAGAAGCTCTACATCGTGGGCAATCGTCTCACGGTTCCACTGGTGGTGCGCAGCCGGCTCGCTTCGGGCAAATACGCGGTCAGCCTCGGGGTCTGCCAAAAAGACTCCACAATACGGTTTTCCGTTTGCAGCTTCTGGAGCTTGGTAATATTCGACGACCATTCGGGGATTTCGCAGCGTGGCAACGTGGTTGGAAATATCCTGTCCGATGACAGTTTGCTCAGAAGAGATTGCATCGTTCAAACTCACGATCGCCAGCGTGCCTAGATCCTTCTTAGGACGCTTGCCCGAAATCGTCGTTAGACGACCAAAGTAGCTGTTATTCCAGACATTTGACGGCGGCTTTGGATTAGAAACTGCCTCTGAGTAGGCCATTACAAAAGGACGGAGGCCTTGATCCTTTTTTGGGTCGGGAATTTTCATTTGCTCACGCTTGTAGGAAACACTGAATTCGATCGGATCCATACCCGTGTCGATATCAATCATGTGTGGCCAAGCCCAACGAGTAAGGGAACTTGCGATTTGTTGAAGAACAATGCGGCCGCTGTCTAGGCCGGATTTAACCTGGTCTTCTTGGACAGAGAGATCAGGATTCAAAATCATGATTGAAGTACCGGTCTGCCGATCTTCGGTGAAGTAGCTGTCGAGGCCCAAAACTGCTGCAATTGCATCGGCAATTTGGCCTGTATAGGGTTCAGCAAACTCGGTGCGGTCAGTGCCGGTTTCCTCAACGGCGTGCTCTCCCCACCAGTGCCGGCCGGTGTAAGCGATATTGTCAGCTTGAAAGTCATCGGCATTAGACATGGCGATGAGTCGATTAACACGCTGACCATTTTCATCGATGGTTCGCGTGTAGACGACGATAGTCTTAACTTCGCTGGCGATGAAGAAGACGCCTTTGCCGAAGCCGTAAGTACCACCGGCTACCTTCTTGGTGTCGCTTCGACCGATGTTCCTAACGAATGAGTTGAAATCGGTAGGTCCGTCTACCGCAGCTGTTGCAATACTCGGGCCGCGAAGCCCGTACGTTCCAGAATCGCTAACAGTCAGTGCGGACAGACTGCCTGACTCAAGCGCGGATTCAAGCTGCGGAATTCCGACAAAGTCATTGCCAAAGACATCGTTCTTTAAACAATCGATTTGATGTTGGTTCAGCTCTACAAAATCGATCGCGAAAGTGACGCCGTCATCGTGGGATGCACGATCGCGGGCATCCCAACTGTTTTGCAAAGTCTCGCGGGTGAACATGTCCCAAGCAGAAAGAGCCTGGCTTTTCATCGTTCGAGTTACGGAGTTTGCGTAGACATCGCCGGAAGGATCGAATGGCTTTTTGTGGTGAAAAGGCATGAGTTACTTAATGAATGAGGGGATTGGCCGGTATCCAGGGATAGAACTTGGGCCGGCTAGGTCAATTTTGTATTGGAGGTCGGAGATTCGGTTCGCGGGGTCTTTGACCTCCACTCGTGGGAACTCCTCAGTGATTTCAAATTCATGGACGTCAACCGCGAAATAGTTATTGAAGGCTTTCGAATGTGCTTCATCGAAAACATCTATCCCGAGGAGGTACATTTTTTCAGTGAAGCTTTCAATATTGAAAGCAGAGTATGTCTGAAGCTCCTCAACGAGGGACGGAATCGATAGCGCTCCGTCAGGATGGCGATTGTATCGACGAAATACGAGGTATAGCGGTTTATTGTTAGGGGTTTCCAGCTGGTTCCTGCCGTGGATAGATACCAACATTCTGTCCGCAGATGCCGTTCCCTTGCACTCAATCGCGCAGTCGTTAAGCAGGAAGTCGTGACGCGTCTTTTCTGGGCCGTACCAAGATTCGACGGCATTGGGCACTTCATCATGAAGCAAACCGAGCAGCACTTCTAGTTCGCAGAGGAGCCCAACTTCAACCTGCGGATCGATAACGAACTGCTTATCGCTGGAGAAGAAGTGACGCCACTTCGCAAGGAAAGCCGACACATCAGTGATTGATGCGTTTTCTTTCCCGTCGAGGAAACCTAGAAGCTCATCTACAAAGAAATAAAAGATGCTTCGTTGATTCAAATCCCGAAGAATCAGTCGTGCTTGGAAGTCGGTGTCGATTCCATTGTTGACGACCTTTCGACGAGTCAGATGAATTGCCTTGCTCTTCCTGTCATCGACGAAGGTGTCGAATTCCTCCTGGGAAGTAGGTATAATCAGGCCAATTTTTCCCGAGTAATCGGAAAAGCATTGAACGGCGCCGGCAGAAATTTCTACACCAGTACTTAGTGCCCATTCCTCGCCATTGTTGAGGTTCTGATCCTTCGAAACCGCCTGAAATAGAAATTCTGATTTGCTCAAAACTGACATTTCTAGGCCTCCTCACCTTCGATAGCTTGAAGAACTTCGCTTTCAGCTTCGGCGACTTGTTCCATGGTTTCGGCATCGAGGAAGTCCTGGGCGCTTACATATTCAGCGTCAGGATCTGGGTTGCTCGAAGTCGGGAAGAAGAGACCGATGCCGATCATTACGTCCTCAGCATTCAAATCCTTACGTCGATTTCTCGGAGTGATGAGTTTTCCAACGTTTTTGCCGGACTTGTGTACGAAGTCGGACGACTGACTTGTCTTTGAATCTGGATCGATGGCATAGATGCCTAAATGGGCGACGTCAGTGCCTACAGCTGCTTCGTACGCTTTCAGGAGTTTAGTTTCAGCTTTGGTCGACTGTGTTTCAAACTCGTCGATTAGTTCCTGCAACGCCGGCTTATCCAGATCGGCACTATTTAAGCGATCCAGCGAACCGACGAGGGTCTTAATGTTAGCGACATCCGGGCTTGCTGAAACCACCATCTGGGAACGATTGAGCAAGTTGAGTTCGCTGGTCAATCCTAAATCGATGGATTTAGGATTGTCTGAGCCAGACCTACCGAAGAAGGAAATATCCCATGCTCGGATAGAGCCTGTTGAGTGTTCCTTCTTGATATATGCCTTGAGCAGCTCCGCATTGTTTCGGCCAAGAGTGGATTCCTCGTAGATGGCATATTCGTCTAGGAATTTTTCAACGACGCTTGGAGGGACTTGTTTGAAGAACTTAGTACCGTTCTTCTTTTGATGCTCTTTTAGACCCTTGCCTTGAATGTCCTGGACCAAGGATTCCGACGCTTGAATATTTTGGGATAGCCAGTCTTTATTCTTGTGGCGGAAGAGAATCGTCTGGACTTTCTGGCCTGAATAACTGACTACTGCTGGGCGACTATTCTGCTGCTTTGCACGAGCCGTAACTTCCATCGACGGATGCGTGCGGATTCGGGCTTGGAATGTAAGCGGGGTTTCGCCGTCATCGGCGTAACGCGCTAGATCCTTTCGCAAGTCCGCTTCCACCAAAGCAAGGTCATGGAACCAATTCTCGAGATCTTCGGTCATCCAAATTCGCGGAAGGTCACCGTATCCGTTTCTGAAACCGAACCAGCGTCCCATCTGAAGAAGGGTGTCGTAGGCAGTAGCGTTTCGAACGAAATAGCTGCAGACGAGGCCTTCTAGAGTCAGACCTCGGGACAAAGTATTGCCGCCGACTGCAATAACAGTCTTCGGCTTCCCGTCTTCGTATTGAAGTCGTTGCTCGGATATACCATTGTCCATTACTACTTCAGTTGCTTTGAGGGCGTCTGAAATTTGTGGCTTGATTTCCTCAAATGTCAGAGTCTCGTATCCCAGTGCTTCTGCGGAAACTTGCTCGGTCTCGTAAACCCATTGTGCTTCGAGAAGCTTAAGCATCTCTGGGTCGTCCTGCGCTCGCGCGATGAACTTCACTTGTTCTTGAACTAATTCGTGCAAGATCTCATGGGCAGCGGTGCGTACTGCAGTGTGAATCAGCATCGATGAATGCGCATCTTTTTGCCCACGCGCACGGCGAGCTGCAGTGGCGAGGATAAACCAGCGAATTGCTTCATCGAGGGACTTAGGAATTTCAGGCTCCCAGTTTTCGAAGCCCTTCTTTCCACTTGGAGGTCGTGTCGCACCGATTTCATCTTCGTCGATCGTCCGCACCATAGACAGACCATCCAGCTCTTCGGCGTCTTCGCCATTTAGTGGCTCACGGCCAAAGATAGTCTCTGTGCCGAAATATCCTTCCGGTTTGGGTAGTACATGGATGAAGTCCTTTGGATAGAGATCAGTGGTGTCATTTGGATCGATAAGGATATTGGCAAAAGGAGTCGCTGTATACGCGACGTATGCCGTCTTAGGATTCCGCAGAAGCGTTTTGATTTGGGCGTTGATTTTTGAGGCTTCGGCTCTGGCCTTGGGGGATACATTGATAGAAGCCTGATCAGATTCGTCGTCGATGACGAGAATAGGAAGATCTTTAGTAGCAATTTTTGCGCCCTGGAGGAAATTATTCAGAGCAGTAAGAATATGGCCGTTCTTCTTCACAACTGCGATATGTCGGTTCGCCGGCGCCCCAAGAAGGGTATCCGAATTCCGATTGTTCGCGTTGAACTGCGAAGCATTGAAGTCGCTATCGATATCGGTGAGTTTTACCCAGTTCGGTGTTTCATCGATGAGTTGTTCATTGATACGTTTCTGAGTCTGAACACGGAGATTATCCGTCATACCTGCCAGGACAATGATTAGCCTGTATCCGATATCTGCGGCCTTAGAAATCAAAGATATGAAGTTCGTAGTTTTGCCGCTTTGAACGAAGCCGAGTACTAGGCCACGGACATCGAACGTATCTTCAGCGGGCGGCCGAAGTGAGCAAAGCACTTTGCTCGATGCTTTGTCGACTTCGTCGAGCGCACTGCCGAGTTTGGGTTGAAGTACTTCCTTTACATGCGGCCAATAAATGTGGTTGTCGTAGTCTGGGCCGTCATACCAATCGCCGGAATCCACTTCATCCTGAATTAGGGAGTCGACAGCCTTAAACTTTGAGATTTGCCCGGCATTCTGGAGAAAGATGATTCGTGCTTCGTTGAGGAGCTCTTCTGGGGGCTTGACGAAAGGATTGTTGGAAATCCTTTCTACTGCCGCATCTACAGAAACTCCCGTACGGACGGCATTTCGAATTTCTTCTAAAAGCCATTCGATTTTGAGGTCACGGGCAGTAGTCGAATTATCAGTCATTTTTTCTCCGGGGAATTGGTGAGCAAATTTAGCAAACTTGCTTTAAGACAATTCAAGATTAGCGGTGGTTTAAATAGCCCACAGGCAATTATTCAAATTATTTTGTGGCCTTTTCTACATAATTATTTTGCTAAATAAACACTGTTTGCTTGGGCGGCGTTGCCCAGAGCTGCTCTACCGCAGGCACGTCCGCCGGAGCCCACTCGAGTTCGAGGGCGTCGGAGATGTTGACCCAGCGCGTGGCGTCGTGGTCGGTGAGACTGAGATTGTCGGCTAGCAGAGAGGCGGTGGTGGTGCAGTAAAAGGTGGTGAGCTCGATGGTGGCGAAATCGTAATGGTGAACGGTGGTCGTTACTTCTTCGCCGACGGTGGCTGAAATGCCGAGTTCTTCCTTAAGTTCGCGCGCGAGTGCTTGTTCTGGTGTTTCGCCAGGTTCGATCTTGCCGCCGGGAAATTCCCACATGCCAGCAAGGGAAGTGCCAGGCTTCTTGCGGAAGGCTAAAAGCTGTGTGCGTTCTTCATCAACGAAGACGGCGCCAACGACGCGAATGGGGTTAGACATGACTCCATTGTGCCTTGGATCTCGGAAACATCTAGACAGTGAGCTGTTACTTAGATAACATATCCCCAATGTTCGCGTAAGGCTGTCACGCGGGCTTGATTTTTGTATGCAAGCTTGAGGAGACGGTTTTACTGTGACTTCTACCGAATCTGTCTACACCTCGCACCAGAGCCATGACGGGGAAATCCCGCAGCCTGGGGGACGGTGGAAACTCTTTTTATATAGCGCCATCGGCGCGTTCGTATTCTTCCTGCCGGTGACGTATCAGGATAAGCGCTCCATTCCTTTGGACCACATGGTCACCATGGTGCGCGAGGGGATTCCAGCGGCGGTGCCGTGGATTATCTTTGCTCTTGCCGTCTATGGCACGGTGCGCAGTTTTACCACCGGAGCGTTTAAGGAAAGTGCGCTGCAGGCGGTCTTTGCGGTGCTCAACATTGTGGGTGCGGTGATCTCTTTCCTCATGGTCATCGATGCGCTGCCGTGGGTGTTGGGCGATGAAGACCTAGTGCCGTTCCTGTGGAATTCCATCGCGATTCCGGTGGGGCTCATCGTGCCTATCGGTGGTGCTTTCCTGGCGTTTCTCATTGGCTTTGGCCTGCTGGAATTTGTCGGCGTGCTCATGCAGCCCATCATGCGGCCGCTGTGGAAGACGCCAGGACGATCCGCCATTGACGCGGTGGCCTCGTTTGTGGGCTCGTACTCGCTGGGCATTTTGGTGACGGACCGCGTCTACCAAAAGGGCGGCTATACCGGGCGCGAGGCGGCCATTATTGCCACCGGCTTTTCGACGGTCTCTGCGGCCTTCATGGTCATTGTGGCCAAGCAGCTTGACCTGATGAAAATCTGGGGCACCTACTTTATTGTCACGCTCATCGTGACCTTTGTGGTGACGGCCATTACCGTGCGCATTCCGCCGCTACGCACCATTCCAGATGAGTACTTTGCAGAAGCACACCCAGACCCGGAAAAGCCGGTGGAGGGCTCGCGCATCAAGAACGCGTGGCGCGAAGCAATGCTGGCATTGCAGCGCGCGCCGTCCTTGTGGGAGTCCATCTGGGAGAACCTGCGCGATGGCGTGCGCATGGCGGCGGCCATCGTGCCTTCCATCATGTCGGTGGGCCTTATTGGCCTACTGCTTGCGCGCTTTACGCCCATCTTCGAGTGGATTGGCTACCTGTTTTACCCATTCGCGTGGGTGGTGCAGCTGCCGGAGCCGGTACAGGCCGGCAAGGGCGCGGCCATGGGTATTGCGGAGATGTTCCTGCCCGCCACCGCGGTGGCAGACAGCGACAACATGGTGGTCAAGTTCGTCATCGGCGTGGTGGCAGTCTCCGCCATCATCTTCTTCTCCGCGCTGGTGCCGTGCATCCTGGCTACCAAGATTCCGGTGAAGCTCACCCACCTGGTCATCATCTGGTTTGAGCGCGTGGCGCTGACCATCCTCATCGCCACGCCGATTGCCCACCTGCTGTTTTGAGCTAAGCGCTAGGCCCCGAGGTGGGCCGTGACGATGTCATCGATAAGCCGCGCCGCTGCCTTGGCGGTGCGGTTATCTATGTCAAAGGTGGGGTTGAGCTCGACGACGTCCACCAGGGCTAGCTTGCCCGTTCGCGCAATAGCCACGGCCATGGCGCGGATGCGCTCGTAGCTGACGCCTAGCGACGCCGGGGCGGATACGCCCGGCGCGGTGGATGCTGGCAGGACGTCGAGGTCGATGGATAGGTGGACCTTGTCCTTGCCCTCGGTGGCTCGGGCGGCAAGCTCGCCGCATTCGGCCGGGGAGAGGTTGACCAGCTCTTCGTCTAGGGTGATGGCCACACCGAGGGACTCGGCTTCGTCGAAAAGCACCGCGGTGTTATTGGGGCGGGAGATGCCCAGCACGGTGTAGTCGAAGTCATCGGTGAGCTCCGAAATCTGCTTGAACGGGGTGCCGGAGGTGGCGTGGTCCGCGCGGCGTAGATCGAAGTGGGCGTCCAGGTTGATGATTTTGGTGGCGCCTACCGCGCGGTAGAGGCCGCGGTGGGAGCCGAAGGCGGTCTCGTGACCGCCGCCCAGAATGATGGGGAGGGTGCCGGCTTCGACGAGTTCCTGCACCTTATCGGAGAGCGCATCGTGGGCGCCTTCGAGGTTGTCGGCTTGGGTGGTGATTGTGCCGGCGTCGGCAAGCGCATGCGCATGGTGTACCGCCAAGGAACCCAGCGCGGA
Source organism: Corynebacterium sp. MSK195 (assembly GCF_030228885.1). NCBI lineage: Bacteria > Bacillati > Actinomycetota > Actinomycetes > Mycobacteriales > Corynebacteriaceae > Corynebacterium > Corynebacterium sp. MSK195. Next base: position 215,915 of record NZ_JASPGT010000003.1, on the reverse strand, counting down.
ACGCAGTGCGGCCGGGCCTGCAGCTGCACCCTGACGGCCGCCATTGCGCAGCACGCCCTCATCGGAGGCAAACCCTAGGAGGGTTACGGGGGCGGGGGAGTCGGTGGATTGATTGATAACGCTATGCCAGCGCGCGTGCTCTGGTCCCGGGCCATCGGAGCGGCCGGACCATTCGGGGGCGAGGGTGAAAAGTTCAGCTTTTTCAGTGTTCATGGTTTTCGATGTTAGGCGGAAACGACGAGTTCTTCTGGCTCTTCGGTGGGTTCATCCTCATGTGTTACTTCGTACCGGTTGGTGAGGAAATAAACCGCCGTCATAATGGCGATGAAGGCCACACCCACAACGAGGGAAATGCGGTATTCCTCTTGCCAGACCATGATGCCGAAGGTCATGAGGATAAATGCGATGGACAGGTACTGACCATAGGGCCAGAAGGGAACTTTGTATTTGAGGTTCGCTACGTCTTGTGTGCTCATTCCGCGCCGAGAGTATAGGTGAGCGAGCAGAATCATAAGCCAGACAAACACGGTGGCGAAGGTAGCTAACGAGGCGATGACCTCGAAGACATTCTCCGGCAGGAGGGCATTGAGGATAGTGCCAATGATCATGGTGGCGATGAGGATGATGGTGGTCATTACGGGTACGCCACGCACTACCTTGGACATGAACTTAGGGGCGTGCTTTTGGTGGGCAAGGCCAGTGATGACGCGTCCTGCACCGAAGAGGTCGGCGTTAATGGCCGATAAAGCGGCGGTAATGACCACGAAGTTGAGCAAACCTGCGGCCCAGGAAACGCCAAGGGTATTAAAGATTTGGACGAAGGGGGACTGCTCGCCGGTGATGTCGCGCCATGGGGTGATCATGAGAATGACGGCGATGGCAAGGACATAGAAAAGCAGGATGCGCATGGGCACCGTATTGATTGCTTTGGGGACGGATTTTTCTGGGTGCTGGGCGGCGCTGCCGGCAACACCGATGATTTCGGTGCCGCCAAAGGCAAAGAGGACGAGGATGAAAGAAGCGATCATGCCCGTGGGACCGTTGGGGAAGAAGCCGCCGTCGTTGACGAGGTTGACGGGGCCGGTGGTGTGGGCATCAGAAAGCCCAAAGGCTAATACCGCAAGGCCGCCGGCAATCATGGCGAGTACGGCGCCGACCTTGATGATGGTAAAGGCAAATTCTAGTTCACCGAAGGCCTTGACGGTGGCGAGGTTTGCGCCGCCCACGATGAGCAAGGTGGCTGCAACCCAAACCCACTGCGAGACGTCTGGGAACCAAAAGCGCATATAAACGCCGATGGCGGTGAGGTCCGCAAGCGCTACGATGACCATCTCAAAGGCGAACATCCAGCCGGTGATGTATCCGGCCCATCCGCCCATGAACATGCGGGCGTAGCCGGCGAAGGAGCCGGTGATGGGGTGGCGAACGGCCATTTCGCCTAGGGCGCGGAGCATGAAATACACCACCGCGCCGGCGAGGAGATAGACGACGAGGACAGAGGGGCCGGCGGCTTGGATGGCGCCGGCTGAACCATAAAACAGTCCGGTGCCGATCGCGGATCCAAGGGCGATGAAGTGCAGGTGCCTGTGTTTAAGGCCGTGTTGGGACATGGCATCTCCTAACGTATGAAAGGTTTTATGTAGTCTAAGTCTCCATTTGTTAAAAGTGTGGTCTGCAGCATATTTACTTGTCTGGAATTTCAGACTTGGGGTCGTGTGCTGCACTGATAACCGCCGCCATGGTGTTTAAAATTGCCCTCCGTGAGTACCAACAGAGTCCCTGCGGCGCGTCATGCGATGGAGATTCTCAAGCTGTTATCCACCATCGACGTCCCTATATCCGCCGCCCGCATCCAAGGTGAGCTCAACCTGCCGCGCTCATCTACGTACCACCTGCTGGCGGAGATGGTTGATGCTGGTTTTGTAGCCCATTTGCCGGAACACAAGACGTATGGACTGGGTCTGGCGGCGTATTCCATGGCTTCGGCCTATGTAACGCAGCAGCCCTTGGTGCGCATGGCCACTCGGGATTTGGAACAGTGTGCGGCGCTGGTGGGTGGATCGGGGCACCTGTCACGTATGGCAGGCTCGGAAATCTTGTATTTGCAAGAGGTGCGTGCGGTGGGTGCTACCTCCTTGGTCACTGAGGTGGGTGTGCGCCTGCAGGCACATAAAACGGCGTCCGGGCGCGTGATGCTGGCGCATCTGCCTGATGCGGAGGTGCGCGCCGCCTTTGATACTGCGGGAGGTAGCGGCTTTGCTGCATTGAAAAAGCGCTTGAGTTTGGTGGCTGCACGCGGGTGGGATCAAGAGATCGAAGAGATTACTCGCGGTCAGGCCTCTGTAGCGGCGCCCATCCTGGATCACTTGGACCGCCCTGCAGCGGCGGTGGCGGTGACGTATCCGGTTGGGACGCCGGATGTGAAGGTGGACGCCGCTATTCGGGCCTTGCTAGAGGTATCGGACAAGGTCGCGGCCAAAATGTACCGCAATCGCAAAAAGTGAGGTAGCATACATTCATCGCGTTAGGCTGTCGCGCGACACATCACAATTGTTGATCCCTTATTTAGAGGAGTATTTGCCATGCCTAACGCCTACCCAACCACCGTGACCGTAAACGTCGGCGCGCTGAGCATCGAGGATGTTGTTGCCGTTGCCCGCTATGGCGCGCAGGTGGAGATTGCGCCTGAAGCCCTAGAAGAGGTAGCCGCTACCCGCGAGCGCGTGGAAGAACTAGCACAAGATCCCACCCCGGTCTACGGCATTTCCACCGGCTTTGGCGCGCTTGCTCGCCGCCATATCCCAGAGGAGATGCGCGCCCAGCTGCAGCTTTCCCTGGTGCGCTCGCATGCTGCGGGAACTGGCCCGGAGGTGGAAGAAGAGGTCATCCGCGCGCTTATGCTGCTGCGCCTGTCCACCTTGTGTACCGGTCGTACCGGCGTGCGCCCCGTGGTGGTAGAAACCTATGCCAAGGCGCTGAACGCTGGCATCGTTCCGGTGGTGCGCGAGTACGGATCGCTGGGCTGCTCTGGCGACTTGGCGCCGCTGGCTCACTGCGCGCTGGCCCTGCTGGGCGAGGGCGAGGTGCGTGTCAACGGAGAGCTTAAGGATGCGGGCGACGCCCTGGCCGCTGCCGGAATCGAGCCGTTGCAGCTGCGCGAGAAGGAAGGTCTTGCGCTTATTAACGGCACCGATGGCATGCTCGGCCAGCTCTGCCTGGCCATTACTGACCTGCGCGCGGCCGCAAAGACCGCCGATATCGCTACTGCTATGACCGTGGAAGGACTGCTCGGCACCCTCGTGGTCTTTGCCGATGACCTGCAGCAGCTTCGCCCGCACCCAGGCCAGGCCGATGCCGCGGCGAATATCCTCCAGGTGGCTGAAGGCTCGGAGATCCTGGAGGCCGCGCTCGAGGAGTTCAAGAAGAACCAGGTGCAGGATGCGTACTCCGTGCGCTGCGCACCGCAGGTTGCCGGCGGGTTCCGCGATACCTTGGCCCACACCGCCCAGGTGGCCGAGCGCGAACTGGCCGCCGCCGTGGATAACCCGGTGGTGACCAAGGACGGCCGGGTAGTCTCCAATGGCAATTTCCACGGCGCGCCGGTGGCCTATGCGCTTGATTTCCTCGCCATCGTCACCGCGGACTTGGCGTCCATTTCCGAGCGCCGCACCGACCGCTTCCTGGATCCGGCGCGCAACCGCGGGTTGAATGCTTTCCTTGCTGATGACCCCGGTGTCGACTCCGGCCACATGATTGCCCAGTACGCCCAGGCTGGCATCGTCAGTGAGATGAAGCGCCTGGCCAACCCCTCCTCGGCCGATTCCATCCCGTCTTCGGCCATGCAGGAAGACCACGTGTCCATGGGCTGGTCCGCAGCCCGCAAGCTGCGCAAGGCCGTTGATGGCCTGCAGCGCGTGCTCGCCGTAGAAATTCTCACCGCCGCCCGCGCCATCGATATGCGCGAGGGTACCCCGGCCAAGGGAACCGGCGCGGTGATTGAGAAGCTGCGCGAGACTGTGGAGGGCCCCGGCGTGGACCGCTACCTGTCCCCGGAAATCGAGGAGACTGTACGCCTAGTCAAGGAGGGCGCTCTTATCGACTCCGTCGAGGACGCTACTGGAAAGCTGCGCGGCTAAGGGCTTGGGCCATCGCCACCTGTCCTGCGTGGGTGGGGTGCATGGGAAAGGAATTAGTGTCCTCGCCCGTAAAATCCACCCACGGCGAGGGGGAGCAGGCGGTGTGGTCAGGGGCGGCGTCGGCAAGCACGTAAGTAGCCCCATTGCGCTCGGCGGCCTCGCGCACCGCCTGGTTGATGCGCTCGATGGAGCCTGCCAACCAATCCCGGTCACTGGCCGGGATTTTTTCTATGTAGGGGCAGGTCTCCCCACGTTTAATGAGTGGTAGGTAGCCGGTAGCGAGGATTTTCGCATTAGGGGAGCGGCGGTGAATCTCCTCGTAAACCTTGTCGAGCCGGCGGGGCAGATCGCGGATTTCCAGATCAATCTGCGCGCCGGATTGCGCCTGGCAGATATCGTCCGTGGCGCACTGGGTAAGGCGCACGAAGCTGGCGTCATTGCCGCCGATGGATAGGCTCACCAGGTCGGTGTCCTCGCGTAGGGCGTCCACCTGGGCGGGGTGCTCGCCGGCCGAGGAAAGTATGTCGAGGGTGCTAGCGCCCTGGCAGGCGACGTTGGTGAGCTCTGCGTCCATTTCCTTGGCCGCGAGCTCGGGGTAGGAATCCTGTGCGCGCACGCAGGTATTGGGCGGATCCAGTGGCAGCGTGGTCGAGCCCATGGCCGCATAGGAATCTCCCAGCGCCACATAGTGGGGCGGCTGCGGTTCCTCGGCGGGGGTGGAACAAGCGGCGAGGAGGGCCACGGAAAGGAGGGGGATGAACCGACGCATGCAGGCCATCGTAGATCATTCCGCGGGTGTCTCATATACGAGACAGTTGGGGTTTGTGTGGCATGGTACACAGGGTTAGGTCACAGTACCTTGTGACATGTGACGCTGAACAAGTCCTCGGGGACAGCCCCGGGACACCGGCCTAGGGGGCTTGGGAAGGCGTCGAACAAGCACGACGAAAGGAAGCCCATGTCTCAACCACGCGAAGTACGCGCGCCGCGCGGAACCGAACTGTCCGCCAAGTCCTGGCAGACCGAAGCGCCCCTGCGCATGCTCATGAATAACCTCGACCCCGAGGTTGCCGAGCGCCCCGAGGACCTTGTGGTCTATGGCGGCACCGGCCGCGCAGCACGCAGCTGGGAAGCCTTCGACGCCATTGTTGAATCCCTCAAGGACCTCGAGTCCGATGAGACCCTGCTGGTGCAGTCCGGCAAGCCGGTGGGCATCTGGAAGACCAACGAGTGGGCACCGCGCGTGCTCATCGCTAACTCCAACCTCGTGGGAGACTGGGCTAACTGGGAGCACTTCCGCAAGCTCGAGGACGAGGGCCTCATGATGTACGGCCAGATGACGGCTGGCTCCTGGATCTACATCGCCACCCAGGGCATCCTGCAGGGCACCTTCGAGACCTTCGCTGCCGTGGCGAAGAAGCGCTTCGGCGGCAGCCTGGCCGGCACCTTCACCCTGACCGGTGGCTGCGGCGGCATGGGCGGCGCACAGCCGCTGTCCGTTACCCTCAACGGCGGCGCCTGCCTCATCGTGGACGTGGACGAGACCCGCCTGAAGCGTCGCCAGCACAAGCGCTACCTGGATGAGGTTGTCACCGACCTCGACGAGGCCCTCAAGCTGGTCCTGGACGCCAAGGAAAACAAGAAGGCCCTGTCCGTCGGTCTTGTGGGCAACGCCGCTGAAGTCTTCCCGGAGATCCTGCGCCGCCAGCGCGCCGGGGAATTTACCGTAGACATCGTCACAGACCAGACCTCCGCACATGACCCGCTGTCCTACCTGCCTTCTGAAATCACCATGGAAGACTGGCACAACGAGGCCAAGGCGGATCCGACCACCTTTACCAAGAAGGCTCGCGAATCCATGGCAGCCCAGGTCCAGGCCATGGTCGAGTTCCAGGATGAGGGTGCCGAGGTCTTCGACTACGGCAACTCCATCCGCGATGAGGCCCGCAAGGCCGGCTACCAGCGCGCCTTCGAGTTCCCGGGCTTCGTTCCGGCCTATATCCGCCCGCTCTTTTGCGAGGGCCTGGGCCCCTTCCGCTGGGCCGCGCTTTCCGGTGACCCGGAGGACATCAAGGTCACCGACCAAGCACTCAAGGAGCTCTTCCCGGACAATGAGCACCTGCACAACTGGCTCGACGCCGCCGAGGAGTACGTCGAGTTTGAGGGTCTGCCGGCTCGCATTTGCTGGCTGGGCTACAACGAGCGCCACAAGGCCGGCCTGCTCTTTAATGACCTGGTGCGCGAGGGCAAGATCAAGGCGCCGATCGTCATCGGCCGTGACCACCTGGATTCTGGTTCCGTGGCCTCCCCGTACCGCGAAACCGAGGCCATGCTCGATGGCACCGATGCCGTGGCTGACTGGCCGCTGCTCAATGCCATGACAGCCGTATCTTCTGGCGCGACCTGGGTTTCCCTCCACCACGGCGGTGGCGTGGGCATGGGTCGCTCCATCCACGCCGGCCAGGTCACCGTTGCTGACGGTACCGAGCTCGCCGCGGCCAAGCTGCGCGCGGTGCTCACCAATGACCCGGGCATGGGCGTTATCCGCCACGTCGATTCCGGCTACACTCGCGCGAAGGAGGTCGCCGACGAGCGCGGCGTCCGCATTCCGATGGAATTCAAGGCAAGGGACTAGATGAGCACACTTTTTACCGGCATTTCAGAACTCCGTACGGTCAGCGAGCGTGGCACGCTTAACGACGCCGCCATTATCGCCCAATCCGGCACCATCGCCTGGGTCGGCCCAGCCTCCGAGGCGCCGGCGGCCGACGAGAAGGTGGACTTGGGGGGCCGCGCCGTCCTGCCCGGCTGGGTAGATTCGCACACCCATATGGTCTTTGACGGTGACCGCTCCGCCGAATTCGAGGCTCGCATTTCCGGCGGCTCCTACGAGGCAGGCGGCATCGCGGTGACCATGGATGCCACCCGCCAGGCTGGCACCGACCGCCTGGACAAGCTGGTGACGGACCGCGTGGCCGCCGGCCGCCGCGGTGGTACCACCACCTTCGAGACCAAGACGGGCTACGGCCTCAATACCGAGTCCGAGGTGGAGGCCGCCAAGGTAGCCTCCCGCCACGTCGATGACGTGACCTTCTTGGGCGCGCACCTGGTCCCGCCGGGAGCAGATGCGGAGGAGTACCTCGACGAGGTCGTTGGCCCCATGCTCGAGGGCGTCGCTCCCTACGTGCAGTGGATCGACGTCTTCTGTGAGCGCGGCGCCTTCAACGAGGAACAATCCCGCCGCGTGCTGGAGGCCGGTAAAAAGTTGGGCCTGGGCCTGCGCGTGCACGGCAACCAGCTGGGCGAGGGGCCGGGCGTTTCCCTCGCCGTCGAACTGGGCGCAGCCTCGGTAGACCACGTCAACTACCTCAGCGACGAGGACGTAGAGCTGCTGGCTAATTCCGATACCGTGGCCACCATGCTGCCGGCTTGTGACCTGTCCACCCGCGAGCCGCTCGCCCCGGGCCGCACGCTTCTCGACGCCGGCGCCACCCTCGCCATCGCCTCCAACCTCAACCCCGGCACGTCCTATACCTCCTCGATGAATTACTGCGTGACCACCGCGGTCCTCCAGCAGCACCTTTCTGTCGACGAGGCCATCCACGCCGCCACCACCGGCGGAGCAACCGCCCTGCGCCGCCACAATGTGGGCAACGGCCTTGACCCGCAGGGCCGCCCCGCTAAGGGCACCATCGTGGAGGGCGCCGCCGCGGACCTGCACGTGCTCGACGCACCCAGCGCCGTGCACCTGGCCTACCGCCCAGGCATGCCACTGAGCTACCGCACTTTCGTCGCGGGAGCATAGCGTTCCTCCAAATGGCCGCCGCTATCTGAATTAGCCGGCGGCCTTTTTGCTCTAGAACTACATCGAACATTGCAAGAAGCCTAGGCCAAGTATGCCGTGGAGCTGCGCAATGGAGTTTGGGCCGGCAATCGCGTAGGGTTGGTGAAGCAATGAGCATTACCGATAACGCCACCGGCGGCGTCAACGAGCCGGAAGATTTTAATAAGTCGGAATCTCAGGACAACTCGCAAGGTGTCACCAAGGACACCAGGGCTGCGAATACTTCTGAGGACACCGGCGCTGAGTCCCAAGATTCAGCCAACGACAACTCCCAGGGGTTCGCGCATCTTGGCCTGCCAGAGAAAATTCTGGAGGCCGTTGCGAAAGTAGGCTTCACCAAGCCTTCCCCCATTCAGGAAGAAACCATCCCAATCTTGATGGAAGGCCGCGACGTTGTCGGCCTTGCCCAGACCGGTACCGGCAAGACCGCAGCCTTTGCGCTGCCGGTTTTGTCGCAGATTGACACCAAAGCCCGCCATCCGCAGGCCCTCGTGCTCGCTCCAACCCGCGAGCTGGCCCTGCAGGTGGCGGACTCCTTCCAATCCTTCGCCGAGTCTCTCAAGGGCGTCGAGGTGCTGCCTATCTACGGCGGCCAAGCCTATGGCATTCAGCTGTCCGGTCTGCGCCGCGGTGCCCAGGTCATCGTGGGTACCCCAGGTCGCGTCATCGACCACCTGGAGAAGGGCTCGCTGGACCTGTCCCAGCTGCAGTTCCTCGTCCTCGATGAGGCCGATGAGATGCTGAACATGGGCTTCCAGGAAGACGTCGAGCGCATCCTGGAGGACACCCCGGACCGCAAGCAGGTGGCGCTTTTCTCGGCCACCATGCCGAACGCTATCCGGCGCCTTTCTAAGCAGTACCTCGACAACCCCGCCGAGGTCACGGTGAAGTCCGAGCGCCGCACCAATGACAACATCACGCAGCGCTTCCTCCTCATCCCGCACCGGGCAAAGATGGATGCCTTCACCCGCATCCTCGAGGTCATCAATTACGACGCCATCATCGTCTTCTGCCGCACCAAGCACGAGACCGAAGAAGTGGCTGAGACCCTGCGTGACCGTGGTTTCAGCGCCGCCGCCATCAACGGCGATATCGCCCAGGCGCAGCGTGAGCGCACCGTCGATCAGCTTAAGGATGGCCGCCTAGACATCCTCGTGGCTACCGACGTCGCCGCCCGTGGCCTTGACGTTGAGCGCATCACCCACGTGGTCAACTTCGATATCCCGAACGATACCGAGTCCTACGTGCACCGCATTGGCCGCACTGGCCGCGCGGGACGCTCCGGCGAAGCCATCTTGTTTGTCACCCCGCGCGAGCGCCGCATGTTGCGCTCCATCGAGCGCGTGACCAACGCCCGCCTGGAAGAGATGGAACTGCCGTCCGTCGATGAGGTCAATGAAAAGCGCAAGGAAAAGTTTGCGCAGTCCATTACCAACTCCATGGACAATAAGCAGGCGGATTTCTTCCGCACCTTGGTGCGCAAGTACTCCGAGGACAATAACGCGGCCATGGATGACATTGCTGCAGCCCTCGCCGTCATGCTGCAGGGTGGCAAGAACTTCCTGATGGAAGACAAGCCGCTTCCTAAGCCGAAGCGAGACCGCGACCGCCGCGACGATCGCAAGCGTGATTTCAAGGGCGGCGGCAAGGGCCGCGGCCCCAAGCGGCCGGACGGAGACTTTGAGACGTACCGACTGGATGTCGGCAAGCGGCAAAATGTGCGCCCGGGAGCTATCGTGGGTGCCATCGCCAATGAAGGCGGATTGTCAGCCAAGGACTTCGGCCGCATCACCATCGCGGTGGGCCATACCCTGGTTGACCTGCCAAAGAACCTCGACCCAGCGGTGCTGGATCGCCTGAAGGATACCCGCATTTCCGGCCAGCTGATCAAGATTCAAAAGGACACCGGCCGCCCGCCACGCCGTGACCATGGTGGCGGACGCAAGCGCGGTGGACGCTGGCGCGATTAGCAATTTCGACTCAATGGGCCTCTTCGGAGGCCCATTTTTTCGTGCCCTTTGACCTGCGTTTTTACTATAAACGGGGGTAGGGTGTCGGAGGGGTTTTGTATACTGAAAGCGCAAACATGTTCTAGAGAAACTTCTGCGGGGGAAGTCCATGAATGCGCCCTACTTTGCCAATACCAATCCAGCAAATTCCACCTCACAAGCAGCAACAGACATCCGCAAGGCCGAATACCTCCTCTGGAAGCGCCTGCATCCAGACCCGGATGATGATATCGAAATAATTAGCCAATCACTGTCAGATCTCACCGGAACGCGGCAGTCCCGAATTAGAAATATCATTTTCGCCTTTGAGCGATTACAGGAGCTGCCGCGCCTTAAAGCCCGGCAGGAAGAGCACTACCACTTAGATTTAGATCGCTTAATTACCATCGACCAGACGCTGTCCAAGTTGGGCGAGGTTGACGCCGAACAATGCCTGCTTATCGACGCCGAATTAACCACCTACCTCACCCCCAAACGCCCTAACCAAAAATTACCGTCCCATCGCAACCTGCGGCGAAAGCTGCGGGAACTCATTGTCCGCCTTGATCCGACCATCGCCGCACGCGACCCGCGCCGCAAAGAGACTTATCACCTCGAGCCCACGGGCGGGGAGTGGGCCGCCGTTTGCCTCGATGTGGGCTTAGAGACTGCCGAAATCATCGACCGAAATATTCGCGGTGTGGCCACGGAGAAGGACATTTCCTTGGCTCAGGCTGCGGTCGAGTTGCTCACCGGCGAGGCCGAAGCCAAGGCGAAGGTGGTGCTCAATATGTACCGCTGCGATCTGCCGGATGCTCCGGCCTTCGTCCAAAGCTTGGGGTGGGTTTCACCGGAGGTTGCCGATGACATGCAATCGCGGGCCACGACCGTCCGCGACATGGAGAAGGCCGCAGAAGATGAAAGCGGAAACTACGTCACGCCGCCGCATATTCGCGCCTTTGTGGAAGGGCTCGATGGAACCTGCCGGTGGCCCGGATGTACGCGGCCGGCGATGGCTTCCCAGATGGACCATCGGCATGATTTCGCTGACGGAGGACCTACTTCGGCGGCGAACTTGACCTGCCTGTGTCAACATCACCACAACATTAAGACTGATGGGCGGGCGTTTTATATCAAAGACCCGATTAGCGGGGACGTCGTCTGGCTCTTTGAAGACTCGACTTGGGTCTATGACGAAGCCAGCGGACCGCTCGCGCCGAAGAATCGGAGATGGGCGCAGACTGTGGCACAGGCGACGCAGCGGCGTCGGCAAAATGTGCACGAGGATGCGCAAAAGCTGAAGGAAGAGCTAGAAAACGAGAAAAGGGACAGTGAAGACACTGTCCCAGAGGAGTAAATGGCTTTCTAGAAGGCCACTTAGAAGTTGACGTACATCAGGATAAGGCAGACAATCCACAGCAGGTTGAACACGCCGCCGAATGCGGACAGCGGCTTCTTTGCTGCCGCGTAGTCGAAGGATTCAGTGGACTCGAGGGCGGCCATTGCCTTCTTCTGCTTTGGCAGAATGACGAAGAAGAGCAGGCACCATGCAATGATGGCAACCAAAATGGCGATGTGGAAATTGACCGCGGACTTGTAAGCGTCAATATCGGACAGGAATACGCCGAGGCCGAGGATAGGCACGATGGCAGAGATGTAGCCGTAGGTATTGGTGATGTTATACAGGGCGCGAGCGGAGCCGAGCGCCGCGTGGTCGCCTTGTGCTGCCTTGGCCATTTGGGTCTGGAAGCTAGAGGTGGATACGCATACCGGGCCGATCAATAGAATGGCTGCGGCCACGTGGAGGAATACAAGGAAAGAAGTCATTGAAAGAACCCTTCAATCGCGGAAAGTTGCCACGTCAACCCTAATCAATTTCCGGTGAGTACGGCTAACCGACATTGCCTTTGCATCGCCCGCACGTCCTTGGAAGGGAGGGGAAGGGCGTACTTGCGGGCGATGTCGGCGAGGCGGCGCGAATAGTCGCAACGATTGGCCGGAGGAAGCCAATCCGCAGGGAGGGAGTCTGACTTTTCTTGGTTGAGCTCGCGGCTGGTGGCTACGAGATTGAGCGGATCGTTGCCAAAGCGGACCTTGGTTTCGCGGTCCCACTCGGACGCGCCAAGGTCATAGGCCGCGGAGAGGGGAAAGATGTGGTCGATCTCAATAGGCGAGGTAGCGGGAATGGTGGTGTCACTATAGGGGTCATACAGAGTCCCGCTGCGGGCGTGGCAGACGTGGAGGGGATCGCTGGATTGGCTTTCTAGAATGACCTCGCGGGTGGTGCAGGCACCATGGGGTTGCCAGATGCCGAAGTCTTCACGGTTGTAGCCGGCGGCTTCGGGGCGGGAGGGGAGCGTGGTGACGTCAAAACGCGGAAAAGGCCACGCATACCATGCACCGATGAGGACGGTGATGCATGATAGCGCGGCCAGGTAATAGGACTTCATGTCCTATTGGACTGCGAGGAGTCCGCGTTGGTTCCGATTACTTATCGGTGACCTTTTCTGCGGCTTCCTCGAAGTCGAGGTTGGAGTTATTTTCCACGAGCTTGGCCAGCTTGGTGGACTCTTCGAATTCGGCAACAACCTCTGGCTTAGGCTCCTTCGTGAGCTTGGAGACAATAACCGCCACGATGAGGGCCAGGAAGAAGCCTGGGACGATTTCGTAGAGGACGTCGGAAAGCGGGGACATGCCCCAGCCAATAGCAACGATGGCACCGGTAAGCATGCCGGCAATGGCACCGGCGGAGTTGAGGCGCTTCCAGTACAGAGAGAGCAGGATGATCGGTCCGAAGGCAGAACCAAAGCCTGCCCAAGCGAAGCCAACCAGACCCAAAATGGAGTCAGATGGGTTGATTGCTAGCAGGGCGGCAATGACCGCGATGGCGACGATGGCGGTGCGGGAGAGATTAATGAGGACCTGCTCGCCTGGCTTCTTCTTAGCAAAGATGAGGAAGAGGTCCTCGATGAGGGAAGTAGAGACGACGAGCATCTGGGACGACATGGTGGACATAATGGCGGCCAGAACCGCGGTCAAGACGAAGCCTGCGGGCAGTGGGTGCATCATGGCCTGCGCCATATCCAGGAAGATGGTTTCGAAGTTCTCCTGGTCGGTGATGCTGTGGCCGGTCTGGGTGAAGTAAACGGTACCGGATAGGGCGACGAAGATAGCGCCGATGACGGATAGGCCCATCCAGGTGACGCCGTAGAAGCGGCCCTGGCGGGCGTCGGAAGGCTTGCGCAGCGCCATGAAACGCACGATGATGTGCGGCTGGCCAAAGTAGCCCAGGCCCCAGGCAAGGTTGCCGATGATAACGCCAGCGGAAACGCCCGCGAACATGGAGAAGTAGTTGTCATTTTCCACTACGCCATCGGTGCCGTAGGCATTATTGCTTGCGAAAGAGAAGATGGAAGCAGGATCGCTGAGAGAGACGATTGCCATAATTGGCACGATCATCAAGGCGACGAACATAAGCACGCCCTGGACGACGTCCGTGTAGGACACCGCCAAGAAGCCGCCGACGAAGGTATAGAAGATGGTCACGGCTGCAATAACAAGCATGCCGGTGAGGTAGTCGCCACCGAAGGTGGACTCAAAGTAGCGGCCGCCGGAGACCATGCCGGAGGAGACGTAGAAGGTAAAGAAGAAGATGATGATGGCTGCGGAAATAATGCGCAGCAGACGGGATTTATCGTGCAGGCGGTTTTCAAAGAAGGACGGCACGGTAATTGAGTTGGCCGCAATCTCCGAGTAGGAGCGCAGGCGCGGCGCGACCCACTTCCAGTTTGCCCAGCAGCCAACGAGCAGGCCGATGGCCATCCATAGCTCGGACATGCCGGAGAGGAAGAGTGCGCCTGGCAAGCCCATGAGCAGCCAGCCGGACATGTCGGAGGCGCCGGCAGACAGTGCCGCTACGAATGGGTGCAGGCCACGGCCGCCCAAAACATAATCGTCATATTGATCGGTTTGCTTGTAGCTCCAATAGCCAATGGCTGCCATTGCGAGGAGATACACGATCATCGCAATGACGTACCAAGTTGATTCTTGCACGTTTTGCTCCTTGTAGATTTTGTAAAGGACATTCTTACGTTAACGAGGTCACAAGGTTAACCCAAGCGAAAATACAGGTGTGGCGCAGATCTCCGTTTGGATTTTCTGTCGTTCAACTGGGAAAAGAACGGAACATAACGAGCGTGTAACAAAATCAAATGGGCTGCTATGCTGGCGGCTATGGCTTCTTACCTCGTGCATGGACTGTGGCTCCCCGTTACGGGACTAGGTCTATGGATTGAACAGGTAGAAGGGCACAAGATCGTCATGCCCAACGCTGTTCCTGAGGGCACCTTTCCGCCGGCGGTGGAGTCCATCTTGGGGAAAAAGTCCTTCCGCAATCGGGCGCGGGTTTCCCTGCGTACGCCCAAGGGCAAGGATGTCTCCCTGATGGTGCCGATGGCGATGTTTGGCCCAGAAGAGGCCGTGGCGGCGCTTGCCCAAATGGAGCACCTGAACCACAAGCCGCCCGCCACCATTGCCCCCGACCTCCAGTGGCTGATCCATGCCTACAGCGGCCTGTGCAAGTTCGTGCGCGCTGGGCGGGTGACCTTCCGGCTGGCTTACCAGGCCAATGAGTGGTTCCCCATGTGGCAGCTGGCCTCCGGCTTGGGCGAGCGCGGCTGGCTCGCGGAGATGATGGCGGCCGCGCCGGGCATCTTGCACGTGAATAACCGTGCGCTGTCGGATGATATGGCCGATGAGCTCACCCACTGGATTGCCTTCCGCGAGCTGCGGCCCGTGGCGGAGGCGCCGCGGCCGATGCCATGGCACGAGTTTGCTCGCGCCCTGCTCGATACGCGGCCGATCCGACGGGGGCGATCGCAGCTGCTGCGCGGGCTCAATGAGTGGAAGAACTCCATTTACGAGGTAGAGCTCCAGCTGGTCTACATCGTGGAGGAGCCGCTTGACGATGACCCGGATACGGCCAAGTGGCCAGTGCGCGTGCGGGTTCGCTCGGGTACGGATTCTCCGCGGCCGGTGTCGGCGCAGAGTTTGGATAGGGCGAGTGTGGAAAAGCTGCGCGAGGCCCACCGCAAAGCCGTGCGCATCGCACCCACGCTGGGGGAGACCGCGCAACTGCCGCAGCCTGGCGACGGCGACTGGGACGTCTACCTTGAAACCCACCAGCTCACCCACTTTATTACCCACGAGGCGGATAAGCTCAAAGCCAGCGGCGTGACCGTCATGCTTCCCAAAGCATGGGCGCAGATGGAGACTAAGGCCAAGCTGGAAACCCACGAGGCCCGCGATCCGGCCGAGGCCGCCACGAAGAAGCACATCGGCATGAATAAGCTGGTGGACTATAACTGGCGCATGTCCGTGGGCGATGTGGAGCTGACCGAGGAAGAGATGGAGGACCTGGTCAATTCCAAGTCCGGCCTCATCCAGCTGCGCGGCAAGTGGGTCATGGCCGATAAGCAGGTCGTCTCCCAAGTCTCCGGCTACATGGACGCGCTGCGGGAGAAGGCCATAGCTCGCAAGAAGAAGGAGCTCGAGCAGCTAGCCGCCTCCGCGGAGATGGCCAAGCAGCTCGACCAGCCAGGGTGGGAAGCCCTGATGGCGGATGTGGAGCGCCGCCGCCAAGAATTCAACGAGGGCGGTGAGGAGCACGAGCAGGTCACCGTCGCCGAGCTGCGCGAGCTGGCGCTGGAGTCCATGACCCAAGAGCCCATTGAGTTCACCGGCAGCACCTGGCACACGGCGCTGCTCGGCGGGGTGGACAAGGTTGCCCCAGAGCGCGTGGAGATTCCCGCATCCGTACACGCGGAGCTGCGCGAGTACCAGCGCCGCGGCGTCGACTGGCTGTATTGGATGTCGCGCAGTGGCATAGGGGCAGTGCTTGCCGACGACATGGGGCTCGGCAAAACCCTCCAACTACTGTCCCTCCTCGCGGTAGAGAAGGACCGCGGTGAGCAGACCGGTCCCACGCTTGTGGTGGCACCAACGTCCGTGGTGGGCAACTGGGCCCGCGAGGCCCAACGCTTCGTCCCAGACTTCAAGGTCATGGTGCAGCACGGTCCCAGCCGCCCGCGTGGTGAGGACTTCGCCCAGGCTGCCGCCACATCCGACCTCGTGATTACCACCTACGGCACCGTGGGCCGCGATTTTAAGGACATGGGCGAAGTCGGCTGGCAGCGCGTAGTCCTCGATGAGGCCCAGGCCATCAAGAACTCCGCGACGCGCTCCTCCAAGGCCGTGCGCTCGCTGCCCTCGGAACACCGCGTGGCGCTAACCGGCACCCCGGTGGAAAATCGCCTCTCGGAGATGCGCTCCATCCTGGACTTTTGCAACCCCGGCGTGCTGGGCACCGCCTCCTTCTTCCGCAATCACTTTGCTAAGGCCATCGAGCGCAATAATGACGAGGAAATGTCCGAGCGCCTGCGCCAGCTCACCGCGCCGTTTATCCTCCGCCGCGTCAAGACGGACCCGAATATCATTGATGACCTGCCGGAAAAGTCCGAGCAGATCCTCACCGTATCCATGACCACCGAGCAGGCCGCCCTATATAAGGCACTGGTCAACCAGGTGAAAAAGGACCTGCAGGAGGCGACGGGCATCAATAAGCGCGGGCTCGTGCTAGCCTCGCTGACCCGCATCAAGCAGATTTGTAATCACCCCGCGCACTACCTAGGCGATAACTCACCGGTGGCGCTCAAGGGAAAGCACCGCTCCGGCAAGGTCAAAGAGCTCATGCGCATCGTGGACGAGGCCACCGAATCCGGCGAGCGTCTCCTGGTGTTTACCCAGTACAAGGCCTTTGGTGACATCTTGCAGCCTTACCTAAGCGACCAGCTCGGCCGGGAGATCCCTTTCCTCCACGGCGGGGTAAGCAAGAATAAGCGCGACCAGATGGTGGAAGATTTCCAGTCCGAAAACGGCCCGCCGGCGATGATCCTGTCGCTCAAGGCGGGCGGCACTGGCTTGAACCTCACGGCCGCCTCTATCGTCGTGCACATGGACCGCTGGTGGAACCCGGCGGTGGAAAACCAGGCGACGGACCGTGCCTTCCGCATTGGCCAGCGCCGCAATGTGCAGGTGTATAAGATGATCACCGCAGGTACGCTGGAGGAATCCATCCAGGATATCTTGGACGGTAAGACGCAGCTGGCCGGCGCCGTGGTGGGCGAAGGCGAGGGCTGGCTCACCGAGCTAGACCCAGATCAGCTGGCCGCACTCATGAGCTATCGGGGGAGGGAGTAATCCATGGCCGTCAAAGGCGACGACAATGTCATCTATGCCAATTTTGGCACCCGCAAACGAGTAAGCACCCCGGCCGAGGTCAATCACGTAGACCGCAGCGGGCGCATCCTGTCCACTACGGCTTCGCGGATCGCGGCCTTTACCTCGCATGGCGCGGATCGCGGCCGGATTACCCGCGGCCGCCAGTACGCGGAGGGCGGTCACGTCGTGGGCCTCGAGGTGCGCAACGGCGCCATCCATGGCCGCGTGGCCGGCTCCCAGAACGAGCCCTTTGCGGTGCTCATCCAGCTGCCGTACCGCAATAACGACGATATTGCCCAGCTAGCCACCGAGTTCGCCCGCACCCCCAATTCCGTGGCCAATGCGCGCAAGGGCATGCTTTCCGACGCCGCCCTAGACACCCTCTTCGCCCACGAGGCCGAAGACTTGCGCCTGACCTGTGACTGCCCCGACGGCGAGTACGTATGCAAGCACATCGTGGCGGTGGGCGATAAGCTCGCCACTCGCGCCGATGCGGACCCGGCCGTCATCTTTAATATGCGCGGGCTGGACTTTGCCCGGCTGGAACGTATGGTCTTAGAGCAGGCCAAGGCGGTAAGCCGCGAAAGCTTCACCCCGAGCGACCTGTCCGAGGAAGAAAAGAATGACATTTTCTGGAACGGCCGCGAGCTGCCGAAGCTGCCGCAGCCCAAGGTCGCCCCGGCCATCGATGACTCCGATCCGGACCTGCTGCGCAAGGCCATGCGCTCGGTCTCGCATACCAACCTGGATCTCTTGCGCGCGGTATCCGATATTGAAGACCTCTACTACCACCTCTCGCACTAATGACTGCTACCACGTTTATCCATACCTCCGATTTTCAGCTGGGCATGACCCGGTGGTTTCTGAAGGGGGAAGCACAAGGCCGTTTTAACGATGACCGCGAGGCCGCCATCGTGCGGCTAGGCGAGCTGGCCGAGGAGACCGGCGCGGAGTTCATCGTCGTGGCCGGCGACGTCTTTGAGCACAATGCCCTCTCGCGCGACATCCTTGCCCGCGCCACGGAGATGTTTAAGCGCCTGCCGGTGCCGGTCTATGTCCTGCCGGGAAATCACGACCCGCTGGTGGCGGATTCGGTCTTTTATAAGACCAGCGCGGAGAATGTCCACGTCATCGCAGACTCAGAGCCCATCGAGGTCGCACCCGGCGTGGAGCTGGTCGGCGCGCCGTACCTGTCCAAGCGCGCGAACCACGACTTGGTCCGCCAAGCGCTCGAAGCGTTGGAGCCGGCCGCGGGCATTCGCATCGCCGTCGGCCACGGCCAAGTGGATTCCCGCTCCGGCGAGGATGACGCCGATACCATCGACCTTGCCTTTGTCGAGGGCTGCCTGGACCGCGGGGTGATCGACTACCTGGCACTGGGCGATACCCACTCCACCGCCAGCCTCGGCACCACCGGCCGGGTGTGGTTTTCCGGCAGTCCGGAAACCACGGACTATAAGGAAACGAGCACCGGCGGTGGCGAGGCCGATTCCGGCAATGCGTTGGTGGTGCGCGTGGGGGATAAGGTGGACGTCGACAAGCGCCGTATTGGCCGCTGGACCTTTGAAACCATTGATGCCGCCGTGGATTCCGCCGAAGACGTGGAACGCTTCCTCGCGCGCCTAGGCGAGTACCCCGATAAGGTACGCACAGCCGTGAAATATAGTCTGCGCGGCACGCTCGGAGTCGAGGCCCACGCCCGCCTGCAGCGTGGCCTGGATGAGTACGAAGCCGTATTTGCCTCCCTGCGCCCGCGCGAGCGCACCATGGATCTCTACTTGGAGCCCAACGAGGAAGAACTAGCCAGCCTCGATATCTCCGGCTACGCGGCCGAGGCGCTGCATGAACTGTTGGAAAACCGCGAGGATCCCGTCGCCCGCGACGCCGCCAACCTGCTATTCCGCCTGGAGGGACAGTCCTAATGCGCATACACCGCCTAGAACTCACCAACGTCCGCGGCATTGAGCACTTGGTCCTCGATGAGCTTCCCGAGACCGGCGTCGTGGTCATCCATGGCGAGAACGAAGCCGGCAAGTCCACCATCGTGGAGGCACTCGACGTGGTGCTCACCGAAAAGCACAGCGGCCGCTCCAAGCGCATTCGCTCCCTGCAGCCGGTGGGCAAGGACGTTGCCCCGGAAGTTACGGCCGAGCTAAGCGTAGGCGAGTACCGCTTCCGCATTGCCAAACGCTGGCTATCCAAGAAGTCCTGCGAGCTGAATATCACCGCACCCCGGCCGGCGCAGTTTACCGGCAGCCAAGCCGACGATGAGCTGGATCGCATCCTTTCGGAGCACTTGGATCGCTCGCTTGTCGACGCCCTCTTTATGCGCCAAGACGACACCGGCGAGGCCATTTCTGCCGTCGGCATCCCTAGCCTAACCCGGGCGCTAGAGCGCGAATCCGGCCTGGCTGAGGAAGAAGTCTCTGGCGATGACTCCGCGTTGTTGGCCCGAGTGGATAAGGAATATCAGCGCTACTTCACTGCAGCGAAGGGTAATCCGGCAGGCGAGTACAAGGAATCCGCCGCAGCCCTAGCTCGCGCCGAAGAGGAATACACAGAAGCCACCCGCGTACTGCGCGAGCTCGATTCCGTGGTCGAGCGTTACGAGCAACTCGAGCGCGACCAAGTCGCCGCTGAAGCAGAGCTCCCCGCCGCCCGCGCCGATCTCACCGACAAACAGGCGCAGGCCAAGGAAGCCGCCACCGCGCAGGCCAAGCTGGACTCCCATAAAGCCACGCTTGAGCGCGCCTCGGACGATCTCGCTCGTGCGCAATCCGCAGTCACCGAGCGCGGCGAGCTCGTTACCGCCGCCGAGGAATCTGCCAGGGCTACCGAGGCTGCCCAGTACAAGCTCACCGCCGCGCAGGACAAGGCTAAAGAGGAGGCCGAGGAGAAGGAAAGATTAGAAAAGCGCCTGGCGGAGGCCAAAGAGGACTATGCGGCGGCCCGCAGCACACTTAAGCAAGCGCGCCGCCAGCAAGATAAGCAGAAGTTTGAGCAGCTCAGCACCCGTCTGGAATCGCTTGACGGCCTAGCCGCCGAGGTAGACCAGGCACGTGCGGCCATCGCTCAGCGCGGCCGCGAGGTCACCGGGGCCGATATCACCGGCCTGCATAAAGCGGATTCGGCGTTGTCGGTAGCCGAGCGTCTGCACGAAGCTGCCGCCGCCAAGGTGCATTTTTCGGGGCCTGCTGGCTCCAGCATCCGAGTCGATGGCGAGGACATCGAGGTGGGGGAGGACACCGCCGTCGAGCTTGTCGATTCCCGTGTAATCACCATCGGCGATATCACTGCCCGCTTCTCGGCCGGTTCCTATTCCGCGGAGGACACCCAGCGTGATGTGAAACAGGCGCGCACGCGGCTGCGGGATCTGCTCGATACCCTCGGCGTAGAATCAGTGGCCGCGGCCGAGGAAGCCCATGAGGCGCACCGTGCACAGAACGATGCCCTCGATGCCGCCACCCGTGCCCTTGCCGCGGAACTGGGACCGGATGATTTGAGCGAGTTACGCGCCCAGCATGCTGCGCTAGCTGAGAAGATTGCGGACCTTGCGGACGTGGAAGAGGTAGACCTCGCCGCCGCCGAAGCCGCGGAGGAAGCCGCGAGCGAAAAGGTCGATGCGCTCGACCGCGAACTCGTGCCGTACCGCGAAAGCCGCCTGGCTCACGAGGCTGTGCGCCTCGATGCCGAACTTGCCGCGGCCCGCGAAAACGCGCAGCGCGTGACTCGAGACCTTGCCTCCGCGCGCGAACGCGCCGCCGACAAGGACCTGCGTGCCGAGGTCACCCGCCTAGAAGGTGTCGTGGGAGACCTGCGCGGGCAGCTCGAAGAAATGGAAGCCGTTGACCTTGCTACCGCGCAGTCCCTGGTAGAAGGCGCGCAGTCCCACCTGGATTACCTCACCGACCGCATCCAACGCTGCGAGGTGGATCTTGGCCGGCTTTCTAGCGAGGTGAATTTCCATTCCGGTGCCGCCGAGCGCGCCCAACAGGCCACCGCGGCGGTGGAGATGGCGCGGGCGGTATATGAAAGCGTGGACAAACGTGCGCAAGCCGCCCGCTATCTGCGAGAACTTTTGCTCAAGCATCGCGATGCCGCCCGGCAGCGCTACGCCGCGCCCTTCGTGGCTGCACTGTCGCGGCTGGCCCGCACTGTGTACGGCGGTGACATCACTTTCGATCTCGATGACGACCTCCGCGTGACCACCCGTACCCAGGACAATGAGACGGTGAGCCTAGCCAGCCTCTCCGGTGGTGCCCGCGAGCAATTGGCCATCCTCACCCGCTTTGCCATTGCGCAATTAGTGGGGGCGGAGTCGGTTCCCGTCATTGTGGATGACGCGTTGGGCTCTACTGATGCACACCGCCTGCAACTTATGGCCACGCTGTTTTCCCATGTGGGCCGGGACAATCAGGTATTGGTCTTTACCTGCATGCCGGAACGCTATTCCCGCGTACCGGGACGCAGTGAGCGCGACATTGCCGCGCTCAAAGGGGTAACCTAGTGCCATGCCTTATCAAACTCGCTGGTTAGACGACGAAGAGCAGGAGCTATGGCGCCTGCTCCTTGGCGCCGTGCGCAAGATCGATAGGGGAATGGATGAGACGCTTAAGGCCGGCGGTGAGGTATCTGCCTCCGAGTTCGCCGTGCTCGTAGCCCTGTCCGAGGCACCGGAACAACGCCTGCGCCTGCACGAGCTATGCACGCAGTTGGAGTGGGATCGCTCCCGCGCCTCCCACCAAGTAACCAGGATGGAAAAGCGCGGCCTGCTCACTAAAGAACCGGACGAGGAAGATGCTCGCGGCATCAACGTGTGCGTGACCCACGTTGGCCTAGAACACCTGCGGCGTGCCGCTCCGGAGCACGTGGAATCCGTGCGCCGTATGGTCTTTGACCATCTGCAACCCGAAGACGTACCGGCGCTGCGGCGCTTTTTCACCGGAGTTCTTCAGGTCAAAAACATCCCGGGCTATGAGGGGTACGTGCCCGATTCGCTACTACACGGAAAGGATTAAGCTCCATGATGGGACAAGAGCTCTTTGAGCACCCGAAGAAGCAATATAAGACCTACGGGATCACCGCGTTGGAGGAGCTTAGCCCGCGCATCGGCGATCCAGAGGTGCACTTGGACGACGCAGCTAGCGAGGACCAGGTTGCCGCCATGGAGGAGGCACTAGAGGCCTACCCAGATTCCGCTCTCACCTATGACCAAGACACTGAGCTGTGGATCGTCGGCGCGGAAAAGGACATTGAGCGCATGCTTGGTGACCGCGAGTCCTTCGTAGAGGCGCTGCTCAATGATGAGGACCCAGGAATTTAATCGCCGATTTTCGGTGTCAATCAAAAGTGCGAGGAATGCGGCCTTGTAAGCACTTAACTGTTAAGATATCCGTAGTTAATCCTCGGTGGATCGAAAGGTTTTATCATTATGAACGAGCGTGAGGCTCAGGAACAGCGCGAAGCGGCAGCTCGCGATAAGGGCAATGGCTGGGTTCCCGTATTCCTTCAATGGATCCCTTCCATGCTGCTATCCGTAGTGATGCTGGCAGCCATGTTCTTCGGTATGTACTACATCGAGCACGGCACCTTGGACATCACCCAGCCGATCACCAACGAGTTCATTACTCAGTAGCTTCGGCACATAAAAGAATCCGGCTCCCACACAATCGGCGGGGAGCCGGATTATTTTTACTTGCTCAGTGCTTGGCGCCAGGTCATCTTGCGGCCATTGTTCAAAATGGCGCGGCGGTAAATGCGGCCAACCATGACGATAATAAGTGCAGTGGTCAAGGCCATCAGTAGGTAGCTTGCGGCAAGGCCTAGCCAGCTGAGGTTGCCTCCGGCCACCTGCAGCGGAGCGACCAGCATGGAGACTGGCGGCAACCAGGTCATGACCTGCATCCACGTGGCGTCCAGGTGCATCCAGCCGAACATCGGTACATACATGGTGGCAAAGACGAGGAACAGGATAGGTGCCTGCGTGGACTGGAGATCCTCGGTGCGCTGCACCATCGAGCCGGCTGCAGCGTAGAGGCTGCCAAAGAAGAGCAGGCCTAGAATCTCGCCAACAAGGAGCACGGCTACCAAGCCATAGTCCAGCTCGATGTCACTAGCCAGGCCGGTCGCAGCAAGCGAGATTGCACCGCCGCCCAAAATGAGCAGCGTGGCTAGGAATCCAACGATGGTATTGCCCAGAATCTTGCCGGCCAAAAAGTCCACCGGACGCACGGAAGACAAGATAATTTCCACCACTCGGGACGACTTTTCCTCCGTGACGCGGCCGCCAATGAGGCCGGCGAAGGTCATGACGGAAAAGACGACCACCATTGCGCCAATGAGGACCGTGGCTACGCCGGCCATCTTTTGTTCCGTGCCGTCCTCTTCTTCTAAGTTCACCTGATTGACCGTGGTGGATGGGGTAGCGTCTGCTAGGTCCTGTGGGTCGATATTTAGCTTATTCAGCGCCGTTGCTTGTGCTTGAGAAGACACGATTTGGTTGACGGTAGTGGACACGGATGCTGGGGCATCCCCCTTGCTCACGAGATCCCAGCCATCATCCTCGGCCGGCACCAGGGCGGCATCGGCCTCGTCATTTTCCACCAGTTGCTGGGCTTCCGCGCGGTCATTTGCCGCAGTGGCATCGATGCCGGAATCATCAAAAGCAGACGCTTCCATCCCCACGACGGCTACGGAATCCGGTTCGTCATCGCCGCTGAAGAAATTGATAGCGATAGGGGCGATAATGGCACCGAGGATGAGCAGCAGCATGGTGCCTACCACCATCTTCGACTTCAGCGCGACCGCCATCTCACGCTTGGCTACGACCCCGATGGTCTTCATTGTGGAATACTGCATGGCTTAGGCCTCCTCGTTCTGGTTGCTGGTGACGACGTCTTGGAATAGCTCGGTGAGATCCGGAATCTTACGTCCGAAGGAATGTACCGGGCCTGCGGCTAGGGCTGCCTGCAGGATTGCCTGGTCGTCGATGGTTTCATCGGCCTCGAGCACGACGGCATCGGCAGTTTCTGCCACCAGCTCCGTGCCTTCCGGATACCAGCCGCGCGCTGGGGTAGCGACCTCAAAACGGGGAGGGCCTTGGCTGCGCAGCTTATCGACGCCCCCTTCGGCCACCATATGCCCCTTCGTTACAATGCCCACGCGGTCACACAAGCGCTGCACCAGGTCCAACTGGTGCGAGGAGAAAATGACGGGCACACCGCGATTGGCGCGCTCGCGCAGCATGTCTGACATGACGTTGACCGCCACCGGGTCCAGCCCGGAAAATGGCTCATCCAGAATCAGCATGTCTGGGTCATGGATAAGGGAGGCCGCGAGCTGTACTCGCTGCTGATTGCCTAGGGAGAGGTCATCGAGCTTATCGTCCATGCGCTCGCCCAGACCTAACTGTTCTAGGAGCTCAGTTCCGGCGCGCTTGGCGGCGGGCTTATCCATGCCGTGCAGCGTACCGAGGAAGACTAGTTGGCTAAGCAGCGGCTCCTTGCCGTAGAGCCCGCGCTCTTCCGGCATATAGCCAATGCGGCGGCGGTTATCGTCATTGATCGGGGCGTCATCGAAGTAGACTTCGCCAGAGTCTTTGGCCAGCACACCAAGTGCAATGCGCATGGTGGTGGATTTTCCGGCGCCGTTGGATCCGACGAAGCCGAAGATTTCGCCGTCACCAACGCTAAAGGTCATATCACGCAGGGCTTGAGTCTCCCCGAAGGACTTATTGAGGTGGTCAATGGTCAAGGTGGGCATGTGTTAGTCCTCCGAGTTCTGGTTGAAGGTCAGTGCGTAGCCGACAGCGGGCAGGGTGGCAGAGATGAAGTAACTAAAGAGCAAGTAGTAGCCAGCTCCAAGTAAATATTTGGTGCCAATAGTGCCGGTAATTCCTCCGCCTAGGAACCAATTGCCTACGAGAAGGGTGACAAGACCGCCGGCAAAAAGAAACGCGTTAGACAGCTGGAAAGCCTTCCGGCGCCACTGGTCGAGAACCCGGGCCTCGTACTCATCAAGAGAGGACAGCGGCTTGCGGTCTTTGGAATCAATGGACACCCGCAGAATGGTCCAGGGGATGCAAGAAAGCACCATTGCGATAGACATTCCTAACAGTGCCCAGTAAGAAGAAAGCGCCAGTGCGAGTATGAGGAAAATCGCGGATACGGCCACGCAGCCATACATTGCCGCGATTAATCCACGGGTGGGGCCGGGCCTGCGGAACCGTTCGGCGCGGATCGTTGTTGAAACAGGGGCGTCGTTTGCTGTCATGCATTCAAGTGTTGCATAAACCCAACACTCTGGCAACAGTTTCTGCAGATTTTCTCTGAGGTTGACCCTGACGTGGCGTTAGGCGCGACAATGAAGCCATGGACGACATCGATGAAGTTCTTTATACCGTTGGCGAGGTAGCAGCGCTCTTCCGCATTACGGTGCGCACCTTGCACCACTGGGAGGCACAAGGCTTGCTATCTCCCACGTGGCGCAGCTGGTCCAATTACCGGCTGTATACCGAGGAAGACTGCGCCCGCGTGCAGAAGATTCTGATCTACCGCGCTACCGGTATGAAATTGACCGATATTAAACGGCTGCTGGATGGCGATGCTTCCGATCTGGAACATTTACGGAGGCAAAGAGAAAGCCTGCTCGCGCAGCGTGACAGTCTTAGCGACATGCTGGCAGCAATTGACACCTTGATGGAGGATGCAATGAATAACCGAAAGCTCACCACTGAAGAAATTGGGCAGATTGTCGGCGATGCCAACTTCGCCGCGCATCAACAAGAAGCCGAGCAAGCCTACGGATCGAGCGAGGATTGGGGTATGTATCAGCAGCGCACTGCCGGCTGGTCGAAGGAAAACTGGAGCGATGCGCAAGCCGGCGTCGCTGAGGTGGAAAAGGAGCTGGCCCAAGCCGTAGCAGGCGGTGTGGCTGCGGGGTCGGAGGAGGCCCAGGGGCTCGTCGACAAGCACCGCGCAGCACTCAGCGCCTTCTTTCCCGTCACATCAGCGAAACACTTCTTAATCTCGCGCGGCTATGTGGCTGATGAACGCTTCCGTGCCCACTATGAGGCGCAGCAGGAGGGGTTGGCGCAGTGGCTTGCAGACGCGATTGAGCATGCCGCTAGGGCGCAAGGGGTGGATACCGACAACCCGGAGTGGCAATAGAAGGCTCGTGTTCAGCCAGGAAAGACTAGCTGGCCGGAGGGAAAATGAACCGCTGACCACCAGAAAATCTTGGTGGTCAGCGGTGAGTGTGTCCCCGACAGGGATCGAACCTGCGACCTTCGGTACCGGAAACCGATGCTCTAATCCGCTGAGCTACGGAGACATCTCTGGGAGAATTCCCAACGATGTGATTCTAGCGCATGGGTTAGTGGGGGACTAAATCAACCCGGGGGCGTCGGAAGTAGTGACTTCACCGGTGCGCAGGTAGTGCACGCCAATGTCATCAACGACCTTGTTCTTAGAGGCAAAGTGGGCATGGCCAGGGCCATGGACGGTGACAACTCGAGACTGCATCGGCTTCGAGAGGCTGGTGTGGTACTGATAC
Organism: Corynebacterium sp. MSK195; assembly: GCF_030228885.1. Lineage (NCBI taxonomy): Bacteria > Bacillati > Actinomycetota > Actinomycetes > Mycobacteriales > Corynebacteriaceae > Corynebacterium > Corynebacterium sp. MSK195. The sequence continues at coordinate 189,117 of NZ_JASPGT010000003.1, read as the reverse complement.
GGCGTTTGTGGGTCGCCCGTAGCCTGAATCTGGAGGGGCTTGGTGGCCAACTTGGAGCCGTCGAGAGGTGCCTGGCCTGTCACTGGCGTGCGGCCGCCACAACCCGCGCCGGAGCCGTAGAGGGAATTGATGAGCGTGAAGGGATCAAGGCTGACGAAGTTGGTCCACAGGTAGCTTGGGTACAGCAGCGGATTGCCCGGCACGGTGTTTTCATTGCAGACGATGAGGTTTTGCATATTCATCGCCTGAGCCACGGCTTCTTGCTCCTTGCGCACTGCCTCCGGATCGGACTGATCGGAATCCAAAGGCTCGCTGCCATTCAAGTGCTTGGCAAAGGCATCCCACTGCGCAGGAACCGGAACAACGACGCGCGTCATGCCCAAAAGCGGGGAGGACACTTGCACGGCATTGGGGTGCTGAATCTTCTGGCTGAGGAACTCCGCCTGCACCCGCAGCGGGCCGGTGGCGGTCATGATGTCCGCGCCAGGCTGTCCGGCAAATTCGAGCCCTGGCGGGAGGTCACCAATCTTGGCATTTGGGGGCAAGACCGTGGGGCGAACGCCGGCCTCGCGGGCTACCTTCTGTGACCACTTTTCATAGACCTGCAGTGGGGTAGTGCCAAGGTGGTACTTGGCGTCATTTTTGGCAATAAAACCGAAGAGGTCGTGCAGTCCCTTTTCGTAGCCGCGCTGTTGCGAAGCAAAGATGCCATTCCACGCCAGCTTGGGGCTCATACCCGAATCCAGCAGGACCTTGCCGGTATGCTCCGGATACTTGGTGGCGTAGGCGGAGCCGAGGTAGGTGCCATAGGAGGTGCCGGCGATGTCAATCTTTTCCTCACCCAAAGCACGGCGCACCATCTCCCAGTCCTGCAGGGTATTCGCGGTGGTCAGCGAATTGGTATAGCCCGGGGTGTGCTTTTCGCAGGCATCGCGGGTGAGCTTACCTACCTGGAGGCTGCCTTGGAGCGGATTACTGGTGGCCGTGGCATCGCACTTTACAGGCGTGGAGCCGGGCAGGCCACGCGGTTGTACACCGATGGTGTCCCACTCATCGCGTACGGCCTGTGGCCATGGAACAGCGGTATTGCCGGCCCATCCATAGGCATCGCCACTTGGGCCACCAGGGTTGGTAAACAACGCGCCACGGCGGGCGCCTGGGTTGGCGGCGGGAACGCGCACGAAGCCGACGCTAATGGTGCCGGCCTGTGGGTTGTCGTAGTACGTAGGCACGTCGATGCGACCGCACTCGGCATTGGCGACGTCTACCTGCTCGGGGCAGTCTTCCCAGGAAATGGCGGGCTTGGTGTCCTGCGGCGCGGGGGCTGGCGCGGCTGTGGCAATCGGCGCAGTGACACCAATGGCGACCGCAGCAGCACCGAGTGTGGCCGCAAGCTTAGAAGAAAAAAGCATAGGTTAGGTCTCCAGAATAAAAGTAATTGGTAGACCTAGCCTATGCTTTCTTGATGCTTTTGGCATCATATTCACAGTAGGTGGGTGCCCTCACCGGCCGGGGCAGGAGAGGGGCTACGCAGTACTACTTAACGATGACAACGATGAGGTCACGCGGGCCGTGTACGCCCTCGACACGAGTGAGCTCGATATCGGAGGTAGCGGACGGGCCGGAGATCCAGGTCGCTGGCTTCTCCGGGTTCATGCGGGAGATGACCTCGGGGATGCCGTAGACGATCTCATTCTGGTGGACGATGCACAGGTGGCGGTCCGGAACCAGGGTCAGTGCGCGACGGCCGCAGCGCTCGTCAGACTCGAGCACGATGGTGCCGGTCTGCGCGGAGGTGACGTGGGAATAAGTGACCACAGCGTCGGTCTCGTTCAGGGTGCGCGGATCGACAGCCTTATCGTCCGGCTTGGCGTCGAAGCCCTCGAAGAGGGTGGCGTCCATGCCTTCGGCGTAACGAATGTCGTTGCACTCGCGGTCCTTGAGGATCGTGGCGATGGTCTGCTTGAGCTCGCTTTCCTCGGTGACGTGCACCTCGGCCTTGTAATCCTCGAGTCGGTCAATGAGCATATCGCGCAGCTCGTCCGCGTTCAGGGTGCCCTCGTGGTGGTAGTCGCGCGGGGCATCAACGTGGTCGGGCAGACCAGCCTGCTTCTGGGCGGAGCGGATGCGGCTTAGGATTTCCTGCTTTGCGTTCACTTTTTGGACTCCTCACGGGCCTCGGCAAGAAGCTCCTTGCCTTCTTCGGACTCGAACCACTGGCGGAAGGACTTCTTTGGCGGAACCGCGGTGTCGCGGCCTTCAGACCAACCGGACATAAACAGTGGCAGGGATTCGATGGTCTTGTTGGTACCACCCAAGATGCGGCCCAAGGCGACCATGTGGGTTGCCTTGTTCCACAGCTTCGGGTTGCTCCACAGAAGCTGAATGGTCTTGAAGAGCTTCGGCTCGATTGGTGGGGTGGCGTGGGTAACCTTCTGGTGGCGGTTTTCCAAAATGACGTCGGAAAGCGGAATCTTCACCGGGCACACCTCGTCGCAGCGGCCACACAGCGAGCACGCATAAGGCAGGCTGGCGGAAGGATCGTTGTGGTCCTTCATGCCGGTCAGCTGCGGCGTCAGGGAAATACCGATCGGGCCAGGGTAGACAGAGCCGTAGGCGTGGCCGCCGGCGCGCTCGTAGACTGGGCAAACATTCAGGCAAGCCGAGCAACGGATGCACTTGAGAGCCTGGTGACCAATCGGGGAGGACAGGGCCGCGGTACGGCCGTTATCCAGCAGCACCAAGTGGAAGTTCTGCGGGCCATCGCCCTCAGTAACGCCGGACCACATGGAGGTGTATGGATTCATGCGCTCTGCCGTGGAAGAACGCGGCAGCAGCTGGAGGAAGACCTCCAGGTCCTGGAAGGTAGGAACCAGCTTTTCGATGCCCATCACGGTAATGAGGGTCTCCGGCAGGGTAAGGCACATGCGGCCATTGCCCTCGGACTCCACGATGTTGATGGTGCCGGTTTCTGCTACACCGAAGTTGGCGCCGGAAATGGCAACCTTGGCCTGCATGAACTGCTCGCGCAGGAACTGGCGGGAAGCCTCGGCCAACTCTGCCGGCTCAGCCTGCAGGGTGTCATCGGTATTCGGCATCTTGTTGACGAAGATATCGCGAATCTCCGCACGGTTGCGGTGGATAGCCGGAACCAGAATGTGGGACGGCTTATCCTCACCTAGCTGCACGATGAGCTCGGCCAGGTCGGTCTCGCGAGCATTGATGCCCGCGGCCTCCAGGTGTTCATTCAAGCCGATTTCCTGGGTGGCCATGGACTTAACCTTGACCACATCGGTCTCGCCGGTAGCGCGAATCAGACCCTCAATGATCTGGTTAGCTTCCTTGGCATCGCGTGCCCAGTGGACGATGCCGCCGCGAGCCTTGACTGCCTCTTCGAACTGCTCGAGCAGTTCTGGCATGCGAGCGGCAACATCTTCCTTGATGGCGGAACCCGCAGCGCGCAGCTCCTGCCAATCGTCCAGCTCCTCCACAGCGTTGGAGCGCTTCTCACGAATGGAGGTGGTGGCGTGTTGCAGGTTGTGGCGCTGGGTGGCGTTATTCAGACCAACGTGTGCCAGGGGAACAAAGGCCTTGCTGCCGCGCAGGTTGCCGTAGCCTTCCGGCGCGCGCGGTGGGGTGGTATCGAGGAAAGAGGTCATTAGAGCATCGTCTCCTTGGAGTAAGCGGCGGAGGTAGGAGTCCATGGGTGCTCCTTGGTGGAAGCCAAGATCTCAGCCATGTGAACGGCGCGAATACCGGAACGCTGGCGGCTGAGGGCACCACCGATGTTCATCAGGCAGGAAGAGTCACCGCCGGTGACGTATTCAGCCTCGGTTTCCTTGACGTGGCGGGTCTTATCGGTGACCATCGCACGGGATACCTCTGCATTCTTGATGGCGAAGGTACCGCCGAAGCCACAGCATTCTTCCTTATTGGGAAGTGTGACTAGGTCAATTCCTTCTACTTCCTGGAGAAGCTGCAGTGGGCGGTCTCCCAGCTTCAAAAAGCGCAGGCCGTGGCAGGAGGGGTGGTACGTCACGCGGTGCGGGAAGAATGCGCCGACATTGGTCACACCGGCGATATCCACTAGGAATTCCGGGAGATCCAAGGTCTTCTGAGTGGTCTTGCGCGCGCCGTCGACGTCGGCGGAGTTGCCAAATCGGTCAGCGATGCGCTCGTGCTGCTCGCGAACGGCGCCGACGCAGGAGCCGGAGGCCGCGACGACATAATCAATGGAGGGGTCGGCAAAGGCATCCGCATAGGAGCGGATCATTCCCAGGGTTTCCTTCTGATAGCCGGTATTGATGTGCATCTGGCCGCAGCAGGTCTGTTCCTCCGGGAAGACCACCTCGTGGCCCAAGCGGGAGAGAACCAGTGCCGTTGCCTTTTGTACGTCCGGGAAAAGGGCGTCACCAATGCAAGTGGAAAATAGCGCAATGCGCATACGGTGCTCCTCGTTGATTTTTTACATGGGGGTAGCCATAACCCTACTCCTTTTAAGCAGTACGTGCGTAATGCGTCCCCCGCTTGACCAGCAATTATTTCGCAATATTAGTGTTGTAGAAAACTGCTATCCACCGTTTGTGCTGCAAAGGCGAACTTTTTGATATAGCCCTTTTCACACTCGTCTTTTCAGTGAACTAGAATCGTGCGACATGACTCCAGCTGATTTGGCCACATTGATTAAAGAATCCGCAATCAAGGTCATGGATGACCATGATCTTGATTCCTCTGTCTTGCCAGAAACGGTAACCGTTGAGCGTCCGCGCAACCCTGAGCACGGCGATTATGCCACCAACGTGGCGCTGCAGGTGGCCAAGAAGGCCGGTGCTAATCCGCGCGAGCTAGGCGGCTGGTTGGCAGAGGCCTTGGCAGACAATGATGCCGTTGCCGAGGCTGACATTGCCGGACCTGGGTTCATTAATATTCGCCTTGCTGCCGACGCCCAGGGAGAGATCGTCGCTCAGATCCTCCGCGCCGGCAAGGAGTACGGTTCTAACGGTTCCTTTGCGGGAAAGAAGGTTAACCTCGAGTTTGTCTCCGCGAACCCGACCGGCCCGATCCACCTTGGCGGCACCCGTTGGGCGGCCGTCGGTGATTCTTTAGGCCGCGTGCTGGAGGCATCCGGCGCAGAGGTTACCCGCGAGTATTACTTCAATGACCACGGCGGCCAGATTGACCGCTTCTCCCGCTCGCTCGTGGCAGCGGCGAAGGGTGAGCCAACCCCAGAAGATGGCTACGGCGGTGCTTATATCCAGGACATTGCTCAGGCCGTGGTAGAGAAGAATCCGTCTGCCCTTGAAGGCAGTGATGAAGAAGTCCAAGAGACCTTCCGCGCAGACGGCGTAGAGATGATGTTTGCGCAGATCAAGCAGTCCCTGCACGAGTTCGGAGTGGACTTTGACGTCTACTTCCATGAGAACTCCCTCTTTGACTCCGGTGCTGTGGATGCAGCGTTGGAAAAGCTCAAGGCCGAAGGCCACATGTATGAGGCGGACAATGCTTGGTGGCTCAAGTCCACCGATTACGGCGATTCCAAGGACCGCGTAGTGGTGAAATCCGATGGCAATGCAGCCTATATTGCCGGTGACATCGCTTACGTGGCCGATAAGTTTGATCGCGGCCACGATTTGAATATCTACATGCTGGGCGCAGACCACCACGGCTATGTGCCGCGTTTGAAGGCGGCAGCGGCTGCCCTAGGCTACGACGCCGATGCCGTCGAGGTTCTTATCGGCCAGCTGGTTAACCTCATACGTGATGGCAAGCCGGTGCGCATGTCTAAGCGCGCAGGCACGGTCATCACCATGGAGGATCTCGTCGCCGCCATTGGCGTGGATGCTTCGCGCTATTCCCTGGTGCGCTCTTCCGTGGACCAAACCATCGATATTGACTTGGGCCTGTGGGAGACGCAGTCTTCCGATAATCCCGTCTACTACGTGCAGTACGGCCACGCCCGTCTATGTTCCATCGCCCGTAAGGCTGCCGAGCTCGGCATCGACGCGGAAGGTGCGGATCTCTCGCTGCTTACCCACGAGCGCGAGGGTGACTTGATTCGTACCTTGGGTGAATTCCCAGCAGTAGTGGAGGAAGCAGCGAAGCTGCGCGAGCCGCACCGCATCGCCCGCTATGCTGAGGATCTTGCCGCGGTATTCCACCGCTTTTATGATTCCTGCCAGGTCCTGCCCAAGGCTGGCGAGGATGAAGCACCAATCCACGGGGCCCGTTTGGCGCTGGCGCAGGCTTCCCGCGTGGTTCTGGCCAATGCCTTGTCCATGGTGGGCGTGAGCACCCCGGAGAAGATGTAAGTGGCGGATTTCAATGAGCTGCCGGCCCACGTCTGGCCGCGCAATGCCCAGCGCGAGGAAGACGGCGTGGTAACCATTGCTGGCGTTCCACTGCCAGATTTGGCGGAGGAATTCCAGACCCCACTTTATGTCTTCGATGAAGATGACTTCCGGTCCCGCTGCCAGGACATGGCCCGCGCTTTCGGTGGACCCGAGCACGTGCACTATGCTTCCAAGGCATTCATCTCAAAGAAGATCGTGAACTGGGTCAATGAGGAAGGCCTGTGCTTGGACGCGGCCTCGCTCAATGAGCTCAAGATTGCCCTAGCCGCAGAGTTTCCAGCCGAGCGCATCACCACGCACGGCAACAATAAGGACGATGAGTACCTGCGTTTGTGCGTAGACGCCGGCGTGGGCCACGTGGTCATTGACAACGAGCTCGAGCTGGAAGAACTTAATCGCATTGCGGGCGAGGCCGGCAAGGTCCAGCCGGTGATGATCCGCGTCAAGCCGGGTGTTGATGCGCATACGCACGAATTCATCGCCACGGCGCATGAGGATCAAAAGTTCGGCATTTCGCTCGCCACGGGCGCGGCCTTTGCTGCGGCCAAGCGTTGCTTGGAGGCGGACAACCTGCACCTGAGCGGCCTGCACTGCCACGTGGGATCCCAGGTATTCAACGCGGAAGGCTTCAAGCTTGCCGCGGAGCGCGTCATGGGGCTGTACCGCCAGATTTACACCGAGCTGGGCGTGACGCTGGAAGAGCTCGATCTAGGCGGCGGCTTTGGTATTCCCTACATGCCCTATGAGGAGGCGCTGGATATTGAGCGCGTGGCCGGCGATATGCTCGGCGCGGTCAAGCACACCGCAGAGGAGTTGGGCATTGAGGCGCCCTTCCTCTTGGTGGAACCGGGTCGCTCCTTGGTCGCCGGATCGGCGGTGACCGTCTACCGCGTGGGTACCGTTAAGGATGTAGAAACTGGCAAGTCGGATCTGCCGCTGCGTCGCTACATCTCCGTCGATGGTGGAATGTCAGACAATATCCGGCCTGCGCTTTACGGTTCGGCCTATGATGTGCGCGTAGTCAACCGCTTTAGCGATGGGGAAGAGGTACCCTCCCGCGTTGTGGGCTTCCATTGCGAGTCCGGCGATATTCTCCTTGAAGACGGCGAGCTGCCCAATGATATCCAGCCGGGAGACTTGATCGCCTTTGCGGCGACTGGCGGCTACCAGTATATGATGTCCTCGCGCTATAACGGTGCGGTGCGCCCAGCGGTCGTCGCCACGCGCGTGGGCCAGACCAAGCCCATGCTGCGCCGCGAGACCGTCGAGGACCTCCTCTCCCTAGAGGTGGATTAACCTCCATCCTTCAGTCCCCGTTACATGGCGGAATTTAATTCACGCCCTGTGACGGGGACTTTTCTATTAATGGCTCTATTTAGGGCGAAAGTAGACAGCTTGTTCTGTATAGTGTCCTGTATCCGCAATTAGCGGGCACAACACCTTTACCCCAACCGCACAATGGAGACGGACTATGGCTGCATCGACTAGCGAGCTTCAGGCACACGAGTATTCCGGCAAGGGCGAGGGCGAGACCGTTGGTATCGCGCTGCTGGGCTTTGGCACCGTTGGTGCCGAGGTCTTTCGCCTGCTGGGGGAGAATGCTCATGCCTTTGCTCACCGCATCGGTGGTCCAGCCGAGATTCGCGGCATCGCCATCCACAATAAGAATAAGCTGCGCCCGGGCGTGCCCCAGGAGCTTTTGACCGATGACGCCAAGGCGCTCGTCGCCCGCGATGATATCGACCTCGTGGTTGAGGTCATCGGCGGTATTGACTTCCCGCGCGAGCTGGTGCTCGCCGCACTCAATTCCGGAAAGTCCGTGGTGACTGCCAATAAGGCCCTGGTTGCTGCGCATGCAGACGAGCTCGCGGAGGCCGCCGACCGTGCCGGTGTAGATCTCTACTTTGAGGCTGCCGTAGCCGCCGCGATTCCGGTGGTGGGCATGCTGCGTCGTTCTCTGGCCGGCGATCAGATAGAGCGCATCTCCGGCATCGTCAATGGCACCACCAACTTCATCTTGGACGCGATGGAGTCCACGGGCGCTTCTTATGATGAAGCGCTGGCGGAGGCTACTCGCCTGGGCTATGCCGAGGCCGATCCCACCGCGGATGTAGAGGGCCATGACGCCGCCTCCAAGGCTGCCATCATGGCGTCTTTGGGTTTCCACACTCGCGTAAAGTTCGAGGACGTCCACTGCGAGGGCATTACCAAGGTCACCGCCGCGGATATCGCCGCGGCCAATGATGCCGGCTATTCCATCAAGCTGCTGGCCATTTGCGAGCGCCTCCAGCGTGAGGACGGCTCCGAGGCGGTCAATGCCCGCGTGCACCCCACGTTGGTGCCTAAGGAGCACCCGTTGGCCTCCGTGAGCGAGTCCTATAATGCCATCTTCGTCGAGGCCGAGGCCGCAGGTTCCCTGATGTTCTACGGCAACGGCGCGGGCGGCAATCCTACGGCTTCTGCCGTGCTTGGCGACGTCGTCGGGGCAGCCCGCAATATTGTCCACGGCGGCCGCGCACCGGGCGAGAATACCTATGCCAACCTGCCCATTGCAGACTTTGGTGAGGTAGACACCCGCTACCACATCGATATGGAGGTCCAGGACCGCACCGGCGTCCTAGCCGCCATCTCCGCAGTGTTTGCTGACAACGGCGTTTCCCTCCGCACCGTGCGTCAGGAAGACGGCGAGGACACCGCCCGCCTCATCGTGGTCACCCATGCCGCGAAGGAGGCCACCTTGGAGACCATTGTGGCCGCTTTGGGCGAGCTCGAAGAGGTCAAGGCCGTTCATTCCGTAATCCGCCTCGGCAGCTAGCCCGGCCAAATAGACTGGACAGCTATGAGCATCGAAGTTGAAGTCGGCACTAAAGCCATCGTGACCGTTCCTGCCTCCACGGCGAACCTTGGCCCAGGATATGACACCTTGGGCATGGCGTTGAGCCTGTATGACACCGTCGAGGTAGAGGTAACCGCCTCGGGCCTTACGGTGGAAATTTTCGGCGAGGGCACAGAAGACCTTCCGCGCGATGGCTCCCACTTGGTGGTCAAGGCGATTCGCTCCGCACTCTCGGCGGCCGACGCCACGGTGCCCGGCCTGCGCGTGGTCTCGCATAATAATATCCCGCAGTCGCGCGGCCTGGGCTCTTCCGCCTCCGCCGCGGTGGCGGGCGTGGCCGCCGGCAATGCGCTGGCGGGAAGCCCGCTGACCCAAGAGCAAGTGGTGCAGCTTTCTTCCGCCTTTGAGGGCCACCCCGATAATGCGGCCGCCTCCGTGTTGGGTGACGCCGTGGTGTCGTGGACCAATGTCCCTGTCGACGGCCATTCTTTGCCGGACTACCGCGCCGCGTCCATCAAGGTACACGAAGATATCCGCGCCACCGCGCTCGTGCCTGATTTCCACGCCTCTACCCAGGCGGTGCGCCGCGTCCTGCCCTCGCACGTGACGCATTCGGATGCGGCGTTCAACGTCTCGCGCACCGCGGTCCAGGTGGCGGCATTGCAGAACTACCCGGATCTCCTGTGGGAGGGAACCCGCGATCGCTTGCACCAGCCGTACCGCGCGGATGTGCTTCCCGTGACCGCGGAGTGGGTCAACCGCCTGCGCAACCGCGGCTATGCGGCCTACCTATCCGGCGCCGGCCCCACCGTCATGGTGTTGCACACCGAGGATATTGAGGAGGGCATTCTTGCCGACGCCCGCGAGCAGAACCTCCGCGTCATCGACCTCACCGTGGCCGGCCCCGTCCGCGTGGAGCTTACGCAGGCTTAATTTTTAGACGGCACACGTTGGGGTGCTGGCGCGGCACCAAGGTGATCGAGGTGTCATCATCGCTGGTTTCTTGCAGGAAGCCAGCGTGTACCGCGCACAGAAACGGCGAAGGTTCGAGACCCGAAGAGACAAACGGGCAAGCATGAAGCTCGATGTCGGTTGAATCGGGTTTGGTGGCAGGATCAAAGCCCATATCGCGCAGGGTGCCAAAAAGCGTATCGAGTGCGCCATCGGAGGCATCCGCGCCTGCGGCGCGCGCCCAGCGTCGCCCGATCTCGAGGGCCTTGGCCGAGGCGGCGTCATCAAGCTCTTCCTTATCCGCCAGCATCGTGGTCAGCACTTCCACCAACGTGATGTATTCCTCTGCCACCGCTTTATTATCCGGTACGCGGGCTTGGAATATGAGGGAGGGGCGCCCGCGGCCCTTACTCGGCGCGGATACTACATTGACGGCCCCAGCGTTGACCAGTTCATCGATGTGTCCGCGAGCGGTGTTGACGTGCATGCCTAGTTCCTCGGCTACGGTGCCGGCCTTGGCGCCTTCGGGGTGGCGTTGCACAGCGGTGAGGACCTCGCGCTGCTTGGGTGAGAGGTTGAGGGCCTCGGGAAAAAGTTCGGTGGTGGGCCGGGGAAGTGAATCAGGCATGGTAGAAATCCGCCTTGGGGGTCTGCGAATACAGAAAAACTAGTTGGGGTGGGCAAAAACGTGTGCTGTAGATATCGCTAAGGATACGATGTTACCCACCGCGACGCCTAAAGCGAACTCGCGGTCTACCGGTACTGTAGCCTCTTGGCCGCCCAGATCAACGCGCAGCTGCGCCGCTGCGAGGCTGGTGGCCTCGACGGCCAAGACGCGCGCTGCCCATTGATTGCAGGCCTCTGGCGCTGCGCCAATTGTGGCCGCATGCGGGTCAAAGGTCACCGCCACCTCCTGTCCGAGTGTAAGAGATGCGTGGTCCGTCGTGGCCAGAACGGTAATATCGCCGCACGCAACTTCTACGGCGGACGCGCCGATCTCGGTTACGGTTCCTTCGAGGCGGTTGAGACCCGCTAGCGCCGCAACGAAGCCTGTCGGCGGTGCCTCAAGCAGACGCGCGGTTGCGCCGTGGGCCCGCACTTGGCCGGATTCCATGACCAGCATGTCCTGCGCTAGGTGCGCGATATCGAGCGCATCATGGGTAACAAGCAGCGTGGTACGGTCTGCGCGGGCCGCGTGCAAGAAGCGGCGCCACCTCTCGGCCGATGTCACATCGACTGCGGCAAGGGGTTCGTCCACAATCAAGACCGCCGGCCGTGCGGCTAGCGCGCGCACCAGCGCCACGTGGGCGGCCTGGCCGCCAGACAAGGCGGGAACGGGGACGTCGGCAAGCTCGTGCAATCCCGCCGCCGCCAGGAGCTCCTGCGCACGGGCTTTATCGCGGGTGACCATGGCTACCGCCTGCACGGCCGTCGACCTTGGCGGCAAGCCCGGACGCTGGGTGAGCAAGACGATGTCGGCGTGCTCCGGGGAGATCTTCCCGCCGCTCAGGCGCCCGGCAATGCGCCCCATCAAGGTCGTCTTGCCGGAACCATTCGGGCCCACCACGGCCGTTATGGCACGCGGGGAAAAATCCGTGCGCACCCCCTCGACGGTCACGGACAGCACCGGCGCATCAGTGGGACGGGTAAGGGCGCGGAGCTTATCGACGTCCATCCCATGCAACCTCCTGGCCTGCGGCTGGTAGCTTCGCCGCCGAAGGGCAGGCAAGCCCGCCAGCGCCAGACAGGCCAAGGCCAACCCGATAAGCAGCGCGGAGAGCACGTACGCGCCATCCGCATCGACCTCGCGCTCCAGATAAATACCCATCGGCATGGTGCGGGTAACCCCCGGCTGCGAGCCGGCAAAGGTCAGGGTCGTGCCAAATTCGCCCAGCGAGCGCGCGAAGGCCAATCCCGCGCCCGTAGCCAAGGCCGGGGCGATGGAGGGAAGGGTAATTTTGCCCAGGACCTCCCACCGGCCCAAGCCCACGCCGCGCGCAGAGGCGAGGATTTCCTGGTCCAGCTGGCGCAATGCCGAATCAACCGCGACCACCACAAAGGGCAGCGCCACAAAGGTCTGCGCCATAACGACCCCGGGGAAGGCGAAGGCGAGGTGGATGCCTAGGGCGTCGAGAAGCGGGGCCAGGTACCCCTTGCGGCCAAAGGCTGCGGTAAGGGCCAAGCCGCCCACCACCGGTGGCATGGCCAAGGGCAGGTAGACCAAGAGGCGCACTACGGAGCTGCCGCGGCCGAGCTGCTGCACCCACAATGCCAGCCCCAAGCCCAGCACGAGCGCAAGGATCATGGATTGGAAAGCGGCTGCCACTGAGATGAGCAGCATATCCCGGATCTCGTCGCGCGCGAGGTAGTCGCTAATGCGCGCCCATGGCACGCGCAGCCCAAGAGCGGCAACGGGGACGATGATGGTCGCCACCGCAATGAGGCCAATAAGGCCGATAAGAAGCGGGGCTTTGGGGCGAATCGGCTGGGGTGAGGACACAGAACTACTCCGCCGGGTTAAAGCCGCGGTCGCGCCAGGTGGACGCAAAGTCGCCGCTCAAGATATCGAGCACCGCGCGAGCCTGATCGGGGTGGGACGCATCCTTGGCTACGGCGCCCACGATCTGGTTAGAGAATTTCTCTGCCCCAGGAAGGTCAATCACCTCAACATCGTCGCCGGCCGCGGCGGCATCGGTGGAGTAGACCCACCCTGCATCGGCCTCGCCCGAGGCAACCTTGCCTAATACGTCAGCCACCTGGCGCTCTTGGGAGGAAGGGTGGACGTCCAGGTGCTTATCGTCGATGATCTGGGAGGAGATATCGCCACAGGGAACTTGGGGATCGCACAGCACGAAGTGGTGGGAGTGGGGGAGATCCTCCACTGACTGGATTCCCGCCGGGTTGCCCTTGGGTACAACCATGACCATGACATTGGTGGCAAGCACCTCGGGCGTGGCAACCGTGCCATCCTGCACCGCCTTATCCATGGTCTTTTTCGATGCCGTGAGGAGAAGATCAGCCGGGGCGCCTTCGCGCAGCTTGCTTACCAAATCGGAGGAGCCGCCATTTTCAAAGTTCAGATTTACCGGCGGTGTGAGCTGGCCTGCGCGCGAAGTGAGTTCGTCATTGATGACGCGGGTGGAGGATGCAGCCAGGACATTGAGCGTGGGAGCATCCGCGTCCTGGGCGGAGGTCGTTGACGTTGGGGGAGCGCAGGCCGCAAGGGCGAATGCGATGGCGGCGAGGAGTGCGGCGGCGCGCTTCTTCATCTGCGGAGGGCTCCTTCTACGGCGGAGAGTGTGACCTATCCAGGATAGCCCTCCGCTCCGCGAAGGGTTTAGCTCACGCGGGTGAACTTGATGTGGAAGTCGTTTTCTTCTTCCTTGAGGTAGTCCAGCTCGAAGTTCTCCTCGCGAGCCTCGACCTCCTTGAGCAGGGGAACCGGATTATGCGGGGCGATGAGGATCATTGCTTCGCCCACGTTGAGGGTGCCGAGTGCGCCGTGGATGGCGCCGTGGCGAACGGCGTGCGGAATTTCGGAGGCATTCAGAGTTGGGATGGAGTGTGGCTTATTGGCATCGGAGATGGGTAGTTGCATAGCGAGTGGTCCTTTCTTAAGGGGTGCGAGTTTCGCTCTGTTAGCAATATTAGTACGATAAAACCCGTGCAAAACAATAGCGTGGCGCATCGCCTCATCTTCCTCGCCTTCGCAGGACTGTCCCTGCTGGTAGGTCTGGTTGCGGGTGCCACCCTCTTGGGGCTGAACGTTACCCCGGGAGCGTCCTTCGCCGCCGACCACGGACCGCTCATGGTCTTCGGTTTCGTGGGCGGAGCCATCGGCCTTGAGCGCACCGTTGCCGTGCGCACCTCCTGGGCATGGGCCGGGCCCGTGTTCCACGTCGCCGGCGTGCTGAGCATTCTCGCCGGCCTGCCGCGGGCGGTCCCGGCCGTGTGTTTTGCCGCGAGCTTCCTTGTCCTTGGCTTCATTTACGCCACCATCTATCGCCGTCAGGCGAGCCTTGCGATCTTGGTGCAGGCAGCCGGAGTTATCGGGGGAATAGCAGCAGCTGCCCTATGGGCCATGGGCCCGGGGTTCGCCGCGGCGATGCCGCTGTGCGTCCTCTACGCCGTGGCCACCATCATCGGCGAGCGCATGGAACTAGCGCGCGTCACCATGGCCGGAACCCGCGCCGAAAACCACCTGACCCTTCTGGTTCTGGGGCTGGCGGCGGCCAGCGTCATCTACGTGCTTGCCCCTGCGGTGGGCTATCGCGCGATGGGCTTGGTGCTCATCGCCATCGCTGCGGCCACCGCGCGGGTGGACGTGGCCAAGAATCTGGTGCGCTCGCACGGCCTGCCGCGCTACTCGGCGGCGTGCATGTTGGCCGGCTACGGCTGGCTCGCCCTCGGCGGTTACCTCTGGCTGCTACACGGACAGTCCACCGGCTTTGCCTATGATGCCTCAGTGCACGCCATCTTCTTGGGCTTTGTCATGTCCATGATTTTTGCGCACGCACCCATCATCTTCACCTCCGTTATCCGCCGCCGATTGCCGTACCACTCAGTGCTCTATGTGCCGGTGGCGCTCTTACATGGCGGCCTCGCGTTGCGCATCCTTGCCGATTGCGCCGAGCACACCACTGCCCTCCACACCGGCGGGGTGGTTACGATATTCGCAGTGTTAATTTTTCTCGCTTGCGGCATTGCCTTGACTGCGAAGGAGGCGCGACGTGCGCATTCATGACGTATCCCTGGCCGCGCGCGGCCGCTGGCATACCCTGAGCGCCGCCATTATCGGTTTGTGGATCTTTACCGGCCTCGGCCTGCTCATCGCTGGCTCCCTGGGTGCTCCGGTGGTGTGGTGGGATATCATCCATCCCTTCACCATTGGTGCGCTGACCACGGCAATCATCGTCTTTTCCACTCACTTCACCGAGGCCTTGACCCGGACTGCGGGCGGGGACTATCGGGGCGTCGGCAGTCGCGTGGGCCTAGTGCAGCTCGGGCTTATCTTGCTGCTCATTGATAGGGCGGGGTATGACTGGGGCCCGCTTGCCGACGCCGCCTCTGCCCTCATCATCACCGCCCTCACCTGGCACCTGTGGTTCATCGCGCGGCGCCTACGCGGCTCATTGTCTGGTTCTTTTGCCGTGACCGTGCCCTTTTATATCGCGGCGGCTGTGTTCATGATTGCCTCCGTGGTGCTTGTCATCCTCAGCGGTAATGGGGTAGGCGAGTACTCCCTCCTCGTCGGCGCCCACTCGCGCGGCATGGTCTGGGGCTTCGCGTGGCTTACCGTCATCGGCACGGTGGTCACGTTGCTCCCCACGCTATCGGCCACGGCGATTTCGCCCACCGCTCGCGCGCGGTGTACTCGCGCGCTCATCGTGCACTGCGTTGGTCTGTCCCTGGCAATGGCGCTGTACGCGGTGGGCCTTACCCGCGCCGCAGGCATGGCCCAACTGCTTGTGGTCCTGGCGGCGGTGCTCATTATCCAGCCGGTGCTTGCCACCGTTATGGGTCGCTCGCCGCGGCTGACCACCGCCACCGTGGCCGTTATCGCCGGACTGCTGTGGATGCTGGCGCTGTGTGCCGGTGACGCTATTTCCGCAGCGGTGGGTGCCTACCCGCGCACCATCACGCTGGTTTTGTTGCCCGCCTTCCTCGGTGCTGGCCTCTTGCAGTTGGTCACCGGGGTCCTGCACCACTTGCTACCGATCCTTACCGGCGCGCGTCCTAATACCGCGGAGCGCACCGGCTACGCCCGTCTGCTGCTCATCAACGTGGGCGGACTGCTGACATTGCTGGGCGCTACCGTGGCCGGGCTTATCATGATGGGGATAGGTCTTGCCGCCAACGTTATCGCCGTCGGCCGAGCCATCTACCTTAAGAAAAGACTGGAGAGTTAAATGCTGAGCGTTTCTTCCTCACAACCTGCGGACAAACCCGCACCCAAAGATTCCTCCTGGGCCTCGTGGCTGCTCATCGGCATCGCGCTGGCGGCGGTCATCGCGCTCGCGGTGGTCAATTCCACCGGCAAGGGTACGGAGTCTGCGGCACCGGTATCCTCCGGCGAAACGCAGACCATTGACGTGGGCGTAGATGGTATGGCCTTTACCCCCTCGTCCATCGATATCGACCCCGGCACCCACCTGGTGGTCAACTTCACCAACTCCGGCGACCAAGTCCATGACCTCAAGATTGGCGACGCCGAGACCGGCCGCGTCGACCCCGGCGAGACCGTTCAACTCGACGCCGGAGTCATCGACTCCTCCGTGGAAGGCTATTGCACCATCGCCGGCCACAAGATGCAGGGCATGACCTTCCAGGTCAACGTAGGAGATGGCCCTGCTGCAGGACATGACCATGCGGTGTCCTCTGCTAGCAACCCGCACGTAGACGTGCCAACCGCCGCCGAACTCGGCGCACAACGCGACG
The DNA here is from genome assembly GCF_030228885.1 of Corynebacterium sp. MSK195. Taxonomy (NCBI): domain Bacteria; kingdom Bacillati; phylum Actinomycetota; class Actinomycetes; order Mycobacteriales; family Corynebacteriaceae; genus Corynebacterium; species Corynebacterium sp. MSK195. The sequence continues at coordinate 172,542 of NZ_JASPGT010000003.1, read as the reverse complement.
ATTTTTCCGCCTTCGACGCCTCTTTGCAGCCGGCCGCTGAGACGAAGACGCACAAAGAGACCTGGACGATGACCGAGGAAGTCGTGGAGGTCGCCCCCGGCATCAAGCAGATGCGCTGGCTCTTCAACGGCCAAGCCCCTGGTCCCACCCTGCGCGGCAAGGTGGGCGATAAATTCGAAATCACCATCAAGAACGAGGGCTCCATGGCCCACTCCATTGACTTCCACGCCGGCGAGGTCAACCCAGATAAGACCATGAAATCCATCCAGCCGGGCGAGGAATTGACCTACAAGTTCACCGCGAACCGCTCCGGCATCTGGATGTATCACTGCTCCACGATGCCCATGTCCCTACACATCGCCAACGGCATGGCCGGCAACGTCATCATCGATCCGCCGGACCTTAAGCCCGTTGACGCGGAGTATAACTTCATGGCCACCGACATCTTCCTCGGCGAGGAATCCACCGGCGCCGACGCCCAGCGCGTTGCCGACGGCCGCTTCGACCTGATGGCCTTCAATTACTACCCTGGCCAGTATGACGCAGAGCCCATCAAGGCCAAGGTAGGCGATACCGTCCGTCTGTGGCTGACCAACCTAGGCCCCGACCAGCCGCTGAGCTTCCATGTTGTAGGCGAACAATTCGATACCGCCTACAAGGAAGGCGCCTACCTCATCAAGAATGAAGACTCCACCGGTTCACAAGCCCTTGACCTCCTCCCGGCGCAAGGCGGATTCGTCGAAATGACCTTCAACGAGCCCGGTACCTATTCCTTTGTCAACCACATCATGACTAACGCGGAGAAAGGCCAGCACGGCAAGTTCATCGTTACCGAGTAGCCCTCCCGGGGTTCGGCCCCTCCCGCTCCTCCCGCCCTTCGCGCTCACCAGCGACCGTTCTTGGTCATATTTCATGCCCACCGTGAGCGTGAAGGGCGGGTTTTCGTATTCGTCCACCCCTCGCGCTCACCGGGGAGGCAGTTTCGCGTTTGCTGCGGTTCCCAGTGACCGCGAAGGGCGATGGGGAGGGCGAGGGCGCGAGGGGAGGGTATGAGAAAACCGCCGCGGGTCCCGAGAGACGGCGCGGCGGCTGAATGTGAGGGGTTTAGTTAGGCTCCGTGTCCCGGAGTTTCGCCCTCGAGTTGCTTGCGGTTGGAGCGGATGGGTTCCCACGCGGTATTAGAACGCATCGGGGTGGTGCGATTATCGCGGGAGCGGTAGACCACGTACGGGCGGGTGACGTAACCAACCGGTGCAGAGAAGGCATGCACGAGGCGGGTAAAAGGCCATACCGCGATGATGGTGAAGCCCGCGAGGACATGGACCTTGAACTGCCACGGGGCATCGGCCATGAGCTCCGGCTGGATATTGAAGATGAGCAGTTGGCGCAGCCACGGAGAGATGGTCTCGCGGTAGTCGTAGCCGCCGGTACCGGCGATGTCGAAAAGCTGCAGCGTAAAGGTGGCAAAGGAACCAGAAATCAGTGCCAAGGCCAGGAAGACGTACATGACCTTGTCCGAGGTGGAGGTGGACAAGAACACAGAGCGGTTCTTCAGGCGGCGGTAGAGCAGGCCGGCGAAGCCGAGGAGGACGGCCAGAGCGGCGATGGAACCTGGAATCGTCGCGAGCAGGTGGTAGGCGTGATCGTTGATTCCAACGGCGCGAGTCCACGACTTGGGGAATGCCAAGCCCATGAGGTGGCCGATGATGACAAAGACCATGCCCCAGTGGAAGAGCGGGGAGGACAAGCGCAGCAGCTTGGACTCATAGATTTGAGAGGAGTGGGTGGTCCAGCCAAATTGGTCGGAGCGCCACCGCCAGAAAATACCCACAATAAATGCGGCGATGGCCAGCCACGGGAACGCACCCCAGAGGAAGTTATCAAACATAGTGTGTCCTTAGACGAGGTCAGGTTGGGTGGTGGGGAAGGGAAGATCGGCGATGCCTACCATCTCGGCAGGCGGGCCGGTGCGGATGAGGTCCACGTACTTTTGGGCGGTATCGGTGTCAATTTCCGGCAAAGCTTTGCACAGCGCGACGACCAGGCTGATATAGGGCGAACCAACGTGTGACAGCGCAGCGCGCAGCACCTCGATGCCTTCGCGGTAGCTGGCGACGAGCTCGACAGCGCGGTCATGCTCGGCGCCCTCGGTCATGGCCAGCGCCTCAAGGACTACGCAGAGGTGATCCGGCAGTTCGTCATCCGAAATATGGAAACCGAGGGATTGCAGCTGCTCGCGGAAGGACAAGATGGCCATGCCGCGTTGGCGGGTATCGCCAACAGCGAAATAGGACAGGTACAGCGAGCAGCGGCGGCGCTGATCGAAGGTTTCCACATAGTGTTCTTCGAGCCCGCGCGGGCCCACACTGCGGGCCCACTCGGCGAAGTCCACGAAATCGCTGGCGATGGCCAGTGGCAACTGATCCACCTGCTCCTCCACGATGGCTAAGCGGTCCATAATGTCCGCGCCGGGGTAGTCCAGCAGGACGGAGACGGACATGGCAACAATGCGGCGTTGCTCCTCCGTGACGTGTACAGGCGTGACGAACTCGTGCGGTACCTTGCCGGTATGGGTGCGCAGGGTCTTTTCGACGTCCTTGGCGCCGCCCATCGTGCCAATGCCGGCTGGGGTGCCGAAGCCGGCCACGGGGGCGTCGGCAAGCGGGGGCTTGGGCGCGAGCGTGGCTTGGCGTTTGCGGAGCTTATCCAGAATATTCATGGTTGCTCCTAGTCCTTGGGTGGGAACATCGCATCGGGGCGGTCACCGGTCCACGACAGCAGCGACACCTTGCCCTGCGGCGCGGAACTGTGGGTGCAGGCCTCGGGGGCGCCCATGCCCAGGTCGTGGAAGACGTCCTCGGACGCTTGAGCAGGGTCGACGTCGCCGAAGGGATCCAGGTTCGCGATGCCGCGGGGTGTTTCCGGAGAGGCAGTCGGGATGACGTAGCGGTCATCGTATTTGGCAATAGCCAGCAGGAGGTACATAGCCTCAATGTCCTTGCCGGTCATGCCCACGGCTTGGGCGATCTCCTCCTGCGGCTTATTGCCCAGGTTAATATCGCGCATATAGGAGCGCATGGCGACGAGGCGGCGCAGGGACTTTTCTACCGGCACGGTATCGCCGGCGGTGAAAAGGCCGGCGAGGTATTCCAGTGGAATGCGCATATTCGACAGCGCGGAGAAGAGGATCTTGTGGTCCTCGCCGTCGTTGCCGGTGGCGGTCACCTTGTCCACGATGGGGGACAGCGGCGGGATGTACCAGACCATCGGCAGGGTGCGGTACTCCGGGTGCAGCGGCAGGGCCACGCCGTACTTGAAGATGAGGTCGTAGATGGGGGACTGCTGTGCAGCGTCGATCCAGGAGTGCGGGATTCCCTCGGCCTCGGCGGCGCGAACGACCTCCGGGTCATGCGGATCGAGCATGATGGACTTCTGTGCCTCGAAGAGATCCTGCTCGTTCTCGGTAGCGGCGGCCTCGGCTACGCGGTCTGCGTCGTAGAGGATGACGCCGAGATAGCGCAGGCGGCCCACACAGGTCTCGGAGCATACGGTGGGCTGGCCCACCTCGAGGCGCGGGTAGCACAGGGTGCACTTTTCGGCCTTGCCGGTCTTGTGGTTGAAGTAGACCTTCTTATAGGGGCAGCCAGAGACGCACATGCGCCAGCCGCGGCAGCGATCTTGGTCTACGAGCACGATGCCGTCTTCGGTGCGCTTGTACATCGCGCCGGACGGGCAGGAAGATACGCAGGTGGGGTTCATGCAGTGCTCGCAAATGCGCGGCAGATAGAACATGAACGAATCCTCGATTTCCTTTTTAACCTCGAGGTTCATCTCATGCAGGACTGGGTCACTATCCAGGGTGGCGGTGGAGCCGCCCAGGTTATCGTCCCAGTTGGAAGACCACTCGATCTTGTTGATATCGCGACCATCGATTTGAGATACCGGCTTGGCCGTGGGCTGGGTCTTTTGCCTGGCCTCAGCGCCCATCAGATCTTCGTACTGGTAGGTCCACGGCTCGTAGTAGTCCTGGATGGTGGGCAGGTTCGGGTTATGGAAGAGGGTGGCTAGCTTCTTCAGTCGGCCGCCCGCTTTCGGCTTGAGCTTGCCGGACTTGGTGCGCTCCCAGCCGCCCTTCCACTTTTCCTGGTCTTCCCAGGTGCGTGGGTAGCCAACGCCGGGGCGGGTCTCGACGTTATTGAACCAGATATATTCGGTGCCTTCGCGGTTGGTCCATGCCTGCTTGCAGGTGACCGAACAAGTGTGGCAGCCGATGCACTTGTCCAGATTCATAATCATGGAGATTTGGGCCATGACCTTCATTAGTAGGAAACCTCCTGGGAACGGCGGCGAACGCGGGTGACCTCATCGCGGTTATTGCCGGTGGGGCCGATGTAGTTGAAGTGGTAGGTCAGCTGGCCGTAGCCGCCAGCAATGTGGACCGGTTTGATGGAGATGCGCGTCAGCGAGTTGTGGGTGCCGCCGCGGCGGCCGGTGTGCTCATTGAGCGGGGTGCCGACGGTGCGCTCCTGCGCGTGGTTGCACAGCATCGTGCCCTCCGGAATGCGGTGGGAGACGATGGCACGTGCGGAGACAACGCCATTGCGGTTATAAACCTCGACCCAGTCGTTATCGGTCACGCCAATCTTCTCGGCATCTTTATTGGACATCCAGACCACCTGGCCACCGCGGGAGATGGATAGCACGTGCAGGTTGTCAAAGTACTGCGAGTGGATGGACCATTTATTGTGCGTGGTCAAGTAGCGCAGGGTGACTTCGGCTTCGCCGCGGTCGTTGCGCAGGGTCTCGCCTGGGGCAAACTCGCCGTGCATGTGTACGTGATCCAACGGTGGGCGGAAAATAGGCAGGGATTCGCCGTAGTCCATGTACCAATCGTGGTCGATGTAGTACTGCATACGGCCGGTGAGCGTGTGCCAGGGCTTTTCGAACTCGACGTTGATGGAAAAAGCGGTGTAGCGGCGCTTATTGCGCTTATCCGCGGTCCATTCCGGCGAGGTAATGACTTCCTTCGGCCGCTCCTTGATGTCATCCCAGGTGATGCGCACATCCTCATCGGCGGTGCCCAGCGGGGTGAGGTCTTTGCCCGTGCGGGAAGACAGGTATTCAAAGCCTTGCTTGGCTAGCTCGCCATTGGATACACCCGAAAGGTGCAAAATGGCGTCGATGACCTTGGTGTCCTTGCTCAGGTCCACCAGTTCGCCCATGGAAGTTTCAGAGGTGCCACAGATGAGCTCCAGCTCCTTGACCTGCTTTTCCACGTTAAACTTCGTGCCATGGACTCCGGTGCCCAGCTTGGCCGGCAGCGGGCCGAGGTGCGCCCACTTCTCATAAATCTTGGTGTAGTCACGCTCCACAACATGCAGCTTCGGCATGGTGACACCAGGGATGAGCCCCTGCTTATCGACGTCCGGCACCACACCGTTGGGCATTCCTAGCTCATCCGGGGTGTCATGGTGGCTGGGCTGGGTGATGACATCGCGCTGCACGCCGAGCCACTTGGTGGCTTTATCAGAAAGCGCAGCTGCAAGATCGCGGAAGACCTCGTAGTCAGAGCGCGCCTCCCACGGCGGGTTAATGGCCGCATTGAAGGAGTGCAGGTACGGGTGCATATCCGTCGAGGACATATCGTGCTTTTCGTACCAGGTAGCGGCCGGGAAGATGAGATCCGATACCAGCGTGGTGGAGGTATTGCGGAAGTCCGTGGTCATCATGAGGTCGAGCTTGCCCTTAGGTGCTTCATCGACCCACTTGATGGTGCGCGGGCGATCCTCTGGGGCGAGCTCTTCTGCGGTGGCGTCGGAGTCGATGCCAAGGAGGTGGCGGAGGAAGAACTCCGTGCCCTTCGCCGAGGAACCCAGCAGGTTGGTGCGCCAATTAAGCAGGATGCGCGGCCAGTTCTCTTCTGCAGACGGGTTGTCATACGAGAATTCGAGGCGGCCGCTTTCTAGCTCTTGGACGACGTAGTCATTGATGTCCATGCCGGCTTCCTCGGCCTCGTCAGCGAGGAAGAGCGAGTTGCGGTTGAACTGCGGGTAGGCCGGCATCCAGCCGCGGCGCATGGCCTCGGCCATGGTGTCCGAGACCATCTTATCGCCGATGGAATCGCGCGAGGCCAGGGGCGATCCCAAGTGCGAGGCGCGCGAATTATCGTAGCGATACTGCTCGGTGGCGAAGTAGTAAAAGCCGGTGGTGATCATGTGGCGCGGCGGACGCTGCCAGTCCGTCGCCATCGCCCATTGGGTCCAGCCATTGACGGGTCGGAGTTTCTCCTGGCCCACATAGTGCGCCCAGCCGCCGCCATTGACGCCCTGGGTGCCGCACATAGAGGTCAGTGCCAGGAAGGTGCGGTAGATGGTATCGGCGTGGAAGTAGTGGTTGACGCCAGCGCCCATGATGATTTGGGAGCGGCCCTGGGAATCCGCGGCATTCTGTGCAAACTCGCGGCCAATGCGGATGGCGGCATCCGCCGGAACGCCGGTAAGTTCTTCCTGCCAGGCAGGGGTGCCGACCTCGCTGGCGTCGTGGAAGTCCTTCGGCCATGAGCCCGGCAAGTTGAGGTCGGCGCGGTTGACGCCATAGTGGGCAAGCATGATGTCGAAGACGGTGGTGACCAGTTTGCCATCTACCTCGCGCACCGGCACGCCGCGGTGGACGACGCCCGCGCCAATCGGCTTGCCGGTTCCCACATCTTCCGGATTCGTGTCCAAGTCGAAACGCGGGAAGAGCACCTCGGCGGTGTCGAAGCGGTCGGTCTCTGCGATGGACATTACCGGATCGGCGTTATCGAGCGCGAGGTTCCACTTGGAAGATTCGTTATCCCAGCGGTCAGCCACGGTGCCGCCTGGGTCGACGACGCGACCGTCTTCCTCCATCACGAGGCCACGGTGAGTGGAATTGGGAGTGGAGTTGAGGGAGGCGTCGGCAAGCTGGGCAGCGGTGAGGAACTTGCCCGGGGTGTATGTGCCGTCGCCGTGGTCATCGAGGGCGACGAGGAACGGTGAATCGGTGAACTTGCGCATATAGTTCAGGAAGTACGGTTCCTGGCGGTCCACATGGAAGGTCTTGAGAATGACGTGGCCCATGGCAAAGGCGAGGGCGGCATCAGTGCCCGGCTCGATGCGGGCCCACTCATCGGCGAACTTGGTGTTATCCGCGAAGTCAGGTGAGACCACCACTACCTTGGTGCCCTTATAGCGGGACTCGACCATAAAGTGTGCATCCGGGGTACGGGTGACAGGGATGTTGGAGCCCCACATCATCAGGTAGGACGAGTTGTACCAGTCACCGGATTCTGGAACATCGGTCTGGTCGCCGAAGGTCTGCGGGGACGCCGGCGGCAGGTCGGCATACCAATCGTAGAAGGACAGGGCGACGCCACCGATGGACTGCAAGAAACGCATGCCCGCGCCATAAGAAATCTGGGACATCGCCGGAATCACGGTGAAGCCATTGATGCGGTCAGGGCCGTACTTGCGGATGGTGTACACGTGCGCGGCCGAGGCAATGTCAATGGCCTCTTCATAGGAGATGCGGATGAGCCCGCCCTTGCCGCGCTGGGAGATATAGGCCTGGCGCTTTTCCGGATCCTCCTGGATCGCGCGCCACGCCAAGACGGAGTCTCCGTGCTTGGCCTTTTCCTCGCGGAACATGTCTACCAGTACGCCGCGGGCATACGGGTAGCGCACACGAGTGGGCGAGTAGGTGTACCACGAAAAGGATGCGCCACGAGGACAGCCGCGTGGCTCGTACTCTGGCATGTCATTGCCAGTGGTGGGGTAGTCCACTGCCTGGGATTCCCAGGTGATGACGCCATCTTTGACGTAGACCTTCCACGAACATGAACCGGTGCAGTTCACGCCGTGGGTAGAGCGCACCATCTTGTCGAACGCCCAGCGGTTGCGGTAAAAGACATCCGCCTGGCGCCCGCCCTTGAGGAAGAGTTGCTGGCCAGAGTCAGTGGCTTCGCCCTTGCGCAGGTAGGCGCCGAGCTTGAACAACGGATTCAGTTTGCCGTTTTCGGGGGAGACGTGAGTAGTCAAAGGGTGCTCCTAATTAGCCTGGGAACGGTGCATTGGGGCGGGCGTAGTAAATCCACACCAGGACGGTGGTGATTGCGAAGTAGACAACGCAGCCCCAGAAGAACACGGCTGGTGCCATCATGGATAGCAGTACGCCGACGACGAAGGGGCCGAATGCGCCGATGGCGCCGGTCCAGCCGATGACGCCACCAGCTTGGCGCTTCGGCAAAATCATGGGCATCTGCTTGAAAGTGCCGGCATTGCCGAGACCGGTAAAGAAGAACATGATGAGCATGGAACCCAAGAACCACCAGAACTCATCCGGGCTGGACGGGTTCAAGAACAGCGCGGATACGGCGGTAAAGACGGTCATGCCAAGGCAGCCGATGAAGGTCCAGATAGCGCCACCGTACTTATCGCACAGCGGTCCCCAGAGTGCACGAACTAGCGCACCGATAAGTGGTCCAAGGAAGGCATAAGCCGCGCCATTCGGCAGGTCATCGAAGCTGCCGGCAAACGACGATCCCTCGCCAAAGGTCTGATTGATAAGCAGCGCCATTTGTGCGGCGAAGCCAGAGAATGCACCGAAGGTCATGAAGTAGACAATCGTGAGAATCCAGGTGTTCTTATTGCCAAAGATATCGATCTGCTGGCGGAAGTTGGCCTTAACAGGCACGTCCTTGAGCAGCATCCATGCCAGGATGGCGCCGACGATAGCCCACGGCACGAGGAAGATAGCTGGATTGTGGACGAAAATATCGCCCTTATCGGTGCGCTGCGGGGCCACCATGCCTACGCCGAGCAGGGTAAAGCCCATCAGCCACGGGGCAACCAGCTGGATGAAAGAGATACCGAAGTTACCAATGCCGGCCTGGATGCCCAACGCGGTGCCAGACAGGCGCTTGGGGAAGAAGTAGCCGGTCGAGGGCATGAATCCGGAAAAGACGCCGCCGCCGATGCCGGAAATGAAGGACAGTACTAGCAGCCACCAGTACGGGGTGGATGTATCCTGCACTGCAAAGAACCAGCCCAGCATCGGGATGATAAACAAGAGCGAGGAGAAAAAGACCAGCTTGCGCGTGCCAATCATCGGGGGCAGGAACATGAAGATGAGGCGGAAGATACCGCAGGCCAGGCCCGCAATTGCTGTCAGCCAGTAGAGCTGACCCTTGGAGATATCGAAGCCGATTTGGTTTAGCTGCGGTGCAATCGCGGATACGAGGTACCACGTGGCGAAGCCAATGATGAGAACGAAGGTAGAAATCCAGAGAGTCCGCCAGGCAATTTTGGAGTCCCAGTGCTCGGAATCTTCTGGATCCCAGCCTTGGATGACTTTGCCTGAGGTATCGAGAGTAGTCATGAGTTCCTCACAAGTCGTAGGTCTGTGACTCGTAATCTACCTGCAGCTAAGCTGTGGGGAGTAAAATAAACCGGAAAACACCGTTTTAATTACGGCATATTGATGTTGCGTAATTCTGGCCCCGAATGGTCATTGCAGGTTAGCCCGCCGCGTAGTATTGGATTGCGTGCATGACTAGGGTTTGTGAATTTTGTCACCGTGAGATGGGGGAGAGAAGTAGACAAATATGGAACGGACAAGCGTCAGCATAATTCTTAGTTCCGACCGTGTATTGTCCGGGCAAAAATCGGGCAAGGCGGGGGAACGCGCGCGGGAGATGTGTGAAGAATTTTCCGCTTCTGTACGGGCGGTTGAGGTAGTACCAGAAGGCGCAGGGCCTGTGGAATCCGCGTTGAAGACTGCTCTTCGCGCAGGCAGCGACGTCATTGTCATCATTGGCGGAACGGGACTTGGCCGTACTAACTTCACCCCGGAAGTGACCGAGAAGTATATCTCGGCCCGGTTACACGGTCTGGAGACGCAAGTGCTTTTGCGCGGCTTAGAGTCATCCGCGAAGGCGGGGCTTTCGCGAGGAATTATCGGGATGACCGAGCACGGTGGAGGCAGCCTTGTGGTCAATACCGCATCCTCAGTGGGGGCGGTTGAGGACACTCTCGGGGTGGTTCTGCCTCTGCTGCCGGACATCTTCCGGTCTTGTCGATAGTTGCGCTCGATCCCGCCCTTCGCGCTCACCAGCGACCGTTCGTGGTCACATTTCATGTCCACCGTGAGCGCAAAGGGCGGGTTTGTGTATCGACGGGAGATTGTCCACCCCTCGCGCTCACTGGGGCGGCGATTTCGCGCTTGCTGCGGCTCCCAGTGAGCGCGAAGGGAGGGGAGGCGGAGACTTCTCCCTTGGCGGTCACCGGCGGAAGTGGAGGACTAGCCGAGCGGCTGCCGGTGAGCGCGAAGGGCGGTGTGGGGAGGGAACGCAGGAACCTCGCGCAGCTCCGCACGGGTGTCGTAGTCGCGTTCGGCGCCGGTGCCGGGAATCTCGATGAAGTTGGCGCCACGGATGAGGCGGCGGACGGAGACGTTCCGAGTCGTAGGAAGGGATTCGAGCTGAGAGTGGAGCGCGCGAGCGCGCCAGAGGGAACACAGCGGCTGGAGGGATCCGTCGGCGGCACGGGTGAGGACGGCATCGGCCGAGGAGGAGACGAGGGCCGAGTGCAGGCGGGGAAGCAGTAGCGGCGAATCGGGGGCATCCACGGCGAAGAGGGCGAGCTCGGAGCAATGGGATAACGCCTGGGCGCCGGCCGCGATGCCGGCGACGGGACCACCGTAGAGCGGTGACTCGCATACCTGGGGCACGCCGAGGCGATGTGGGGAGACGGCCACGGTCGGGGTGCCGTAGGGAAGCTGGGCGAGCAGGCGGTCGATAAAGCGCGTGCCGTGGACAAAAAGGGAGGCCTTATCGGCGCCGCCCATGCGCCTGCCGTGGCCGCCGGCGAGGATGACCGCGCCGAGCATTAGGACTCCGGGAGGGTGCGGGACCAGTCCCCGGAGCGGCCCCCGGATTTCGCCACGATTCCGCAGCGGCGGATATACGCGGAGCGGTCCACGCCCTTGACCATGTCGATGATGGCGAGCGCGGAAACGTTCACGGCCGTCAGCGCCTCCATTTCCACGCCGGTGCGGTCGGCGGTGCGGACGGTGGCGGAGATGGACACGTGGTCGTCGGCAAGCGTGAGCTCTACCGCGCAGCCGTGCACGCCGATGGTGTGTGCCAGCGGAAGTAGCTCGGGGACCTTCTTGGCGGCCGAGATTCCAGCAATGCGGGCTACTGCGAGGACATCGCCCTTGGGCACGGTGCCATCGCGCAAGGCGGTCATGACCTCCGGGGAGCAGGCGACCTCGCCCTCAGCGGTGGCGGTGCGCACGGTGGGCTGCTTCTCGGTGACGTCGACCATGTAGGCGGCGCCGTCAGTGTTCAGGTGGGTAAATTCCATGGTTGCTCCTTAATACAGATAAACGGTGATGTCCTCGCCCATGGCCGGCGGCTCGGAGTCGATGAGGCAAAAGCCATTGGTGCCGGCCAGCGACACAACACGGTGGCTGCCGTGGGGCAGGTGCGAGGTGATGGCGGGCGCTGCCTGAAAGTCTACGGTGACCGGAACAATGGTCGGCCGGCCGCGGGAGGCGGGAAGGGGCGAATCCACCCGGGCGCGCAGGTTGACTCGCTGGCGTGGCGCGGGGTGTCCGGAAAGTGCGGCGATAAGGGGACGGGCATAGAGCTGAAAATCGACGAAGGCTGCCACAGGGTTTCCGGGCAAGCACAGAACCGGGGCGTCATCCCACAGGGAGTAGCCCTGCGGGGCACCCGGGCGCTGGTCGACGTGCCCGAACCACGCGGATTCCGTGCGCCCGAGTACGGTGTGGACGACGTCGAAGGCGCCGGCTGATACTCCACCTGAGGTGATGATGAGGTCGTGGGAGGTGGCAAGCTCATCCAGCGCAGAGGTTAGGTCCGCAGGGGCATCACCCACGTGGACGTGTGCGTCTGCACCAGAGAGAGCGGAGAGCATCGGGCCATTGGAATCCGGCAGCTGGCCGGGGGCGAGCTGCGCTGGGGAAGAGACGAGTTCTTCGCCGGAAGAAATCACCGCGATGCGCGGGCGCCGGTAGGCCGCGACGGAATATACGCCGGCGGAGTTGAGGGCGGCGATGACGGCGGCATCGATAAGCGTGCCGGCGGTGGCGACTGGCGCGCCGGGCTGGATGTCCTCGCCGGCGGGGCGGATATGCGACTTGGCGGGGGCCTCCGTGATGGTGACCTCGTCCGGAAGTGCTACGGGGCCGGCCGGGGTGGTGGTGTTTTCGACTGGGACGACGAGCATCCCTGCGGTATCGGCCACGGGGGCGCCGGTCATGATGCGGACGGCGTGGCCGGCGGGCACATCGATGGGAGCCGCGCCGGCCGGTACATCGCCGGCGACGGGGAGGGTCCACGGTGCGGAGGAAGAAAGATCCGCGGCATGGACGAGGAAGCCATCCATCGCTGAATTGGCATGGGGTGGCACGGGAAAGCGCGCGGTGGCGTCGGCGGCGAGGATGCGGCCGATGAGGGAGGCATCGACTGGTGCGGACTCGGCCGGTGGCGTGGAAGCCAGCGCGAGTACGGCGTCGAGGTGCGCGGAGATGCTGCGGGGCGTGGACATAAGACTCAGGTTAGCCGCCGATGGCGGACATCGGGCGGTCTGGTTGGAGAAAGCCCTCGTCGTCGATGCCGTGACCGGGCTTTTTGCTCCACATTTCCCCGGCCCAAGCCTCCATGATGTCCTCATCGCTCGCGCCGGAGCGCAGCAGGGCTCGCAGTGGGGTTTCGGAATTGCCAAAGAGGCAATTGCGAATGGCGCCGTCGGTAGTAAGGCGGGTGCGGTCGCAATCGCCGCAGAAGGGGTGGGTGACCGAGGCAATGATGCCCAGCGTGCCGCGCGTGCCGTCCGGAGCGCTGACCTCCCATAGGGCGGCGGGGGCGGAACCGCGTGGTTCGCGTGCCGGCGCCATAGAAAAGTGGGTGCGCAGGCGGGCGAGGATATCCTCGGCCGTGACCATGTCCTCGCGGCGCCACTGCTCGCGGGGACCAAGCGGCATCTGCTCGATGAAGCGGAGCTGGGCGCCGTGGTGGACGGCATAGTCCGCCAGTGGAACGATGTCTTCTTCGTTGACCCCGGGCATGACTACGGCGTTGATCTTGATGGGATGCAGGCCCGCGGCATCCGCGGCGGCGATGGCCTGCAACACGTGGTCGAGCCGATCGCGGCGGGTGAGCGCGGCGTAGCGCTCACGGTCGATGGTGTCGAGCGAGATATTGATGCGGTCGAGCCCGGCCGCGGCGAGGGCGCCGGCGCGCTTTTCCAAACCGAGTCCGTTGGTGGTCAGCGCAGTGGATGGGGAGCGGCCTTGGTCGGTGCGCAGCTGTTTGGTCGCGGCAATAATTTTCTCCAGCGACTTGCGCAGCAGGGGCTCGCCGCCGGTAAAGCGCACTTGGCGGATGCCTAGCTTGCCGACGCCTATCCGGATCAGCCGGATGGTTTCCTCATCGCTCAAGGTTTGTTCTGTGGGCATCCACTCCAAGCCTTCGGCCGGCATGCAATAGGTGCAGCGCAGGTTGCAGCGATCCGTCAGCGAGACGCGCAGGTCACGGGCCTGGCGCCCATAGCGATCCAACAGTGCGCGCGTGCCATCAGTGGCCGGTGCAGGCAGATCCGCCGGCGGTTTCGCTCGGCCCACGGTAGGCAGGGGCAGGGGAACCACGGGCTGCTGGAAGGAAGAGGTCATTGGTGCCAGTCTAAGAGAGGGGACGAGGTACACCAAGCTGCAACGGCGACTGATGCGAATTTATTCCTATTTTTCCCGGCTTAAATCGGTGGCGTTGGTGGCATCGAGGCGCTGGGATTCACCTGGGCCCTTGAGCCGGATGATGTTGTACTCGCCTTCTGCCAGGTGGGCGCGCAAGTCTTTCTTGTCGAACTTGCCCACGGATGTCTTATCGATGGACTTCACAAAGGTCCAATACTCCGGCAGCATCCAGCTCGGCAGTTCCTTGCGCATGCTGGCGCGCAGGCGCTCTGCGGTTTCGATGGTGGGCGAGGCGCCCTCGGCCAATACTGTGACGGCGAGTGGGCGTTCGACCCATTGCTTATCGGGGTAGCCAATCACGGCGGCCTCGACGACAAGCTCGTCAGACATGATGAGGTTTTCTAGCTGTACGGAATAGATCCATTCGCCGCCGGAGCGAATGACATCGCGGGCGCGGTCCTCCACGGTAAGGAAGCCGTCCTTGGTAACAGAGCCGACGTCGCCAGTGCGCAGCCAGCCATCGGCGGTGAACTTATCCTCCGCGGCCTCGACTTGCTTGCCGCGGAATTCGGAGGCGATTTCGCCCGGCTCAGCGGTGGGCGAGTGGTAGTAGGAACCGGTGACCAGGTTGCCGCGCACCTGCAGCTCGCCGGCATTGCGGTCGGTGCGGGCGACGACTTGCCCATCGTTGACCACGCGGTATTCCAGTGAGGCGGGGATGCGACCTTGGGATACGCGGTAGGCCCAGCGGGTATCGCCGGAGGCGCCCTGGGGCGGGCGGGCAACGCTGCCCACGGTGGAGGTTTCCACCATGCCCCACACGTGGACCACATCGACGCCGTAGCGCTCCTCCCACATCTTGATCAGCGTCGGCGGGACGGGGGAGCCGCCGGCGTAGATCTCGGTGAGCGTCATGCGCTCTGGTGGATGGTGCATGTAGTGGACAAAGAGCTGGATCCAGATGGTAGGCACGCCGTGTGCCACGCGCGGAGAGGTAGCGGCGATGGCCTTGGCAAGGGTGGGGGCGGACACGTCGGCGTCGGGAAGCACCAGCGGGGTGCCCGTCATGAAACAGGTGAAGGGAACGCCCCAGCTGAGCACGTGGCAGATGGGAATGCAGCACAGGAAGGTCTCGCCGTGGGTAATGCACAGCGAGTCCGAGGAACGCAGCTGCATGGCCTCCAAATAGAGGGACCGGTGCGAATACAGCACTCCCTTGGGGGCACCCGTGGTGCCCGTGGAATAGCACAGCGCCGCGGCCGTGCGCTCATCTAGCTCGGGCCAGTCATAGACGGTAGAGCGGCCGTCGATAAGAGCCTCGTAGGAATACACCTCAACCCCGCGGGGGAAAAGGTGGGCAAACTGCTGCGCTGGTTGGGCGCCGGTGATGATGACGCTTCCCACGGAGTCGGTGCCCACGAGCACCTTGCCTAGCTGTTGCGCTAAGCGGGGATCGCACACGATGGCGGAGATTTCCGCATGGTTAATAATGTGGCGAATCTGGTCATTCATCAGCTGTTTATTCAGCGGGGCAAAAATCGCGCCCTTGCAGGCGGTGCCGAACATTACCTCCAAGTGCTCGGCGCAATTCCACATAAAGCTGCCCACGCGCTCATCGCTGGTGATACCCAATTCATCGTGAATGGCGTGGGCGAACGCGGCGGCGCGGGCAGCGATATCGCGGAAGGTAACTTCCTCGGCCGGATCGAATTCCGAGCCGGTGCCCTCACCGTGCCAAGTAGTAACCGTGGTGTCCCCGTGTACCGAGGCACCGTATTCCAAAATGCGGGTCAGGGAGAGGGGGATATCCATCATCGTGGAAAGCATGCCTCTACTGTAGCGGTGTCATGGTGCGGGCGTTGCGCCCTATGCGTTATACTTGTTCGCGACTGGTAGGAAACCGGAAAGTTTTAGCTCCCCTTTCCTATGCATTCGGGCCCAGAGAAGTATTTTGCCCGCAGTCGTTTCTTGATTTCTTCCGGTTCGCGCACTAGCTGTGCGAAGTCTCCACAAGGACACGGAAGAGGCCTCATACTTATTGCCCGGCAGGGCGCGCATGCGCCTTGGCACGAGGGCGAGAAGTCCTAGAAAAATACACATTGGCTTCCAGTGCAACGCCGCGAGCATAGGCTGCGGCGGCTCCCGCATAATCGGACCTGGTCAAGCAACGAAAGGATATCCGTGAGCGAAACGGACAACACCGCAGCACAGGATCTTGCATCCCTGAAGCTGCCGGAATTGCGCAAAATGGCCGCAGAGCGCGGCCTACGTGGTGTCTCTGCCCTGCGCAAGGGGGATCTCATCACCGCCATCAAGACCGGAAAGGTCCCGCCTAAGGCCAAGGCCAAGGTGGAAAAGGCCGCTCAGGTAGAAAAGGCGGAAAGGGCAGAGAAGCCTGAGAAGGCAGATAAGCCGCAGGAAAATGCGCCGCACAAGGCGGAAAAGCAGGAAGAATCCAGCGAGAAGCAGGATAACCGCCAGCAGGGCTCTGGCGAGGAGCAGCGCTATGAGTCGCGCTCCCAGGCCCGCCGCGCTCGCCGCAACCGCGCCCGCCGCCAAGAGCGTCAAGAGCGCCAGGAACGGCAAGAGCGCGAGGAGCGTAACCGCAACGAGGAGCAGGGCGGCACAAAGGACAACCGCGATAATAACTCCCAGGACGGCTCCGATAATCAGGGCGAGAAGAATGACCGTGGCGATAATAAGCAGCGCGGCAACCGCCATGAGGACAACAATAACCACGAGCGCGGCAACCGCCGTGGGCGCCGCAACCGCCGCAACCGCCGCGGCCGCGGCAATAACAATGACAATAATGGCGGCAACGATTTGCAGGTTCGCGAGGGCGATGAGCTGCAGGCCGTCGGCGGCATCTTGGACGTCGTAGACAATAATGTCGCCTTCCTGCGCACCACGGGCTACCGCGCCGCGGCTTCCGACGTCTTTGTCAACAACGGCATCGTCCGCCGCCTAGGCCTGCGTTCCGGTGACGCCATCACCGGCCAGGTCAAGGTTTCCGGACCAACGCATACGCACGGCAATGGCCGCAACCGTCGCAAGTACAACCAGCTAGTACAGGTCGATACCGTCAACGGCATCGACCCGGAAGGCGCAAAGCAGCGCCCGCACTTTAATAAGCTCACCCCGCTGTATCCGAATAAGCGCTTGCGTTTGGAAACGGATCCGAAGATCCTTACCACCCGCGTCATTGACCTCATCATGCCGATTGGTAAGGGCCAGCGCGCGCTTATCGTCTCCCCGCCAAAGGCCGGTAAGACGACGATTCTGCAGAATATCGCCAACGCGATTTCTACCAATAACCCGGAGTGCTACCTCATGGTCGTTCTCGTAGACGAGCGCCCTGAGGAAGTTACGGACATGCAGCGCTCCGTTAACGGTGAGGTTATTGCCTCCACCTTTGACCGCCCGCCATCAGAGCACACTTCCGTGGCGGAGCTGGCTATCGAGCGCGCCAAGCGCCTAGTGGAGCAGGGCAAGGACGTCGTGGTCCTGCTGGATTCCATTACCCGCCTGGGCCGCGCCTATAACAATTCCTCTCCGGCTTCTGGCCGCATTCTCTCCGGCGGTGTGGACTCCAATGCGCTCTACCCGCCAAAGCGCTTCCTGGGTGCCGCCCGCAATATCGAAGAAGGCGGCTCGCTGACGATTATCGCCACCGCCATGGTGGAGACCGGCTCTACCGGCGATACCGTCATCTTCGAGGAATTCAAGGGAACGGGCAACGCCGAGCTGAAGCTGGACCGTGGCATCTCTGAGCGCCGCGTCTTCCCAGCCGTGGACGTTAACCCTTCCGGTACTCGTAAGGACGAGCTGCTGCTCGTACCAGAGGAAGCACGCATCATGACCAAGCTGCGTCGCATCCTCTCCGCCCTGGATTCCCACCAGGCCATTGACCTGCTCATTAAGCAGCTGAAGAAGACCCGCTCCAATGGTGAGTTCTTGATGCAGGTGGCCTCCTCGGCCCCGATGGCTGCGGATAAGGATGAAGAAGATTATGTCTAATCAGGTTTCGCTCGTTGATGACATCGTGTCCGAGTACCAGGGCATTGAGATGCAGATGGCCGATCCGGAAGTTGCCGGCGACCAGAAGCAATTCCGCAAGCTTTCCAAGCGCTACGCGGAGCTGCGACCCATCATCATGGTCAATGATGAGCTGGCTCAGGCGCGCGAGGATCTCGCTGATGCTAAGGAGATGGCCTATGAGGACCATGACTTCCAGGAAGAAGCAGACCGCCTAGAAAAGTCCGTGGAGAGCTTGGAAGAAAAGCTCGCTGACCTGCTCGCGCCGCGCGATGAGCAGGATTCCGAGGACATCATTATGGAAATTAAGGCCGGCGCGGGCGGCGAAGAAGCGGCCCTCTTTGCCGGCGACTTGGCCCGTATGTACGAGCGCTATGCGGATAAGACGGGCTTTAACTGGGAGGTCTTGGGCCTCAATGAGTCCGATCTCGGCGGCGTGAAGGATATGACCATTTCCTTCCGCTCCAAGTCCCCGTCGCGCGATGGTGCATGGTCCGTATTCAAGTTTGAGGGCGGCGTGCACCGTGTGCAGCGTGTACCGGTTACCGAATCCCAGGGCCGCATTCAGACCTCTGCCGCCGGCGTGCTGGTTTACCCGGAGCCGGAAGAGGTCGAGTCTGTCAATATCGATGACAAGGATATTCGCGTCGATGTTTACCGTTCCTCCGGTAAGGGCGGTCAGGGCGTGAACACCACCGACTCCGCGGTGCGTATTACCCACCTGCCCACCGGGCTTATCGTGACCTGCCAGAAGGAGCGTTCCCAGATTCAGAATAAGGCGCGTGCGCTGCAGGTGCTGCAGGCCCGTCTGGATCAAATGGAGCGCGAGGCCCGCGAGGCCGAGGCCGGCGAGCAGCGCGCCTCCCAGGTGCGCACCATGGACCGTTCCGAGCGCATCCGCACCTATAACTGGCCGGAAAACCGCATCACGGATCACCGCATTGGTTACAAGGCCAATAACTTGGACTCTGTGCTGAACGGTGACATGAATGACCTTATTAAGGCCTTGCAGGACCAAGAGCGCGCCGAGCGCCTCGAGGCCGAGGGCTAAACCAGCGTGGATAACACGTATGGACAGGCGCTGCGCCGCGGGGTGCAGCGCCTTCGTGCTGCCGGGGTGGCCAGCCCTGAGTGGGATGCACGCATCATGGCCGCGCACCTCATCCACTGCGGCCACATGGATATCCCGCTCGATCAGGCTCCTATGCCCGGCTTCGACGTGGCCTATGATGCGCTGCTGCGCCGCCGGGAAGCCCGCGAGCCTTTGCAGTACGTCCTTGGCAGCGCCTGGTTCGGACCGCTGGAGCTCAAGGTGGGCCCCGGCGTGTTCATCCCGCGGCCGGAGACCGAGGTTATGGCGGACTGGGCGGTGCGCAACGCGGACGGCCCGCGGCTGGTAGATCTGTGCACCGGCACGGGCGCGTTGGCGCTCTACCTCCACCACTATCTGCCTGACGCGCAGGTGAAGGCAGTGGAGTTTGCCGACGCCGCCCTGGCCTACACCCACACCAATGTCCGTAACACCGGGGTAGAGGTCATTCAGGCCGATGCCACGGCCGACGATACTTTGGCGGACTGGAATGGGACCGTGGACCTGCTCGTGACCAACCCGCCCTACGTGCCAGAGACCCCGGATCTTGATCCCGAGGTCTATCATGACCCGCATAACGCGGTTTTTGCCGGAGCGGATGGGATGGGGGTCATCACCGGCCTCATCCCGACCATTGCGCGCCTTGTGCGCCCGGGCGGCAAGCTAGCCATCGAACACGACGACTCCACGAGCGAGGCCGTCCAAGCCGCATTGGCCCGACACGGCGGCTTCGAACAGATCGCCGCGCTGCAGGACCTGACGGGAACGCCCCGCTTTGTCACTGCGGTGCGCGGGGTAGACTAAGACACCATTAAGGGCAAGAAGGGGAAAAGATTATGCAAGGAAAGATTTTTAACTGCGCCGATGATGCCGAGCGCGAAGAGGGCATGAATATTGCGGTCAAGGCTGCGCAATCCGGTCGCCTTGTGGTCATGCCCACCGATACGCTCTACGGCCTCGGCTGCGATGCCTTTGATAATGATGCCGTAGCCAACCTCTTGGCCACCAAGCAGCGCGGCCCGGATATGCCGGTGCCGGTTTTGGTGGGGTCCTGGGATACCGTTCGCGGTCTGGTTGCTTCCTATACGGATACTGCGCGTGACTTGGTGGAGGCCTTCTGGCCCGGTGGCCTGTCCATCGTCGTCCCGCAAGCGCCGTCCCTGCCGTGGAACCTCGGCGATACCCGCGGCACCGTGATGCTGCGCATGCCGTTGCATCCCATTGCCATCGAGTTGCTGCGCGAGGTTGGCCCCATGGCTGTCTCCTCCGCCAATATTTCTGGCCACCAGCCGCCAACCACGGCGCTTATGGCCAAGCAGCAGCTTGGTAAAGCCGTGACGGTTTACTTGGACGGGGGAGAGACGGCCGTCGGTAAGCCCTCGACCATCATTGATCTCTCCGGCGAGCGCCCGTATCTGCTGCGAGAAGGGGCACTCTCGGCCGAGGAAATCGGCGAGGTCATTGGCGTCGACGCGCAGACCCTGCGTACCCGCCCACAGGCTTAAGGGAGGAATGCGCGTGAGCGGCAGTGGTGTACCGCTGCGCGAGCTGGCCCTCGTCATCCTCGTCGCAGCAGCATTTACGTATCTCACCACCGGCGTGGTGCGCTCCGTTTTGGTGCGCACCGGCCGCGTGGCGGAGATTCGCCTGCGCGACGCCCACACGCAGCCCACCCCGCGTATGGGTGGGGTGGCCATGTTTACCGGCTTCGCCGCGGCGATATTCCTCGCAGCCCAGCTTCCAGCCTTGACTCGGGGCTTTATGCCCGTCACTCCGGAGATGAATGCGGTGCTCTGGGCGGCCCTAGCGCTCGTCCTTGTCGGAGTGGTTGATGACTTGGTGGAACTGAGTGCCATAGTGAAGCTTTTTGGCCAGCTCTTTGCGGCCACCTTGATGAGCGGGCTGGGCCTTACCTGGACGCTGCTTTTCATCCCCTTTGGCGGCGGCACCACGGTCGTCCTGGACCAATTGCAAAGCACCCTGCTTACCGCATTCTTTACCGTTCTGCTGATCAATGCCATCAACTTTGTCGACGGCCTCGATGGCCTAGCGGCAGGCCTTGGCATGATTGCGGGCGGGGCAATTCTGGTCTTTTCCTTGACCGTTCTCCATGACCAGGGTGGTGCGGTATCGGCCTATCCGCCGGCCATTATCAGTGCCGCGCTGGTGGGTATGTGCGCCGGCTTCTTGCCGCATAACTTTGAACCGTCCCGCATCTTCATGGGGGATTCTGGGTCGATGCTTATTGGTCTCTTGCTCGCTGCGGCCTCGACTTCCGCGTCTGGCAAGATCAACATGTCGCTTTACGGCACGGTGGACATTGTTGCCTTGATGTCGCCCATCATCGTGGTGGTCGCGGCGGTGTTTATTCCAGTCCTGGACCTTGTCTGGGCTGTAATTCGCCGCCTGTCCCAAGGGCGCTCACCGTTTTCTGCAGATAAGGCGCACATCCATCACCGCCTACTCTCGCTCGGCCATACCCACCGCCGGACCGTGCTGGTTCTTTACCTGTGGGTCTCCGCCGTAGCCTTCGGCGCGGTGTCCTTTTCCATCGTGCCCGCACCCGTGGCCATTGGCGTCACCATCGTTGCTTTGCTCCTCGCGTTCGCGGCGACCCTCGTGCCTTTGCGCCAAGGAAAGATTGGGCCTGCCGCGCGAGAGACCGTCGTGGTGAAGGAATCCGAGCCCTCGTGAGGTAGGGTGTGTAGCCGTGAGTGAAGCACAAGCGACTACGCAACCCTCGGAATTTGATGACCACCGCCGTCCCATGCAAAGGGCGGTCAAGCTGGGCGGCCTAGCCCTGCTGGTTATCACGGTGGTCTCCTTAGCCGTCTGGGGCGGTATCAGTGGTCTCCCCGGCATTTGGGGAGTCCTGGTCGGTGCCGCTATCGGTGGCGGCTTCGTCTTGTTTACCGCCTTGTCGGTCTTGCTGACCGCCAATACCACTCCTGCCAACACCATGGCCGTGGTGCTGGGCGGTTGGCTGCTCAAGGTCATCGTCTTGGTCATGGTGCTTCTCGTAATCCGAGATATGGATTTCTATGACACCTTGGCGCTATTTGTAACCGTCATGCTGGCACTTTTTGCCACTTTGGGCACGGAGGTGTGGGCCGTCGTCACCTCGCGGGTCACGTACGTCTCGTAGCAGGGAAGTGGCCTTTGTTGGGGCCCACCGCTTTTCTGGAAGGAAAGGTGGTGGGCCCTTTTGCTGTGTGCTCATGCAATCGTTTCTGGCGTGGTTACCCCCGTCAAGGTGGGGAAATAGGCAAGTGTGATGAACTCCACGTAGCAGGATTTAGGCAGAATGTGGCCTTTTTGTTGTGAATTTGTGGCGGAATTGAGCCCACAGTGGCGAAACTGGGCTCGTTAGTGGCCCCCCACGTGCGAAAACTCTTGATCTAACTGATACGCTTTTCTTCGGGTTACCGCGGGCTAGCGCAAAAGCTGGCTTTCGCAGCGGTGAATCCCTGTCTTGCGCACGCTGATGTGCGACGGAGTCCGTGTGTGAGGCAGAGAGTTTGAGACGTCCATCGCACCACACGGCCTTCGACAAGCTGTGTGGCCCGAACACGGGAGAGAACGCTGAGCGTTACAACATTGGCCATGAAGGGTAGCTTCCACGCACCCGAACTGGACCCAGAATTTTTCCCGGGGCACGTAACCGATGATGGCGGAGTCGTTGACCTCTGGTTGAGCGATTTTGCCAACGGTTGGTTCGCTTTGGATCGCATCATGCTCGTTCGCCTTCTGATGGCGGCCGTGCTGGTGCTCCTATTTGTTGTCGCCTTCAGGAACCCCAAGCTGGTTCCTAAAGGAATTCAAAACGTAGGCGAGCATGCGATTGACTTCGTGCGAGTTCAGATCGCAGAAGACATCTTGGGCAAGAAGGAAGGACGTCGCTTCCTTCCACTTTTGGCCTCTATCTTCTTTGCAGTTTTGTTCTGGAACCTCACAACTATTGTGCCGGGTCTGAACATTTCTCCGAACGCCCGTATCGGTATGCCAATCGTCTTGGCAGCTGTCGCGTATATCGCCATGATTTACGCCGGCGCTAAGCGCTATGGCTTTGGCAAGTTCATCAAGTCCTCGGTGGTTATTCCTAACCTGCCGCCGGCCTTGCACATTCTTGTCGTGCCGATTGAGGCTTTCTCTACGTTTGTTATGCGCCCAGTCACCCTGGCTCTTCGTCTTATGGCGAACTTCCTGGCTGGTCACCTCATTTTGGTCCTGTTGTACTCGGCTACGAACTTCTTCTTCTTCCAGTTCAACGCCTGGACCGCAGTGGGTGGCTTGACCCTGGTCGCAGCGGTTCTGTTCACGCTTTACGAGCTTATCGTCATCTTCCTGCAGGCATACATCTTTGCCCTGCTGACGGCGGTATACATCGAATTGTCGTTGCATGCAGATTCGCACTAACAACAACGCGAACCTCGCGGTTAACTAAATACCCCAAAATCAAACCAACACCGCCCCGCAGGACACTCCCGCGGGATATACATTGAAAGGGAACGACTTTCACATGAACGAGATCATCCTGGCTCAGGACGCAGCAACCACCTCCTTCGACGGCCTTCAGTCCCTCGGCTACGGCCTGGCCACCATCGGCCCGGGCCTGGGCATCGGCATCCTCGTTGGCAAGACCGTTGAGGGCATGGCACGCCAGCCTGAGATGGCCGGCCAGCTGCGTACCACCATGTTCCTGGGTATCGCCTTCGTTGAGGCACTTGCCCTCATCGGCCTCGTTGCAGGCTTCCTGTTCTAAAGAACGCTTTACACAAGTAAATCGAACTTTAAGAACGGAGACCCATGAACAACGTCATTTACTACCTTGCAGCAGAAGGAAGTGAGCACCTGCCGCTGGAGAGCGGCAACTCCATCCTCCTGCCCAAGATGTACGACTTGGTCTGGTCGATCATTCCGTTCGCCATCATCCTGATTGTGTTCTGGAAGTTTGTTCTTCCGGCGTACAACAAGATGCTGCAGGAGCGTGAAGACCGGATCGAGGGCGGCTTGAAGCGTGCCAAGGCCCAGCAGGCCGAGGCTAAGGCCGCTCTGGAAAAGTACAATGCTCAGCTGGCCGACGCCCGTGCAGAGGCAGCCGAGATCCGCGAGCAGGCGCGCGAGCGCGGTAAGCAGATTGAGGCCGAGGCTAAGACCAACGCGGAAGAAGAGTCCCGCCGCATCGTCGCCAATGGCGAGAAGCAGCTGGAGGCTTCCCGCTCGCAGGTTGTTACTGAGCTGCGTTCCGAAATGGGCCAGAACTCCATCAACCTGGCGGAGAAGATTCTGGGCGGCGAGCTTTCCGACGCCTCTAAGAAGTCCTCCACCATTGATGGCTTCTTGTCCGAGCTCGACTCTGTGGCACCGGCCGGAAAGTAGGCAACTATGAAGGCAGCTAGCCGCGAAGCACTCGCAACCTCACAAACCCGCTTGGATGAAATCCTGGCAGGCGACAACAACGTCGCCACCGCCGCGCAGGCGGGCCTGGATATCTTTGAGGTTGTCGATGTCTTGGATGCTGACCGCGAATTGCGCGTCGCATTCACCGATATCGCCGCCCCGAGCGAGGCACGCAAGTCCCTAGCAGAGACCCTGTTCGGCTCCAAGATTTCCGATGGCGCCTTGCGCATCATCCAGGAAGCTGCGGCCGCACAGTGGTCCACCCCGAAGGACTTTGTCAAGGGATTGGTGTCCCTGGGCCGCCGCGCATTGCTGCGCGGTGCTGAGGCGCAGGGTCAGCTGGGCCAGGTAGAAGACGAGCTCTTCCGCCTGTCTCAGATCCTTGACCGTGAGGGCGAGCTCACCCAGCTGCTTTCCGACCGAACTGCTGATTCCGCCCGCAAGCGCGGATTGCTGGCAAACGTGCTCTACGGCAAGGTCACGATGTTTACTGAGGCCCTCGTGCTTCAGGCCATCTCCCGCCCAGAGCAGAACCCGATCGATGACGTAGCCGCACTGGCCGATACTGCAGCTGATCTGCAGGACCGCACCATTGCGCGCGTTACCGCAGCGGGTGAACTAAACGAAGGCCAGCAAGCAGTACTCGCTGAGAAGCTGGGCAAAATTTATGGTCGTGCGATGTCCATTCACTCTGAGGTTGACACCAGCCTCCTCGGTGGCATGCGCATCCGCGTCGGCGATGAAGTCATTGATGGCTCCACGGCAGGCAAGATTGCCCGCCTGCGTGCCCAGATGGCGTAGCCGAAACGACAGAAACGATTTAAGTAAGTGCTGGAAGATACTACCGAGAGCAGGAAGAACATGGCGGAGCTGACGATCTCCTCCGACGAGATCCGTAGTGCGATTGCGAACTACACCTCGAGCTACTCCGCGGAGGCCTCCCGTGAGGAGGTCGGCGTGGTCATTTCGGCAGCTGACGGTATTGCGCAGGTTTCTGGCCTGCCATCCGTTATGGCGAATGAGCTGCTCGAGTTCCCAGGCGGCGTGATTGGCGTCGCACAGAACCTCGACACCAACTCCATCGGTGTTGTGGTCCTGGGCAACTTCGAGTCCCTCAAGGAGGGCGACGAGGTTAAGAGGACCGGCGAGGTTCTCTCCATCCCAGTGGGCGAGGAATTCCTCGGCCGCGTAATTAACCCATTGGGTCAGCCGATCGACGGCATGGGCCCAATCAACGCTGAAGAGGAGCGCGTCCTCGAGCTGCAGGCACCATCCGTGCTGCAGCGCCAGCCGGTTGAAGAGCCAATGCAGACCGGCATCAAGGCTATCGACGCAATGACCCCGATCGGTCGCGGCCAGCGCCAGCTGGTCATCGGTGACCGTAAGACCGGTAAGACCGCGGTCTGCATCGATACCATTTTGAACCAGAAGGCTAACTGGGAGTCCGGCGACAAGGATAAGCAGGTACGCTGCATCTACGTCGCGATCGGCCAGAAGGGATCGACCATCGCTGGCGTGCGCCGCACCCTTGAGGAGCACGGCGCACTGGATTACACCACCATCGTGGCCGCACCGGCTTCCGATTCCGCCGGCTTCAAGTGGCTGGCACCGTTCTCCGGTGCAGCGCTGGGTCAGCACTGGATGTACCAGGGCAACCACGTCCTGGTTATCTATGATGACCTGACCAAGCAGGCTGAGGCCTACCGTGCCATTTCCTTGCTGCTGCGCCGTCCGCCGGGACGCGAGGCATACCCAGGCGATGTGTTCTACCTGCACTCCCGCCTGCTGGAGCGTGCTGCAAAGCTTTCCGACGACATGGGTGCTGGCTCCATGACCGCCCTACCGATCATCGAGACCAAGGCAAACGACGTCGGCGCCTTCATTCCGACCAACGTCATTTCCATTACTGACGGCCAGGTCTTCCTGGAGTCCGACCTGTTTAACCAGGGCGTTCGCCCGGCTATTAACGTCGGTGTTTCCGTCTCCCGTGTCGGTGGCGCTGCACAGACCAAGGGCATGAAGAAGGTCGCCGGTAATCTGCGTCTGGACCTGGCTTCCTACCGTGACCTGCAGGCCTTCGCTGCGTTCGCATCTGACCTGGACGCCGCTTCCAAGGCTCAGCTGGAGCGCGGTTCCCGTCTGGTCGAGCTGCTGAAGCAGTCCGAGTCCTCCCCGCAGCCGGTGGAGTACCAGATGGTGTCCATTTACCTCGCCGAGGCTGGCATCTTCGACGTCGTTCCCGTTGAAGACGTCCGCCGCTTCGAGGACGAGGTACACGAGTACCTCAACGCCAATACCCCAGAGGTCTTTGAGCAGATTTCCGGTGGCAAGCCGCTGACCGATGAGTCCAAGGACGCATTGGTTGCGGCAGCTAAGGACTTCCAGCCGACCTTCCGCACCTCCGAGGGCCATAACCTGGGCTCCGAGGCACCGGTAGAGCCTTTGGACGAAAGCGACGTAAAGAACACCGAGCTCAACGTCTCCCGCAAGACGGCTAAGTAGAGTTCAGAACTCACAACTAACCGTCTAGATTAAAGAAGGGAGGAGAAACGATGGCTAATCTTCGCGAACTACGTGACCGCATCCGGTCCGTCAATTCGACTAAGAAGATCACCAAGGCCCAGGAGCTCATTGCTACCTCGCGCATTACCAAGGCGCAGGCTAGGGTAGAGGCCTCTCAGCCGTACGCGGCTGAGATGACCAGCATGATGAACAAGCTGGCTGCGGCTTCTACGTTGGAGCATGACATGCTGCGTGAGCGTGAAGACGGAAACGTCGCCGCCATCCTCGTGGTCACTTCTGACCGTGGTATGTGCGGTGGCTATAACAACAACGTCTTCAAGAAGGCGGCACAGCTGCAGGCTCTCCTGGAAAGCAAGGGCTACGAGGTAGTTCGCTACGTTACTGGTAATAAGGGCATCGGCCACTACAAGTTCCGCGAGGACGAAGTAGTGGGCAGCTGGGGCGGTTTCTCTCAGGATCCAACCTGGGAGACCACCCACGATGTGCGCCGTCACTTGATTGATGGCTTTATTGCTGGTTCTCATGGCACTACCAAGGGCCGCGACGGCCTGCATGCGCAGGGTGAGGGCGCCGGTGTACGTGGCTTTGACCAGGTACACGTTGTCTACACCGAGTTTGAGTCCATGCTGACCCAGACCGCGCGTGCTCAGCAGCTGTTGCCAGTTCAGCCGGTCATTCAGGATGAGGAGTATCACCTCGGTGACTCCGCTCTGACTGACGCCGAGTCTGCGGACGATGTTGCCGCAGGATTCGAGTTTGAGCCAGACGCAGATACGCTGATGGAAGCGCTGCTTCCGCAGTACGTCTCGCGTATCCTGTTTGCTATGTTCTTGGAAGCTTCTGCTTCCGAGTCCGCTGCACGCCGTACAGCTATGAAGTCTGCTACTGACAACGCAACCGAGATGGTCGAGGACCTCTCTCGCGTGGCTAACCAGGCCCGTCAGGCACAGATTACCCAGGAAATTTCAGAGATCGTCGGTGGCGCTGGCGCGCTATCTGACAGCGCAGAAAGTGACTAGATTATGACTACAGCTCTGCAAGAGCAGAATGCACAGTCTTCGGCAGTCGCCGGTCGTGTCGTGCGCGTCATCGGTCCGGTTGTGGACGTGGAATTCCCACGTGAGGCACTGCCGGCCCTGTACAACGCACTGCACGTCGACATTAAGCTCGAAGCTGTTGCAAAGACCGTCACCCTCGAGGTCGCTCAGCACCTCGGTGACAACCTTGTCCGTACCGTCTCCATGGCACCGACCGACGGCCTCGTCCGCGGTGCCGAGGTCATCGACTCCGGAAAGCCAATTTCCGTGCCGGTCGGCGACGTCGTCAAGGGCCACGTCTTCAACGCCCTCGGTGACTGCCTCGACGAGCCGGGTCTCGGCCGCGATGGTGAGCAGTGGGGCATCCACCGCGAGCCGCCAGCGTTCGACCAGCTCGAGGGTAAGACCGAGATTCTGGAGACCGGCATTAAGGTCATTGACCTGCTGACCCCGTACGTTAAGGGCGGCAAGATTGGCCTCTTCGGTGGCGCAGGTGTGGGTAAGACCGTTCTCATTCAGGAGATGATTACCCGTATCGCCCGTGAGTTCTCCGGTACCTCCGTCTTCGCCGGCGTCGGCGAGCGTACCCGTGAGGGCACCGACCTCTTCCTGGAGATGGAAGAAATGGGCGTGCTGCAAGATACCGCACTTGTCTTCGGCCAGATGGATGAGCCGCCAGGAGTCCGTATGCGCGTGGCTCTGTCCGGCTTGACCATGGCGGAGTACTTCCGCGATGTGCAGAACCAGGACGTGCTGCTGTTCATCGACAACATCTTCCGTTTCACCCAGGCCGGCTCCGAGGTTTCGACCTTGCTGGGTCGTATGCCTTCCGCTGTGGGCTACCAGCCAACCCTGGCTGATGAGATGGGTGTTCTGCAGGAGCGCATTACCTCGACCAAGGGCCGTTCGATTACGTCCCTGCAGGCCGTTTACGTTCCTGCCGATGACTACACCGACCCAGCTCCGGCTACGACGTTCGCTCACTTGGACGCCACCACCGAGCTGGACCGTGCTATTGCTTCCAAGGGTATTTACCCAGCAGTGAACCCGCTGACTTCTACCTCTCGTATCCTCGAGCCGGGTATCGTTGGCGAGAAGCACTACGAGGTTGCACAGCGCGTCATCGGTATTCTGCAGAAGAACAAGGAACTCCAGGACATCATCGCCATCCTTGGTATGGACGAGCTGTCCGAGGAGGACAAGGTCACCGTTCAGCGTGCCCGCCGTATCGAGCGCTTCTTGGGCCAGAACTTC
This sequence comes from Corynebacterium sp. MSK195, assembly GCF_030228885.1. Taxonomy (NCBI): domain Bacteria; kingdom Bacillati; phylum Actinomycetota; class Actinomycetes; order Mycobacteriales; family Corynebacteriaceae; genus Corynebacterium; species Corynebacterium sp. MSK195. The sequence continues at coordinate 143,466 of NZ_JASPGT010000003.1, read as the reverse complement.
TTCGTCGCACAGAAGTTCACCGGCCTGCCGGGCTCCTACGTGCCGCTGTCTGAGACCATCGATGCCTTCGAGCGCATCTGCGATGGCGAGTTTGACCACTACCCAGAGCAGGCTTTCAACGGCTTGGGTGGCTTGGACGACGTCAAGGCTGCATACGAGAAGTTGAACGAGAAGTAGGGAGAGGCACATGGCTGACATCACCGCCGAATTGGTTTCCGTCGAGCGCCTGCTGTGGTCTGGACAGGCCTCCATGGTCACGGCTGAGACCACCGAGGGTGAGATCGGCGTGCTTCCCGGTCACGAGCCAATGATCGGTCAGCTGATCGATAATGGCGTGGTGACCATCCACCCAGTGGACGGCGAGCGCCGCGTCGCCGCCGTGCAGGGTGGCTTCCTCTCCGTTACCCAGGACAAGATCACCGTCCTCGCTGATTGGGCCATCTGGTCCGATGAGGTGGATGAGGAGAAGGCTCAGAAGGATTTCGCTTCTGAGCACGAGCTCACCAAGTCCCGTGGCGAGGCCGCACAGCGTGCAGTTCGCCGCGCCAAGGCTTAATACCTTGGATTGGTAGGAGAGGGCAGCAATAGCCGCCCTTCCTGCTCTCTTAAGGCGCATCGGTTTATAGCCGGTGCGCCTTCTTCGTTTTTCTTTGCCTTTTCTTATTGGCGTGTGGGGCCTTCAAGGCGCTACAATCCAAAGAATCAGTTTCTCCACAGAGCGAGGATGGCGTGAAAGGCCCATGAATTCAACGGTGTTTGCAGTGCTTCTGTGGGCCCTTGGAGTGGCCCTGCTGCTAGTTATTTTTCTGGCTGCGCTTCGCTTTTTCACCGTGCGATCGCGCGGTACTTCCGTCCTCCTGCGCCGAGTTCCGGCTAAGAATTCCCTTTCCTGGCGCCATGGTTCGTTGCGATATGAGGGTGAATTTGTGGAGTATTTCAAGCTCCGCTCTGTCTCTCCGCGCTGCGATCTGCGCATCAACCGCCTCGACATCGAAGTAGTGAGCACCCGTCCGCTAGATGATGACGAGGCTTCTTTTATGTCCGCTGCCACCGAAGTCGTTCGCTTTCGGGCCAAGGGAAGAGAATATGAGCTGGCGTCGGACGCCCACGGAATCATGGCCTTTGGAGCCTGGGTAGAGGCCGCTCCATCCAAGCGCCAGCAGCGCTTTGACTTCCGGCAATTGCGCGAGCGCGCTACCCGTCAATCCAAGCGATAGGCCCACCCGCTAGGGTAGAGAGCATGCGTTTAGTAATCGCCCGATGCTCAGTAGATTACGTGGGCCGCTTGGATGCCCACCTGCCGATGGCAGACCGCCTGCTCATCGTCAAAGCGGACGGTTCCGTGTCCGTGCATGCCGACGACCGCGCTTATAAGCCACTCAACTGGATGACGCCTCCATGCACCTTGAAGGAGTCCGCGATTGAGGACCTCGACGGTGAAGACACAGGCGAGGTTTTGTGGCTGGTGGAAAACCCTAAGGGCGAGCAGTTGCGCATCACCATTGCCGAGATTCATGAAGAAATCTCCTATGACATGGGCGAGGACCCAGGCCTAGTCAAAGATGGCGTCGAGGCTCACCTACAAGAGCTCTTGGCAGACCAGATTGATACCTTGGGCGAGCGCTACACCTTGGTGCGCCGCGAATATCCCACCGCCATCGGTCCTGTGGATATCATGGCTAAGGATGAGAACAATAATAACGTCGCCATCGAGGTAAAGCGCCGCGGCGGCATCGATGGCGTAGAGCAGCTGACACGGTATCTGGAGCTGCTTAACCGCGATGAGCTTCTCGCCCCTGTGTCTGGTGTATTCGCAGCCCAGGAAATCAAGCCGCAGGCGCGTACCTTGGCTGAGGACCGCGGCATTCGGTGCGTCGTACTGGATTACCAGGAGCTACGCGGGCTCGAGTCGAACGAATTGCGACTGTTCTAATGCCACGGCGAAATAGGCGCAAACCCGTGGAAGTCCGGTCCCTGCCCAAAGACGGTTCAACCTTTCTAGGTTCGCAAACTGTCGAGGGACCAAGTTGGACTCATGGCGAGCCCTATGTCATGCGGCATATCGGTTCTGCTCGCGCTCAGAAGTACTACGTGTGCCCTGGCTGTAACCAGAACATTCCGCCCGGGGTGGCACACATCGTCGCCTGGCCGCGGGACGTGGGCCGCCAGGGCGACGATCGCCGGCACTGGCACCGCCACTGCTGGGAGCGTAGGTAGACTGGCGGGCATGATTGTTGCATTTTCTGTAGCCCCTGCGGTGGTCAATAATGACTCCCAAGAAATGGCCGATGCCGTGTCCGAGGCCGTGCGCGTAGTCCGCGAGTCGGGCCTGCCCAACGAGACCAATGCCATGTTCACCTTGCTTGAAGGCGAATGGGACGAGGTCTTTGACACGATTAAGAAGGCCACCGATGCAGTGCGTGCGGTATCCCCGCGCACTTCTTTGGTGGTCAAAGCCGATATTCGCGAAGGCGTAACTAATCAGCTAACGGACAAGGTAGATGCGGTTAACCGCCGCCTTGCAAAGGAGGACTAGATGACTTCACCAAATAATGCTTATGTAGGAGGAGCACTTGACCTCAGCCAGGTCAAGGCGCGAGCCGAGGCCCGGCAGAAGGCGCAGGAATCGCCGCAGACAAGTGCCGGCGGCGTCCAGCCTTTCTTCACGGTGACCGAGGCCAACTTCGACCAAGATGTGGTTCGCCGTTCTACGGAAGTTCCGGTCGTGGTCCTCATCGGCACTGCTCGCTCTACCCAGTCGGAGCAGTTGAAAACTGACCTTGCGGATTTGGCCGCGCAAGGAAACTTGAGCTTCTTGGTTGCTTACGTGGATGCGGATGCTACTCCGCAGGTTGCGCAGGCCTTTGGTGTTAAGAACCTGCCGACCGTGGTGGCATTGGGCGCTGGCCAGCCACTGACCAATTTTGAGGGCGCGCAACCCAAAGAAGCCCTAAAGCAATGGGTGGACACCCTGGTGCAGAATGTTGGTCCACAGCTGAAGGGCTTGCAAGGCAATGAGGCATCGGAACAGCCGCAGGAGGAAGAAGAGGATCCGCGCCTTCAGGAAGCAGAAAGCTTCTTGAACGCCGGCGACTTTGATGGGGCGCTCAACGTCTACAACTCCATTTTGGAATCCGAGCCCGATAATGTGCAGATTAAGCAGGCGCGTGACACCACGGTCTTGCTCAAGCGCCTCGACCCTGCCAACCAGACCGAGGATCCGATTGCGGCCGCGGAAGGGGATAAGGGGGACGTCGATAAGCAAATGCGGGCTGCCGACGCCGAAGTGGTAGCCGGAGCCCCAGAAAAGGCCTTTGATCGCCTCATCGAGACGATGAAGACAACGGCCGGCGACGAGAAGTCCCGCGTGCGCGAGCGCCTGCTGGAGCTCTTTGGGCTTTTTGAGGGCAATGACCCGCGCGTGCTCGACGCCCGCACCAAGCTGGCGAGCGCCCTGTACTAGGACTTAGCGCTCTAGCACATACCACTGCACGGAATTGGCCGGCAGATGCAGCGTCGTGGAGTTGTTCTCCACGCGGACTCGCTGGGGAAGTGGATTTCCGGCGCCTTCATAAACGGCGTCGTCAGTGTTGAGCACCATCCGCCACTCGCCGTCGTGTGGAACCCAGAGGCCATAGTTGGGAATGGACGAACCAGAAAGGTTGCACACGGCGAGTAGAGCAGAGCCGTCTGCGCCGTAGCGGACGTAGCCCAGAACGTTATTGGTCGAGTCATCTGCCTTGACCCATTGGAAGCCGTCCTGGTTGAAATCCTGGCTCCACAGCGCTGGGGTATCGCGGTAGACGAGGTTAATATCACGTACGAGGCGCTTGATGCCCTGGTGCCATTCGCTACCCCAACCGTGGAGGTTACCCCAGTCCACGGAATGCCCCTCGGCCCACTCAGTAGTCTGGCCGAATTCCTGGCCCATGAAAAGCAGGTTCTTGCCGGGGTGGGAGAACATGTAGCCATAGAGGGCGCGGAGTCCGGCGGCCTTATTCCAGTCGTCGCCAGGCATGCGCTCCCACAGCGAGCCCTTGCCGTGCACAACTTCGTCGTGGCTAAACGGCAGTACGTAGCGCTCGGAGTAGGCATAGACCATGGAGAAGGTGAGCTCGCCGTGGTGATAGGAACGGTGAATGGGCTCGTGCTTGAAGTACTCCAAGGTGTCATTCATCCAGCCCATATTCCACTTCAGGGAAAAGCCCAGGCCGTTTTCAGAGGTGGGGGCGGTAACGCCCGGCCAGGAAGTGGATTCCTCTGCGATGGTGAGTACGCCTGGATGCGTGCGGTTGAGGGTGGCGTTGGTTTCCTGGAGGAATTGCACCGCCTCTAGGTTCTCGCGGCCACCATATTGGTTGGGCAGCCACTCATCGCGGGAATAGTCCAGGTAGAGCATGGAAGCCACGGCGTCTACGCGCAGGCCGTCGATGTGGAATTCTTCGGCCCAGTATAGGGCGTTGGCCACGAGGAAATTGCGGACCTCATTGCGGCCGAAGTCAAAGACATAGGTGCCCCAATCGGCCTGCTCGCCGCGGCGGGGATCGGGGTGCTCGTAGAGAGCCTGGCCGTCGAAGCGACCAAGGGCCCAATCATCCTTGGGGAAGTGTGCCGGCACCCAGTCCACGATGACGCCGATGCCATTCTCGTGCAGGGCATTGACCAGCTCTCGGAATTCATCCGGCGAGCCCCAGCGCGCAGAAGGCGAGTAATAGCCAGAGACTTGGTATCCCCAGGACCCGCCGAAGGGATGCTCGGCCACGGGCAAGAGCTCGACGTGGGTGAAACCGTGCTCCTTGAGGTATGGGATGAGCTCCTCGCGCAAGCGGTTGTAGTTGGCGCCAACCTTCCACGAGCCAACGTGGACCTCATAAATGCTCATGGGCACATCGAGGTTGCCGGTGCGCTTGTCCATCCAGGCGGAATCGGACCAGGCGAAGCTGGTGGAATCCACGATAGAGTCCGTCTCCGGCGGGCAGGCGGTGCGCTTGGCTAGGGGATCGGCCTTGTCCTTGCGGCCCTCGTGGCTAAAGATAGCAAACTTATAGTGCTCGCCAGCACCGATACCAGGAACAAAGACCTCCCACACACCGGTAGAGCCTAGTGAACGCATCGGATACTGGGTGGGGTTCCAGCCACAGAAATCGCCTACTACGGCAACGCCCTGGGCATTAGGAGCCCACACGGCAAAGGAGACGCCGGATACGGTACCCATCTCAGTGTCATAGGAACGCAGGTTGGCGCCGAGGACATCCCAGAGACGCTCGTGGCGGCCTTCTCCAATCAGGTGCAGATCCAGCGATCCGACGGTGGGAAGGAAGTGATAGCCGTCTGCCACGGTGCGGCTAGGGGCCTCCGGATAGGAGATTTCTAAGCGGTAATCGCAGTTATCGCCAATTTCCGCCTCCCAGATGTCGTCGCCGACCAATTCCATGGACACGGATTGCGTGGGAGTGTGCAGCTGCACCTCGCAAGCGCCTGGTTGGCGGGTGCGGACGGTACCTTCGTGCCAGCCGTAGAAACCGTGCGGGTCATGGTGGCGGCAGTCATTGAGGCGAGCGAGGTCAGCGGCCGGGATAGTCATACAATCAGAGTACCTAGTTCGGGTGTGGTCCGGTGGGCGAATATTTACGGGCGATAGTCGCTAACTACGCGCCAGGTGAGCTGTTCCTGGAGGGCGTGGTCGGCAGGGGGAAGGACGAAGACATGGGCGACGTCGCGAAGCGGCTCTAAGCGCACAAAGTTGCGCTCGGACCAGTGGTAGGCAGAGCCGGTAATCGTGTCCTGGACGGTATAGGACTCGCCGGGGTGGCGGCCGATAGCTTGCATATCTACTGTGACGGTGGCTTCCTGCGCGTTGCGCGGATCCAGGTTGACCACGACGAGGACTACATTGCCGGAGGCTGGATCCGCCTTCGAATAGGCAATGATGGCTTCATTGTCGGTGTCGTGGAACCGCAGGGTGCGCAGTTGCTGCAAAGCGGGATTATCGCGGCGGATTTGGTTGAGCAGCCGGATATAGGACTCAAGGGAATCTCCCGATGCAACCGCCGCCGCAAAATCGCGCGGGCGCAGTTCGTACTTCTCAGAGTCGAGGTACTCCTCGGAGCCTGGGGCTACCGGGGTGTGCTCGTAGAGTTCAAAGCCGGAGTACACGCCCCATAGAGGCGACATGGTGGCGGCTAGGACCGCTCGAATGGCGAACATCGCACGCCCGCCAGTCTGCAGGGACTCGTGCAGGATATCCGGGGTATTAACAAAGAGGTTGGGGCGGCAGATATCTGCTTGGTCGACGTGCATCTGGCCAAACTGGGTGAGCGCATGTTTAGAGGTCTGCCAGGTGAAATAGGTATAGGACTGGGAAAAACCCGCCTTCGCTAGACCGAAGAGGCGAGGCGCGCGGGTAAAGGCCTCGGCCAAGAAGATGACATCCGGATGGGTGGCATGCACGCGGGTAATCAGCCAGTTCCAAAAGTTTGCCGGCTTGGTGTGTGGGTTATCCACGCGGAATGTATTCACTCCGGCTTCCACCCAAATCATCAAGGTCTCATAGATCTCGTGGTAGATGGCATCAGGAGCGTTATCGAAGTTAAGTGGATAGATATCCTGATACTTCTTCGGTGGGTTCTCGGCATAGGCGATGGTGCCATCTGGAAGGACGGTGAAAAATTCTGGGTGGCTGCTAGCCCACGGGTGATCGGGCGATGCCTGAAGCGCGAAATCGAGTGCTATCTCTAGGCCGAGTTCCTGGGCGCGAGAGACCAATCGCTTGAAATCCTCCATGGTGCCCAAGTCCGGATGGGTGGTGGAGTGGTCTTGGATGGCCCAGGGGCTTCCCACATCGCCGGGCTCGGCAACGACCGAATTATTCTTTCCTTTGCGGTGTACCTTGCCGATGGGATGAATGGGCGGAAAATACACCGTATCGAAGCCCATATCGGCCACCCGCTCCAGTGCCTTGGCAGTGGTGTCAAAAGTGCCGTGGACTGGATTTCCCTCTTCATCCCAGCCTCCCGTGGAGCGGGGAAAAAGCTCGTACCACGAGTTATAGAGCGCGGCCCGGCGCTCCACATATACCTCGTGGATTGCGCCCTCTACCAGCAGGTCGCGCAAGGGATGCGAGTGCAGGATGCCTGCTACCTCTTCCGAGAGAGCTACCTGCACGCGCTTATCGACGTCCAAGGACTCATCCTCCAAATCCCGAGCAGCCACAAAGAGCGGTTCCACCACATCCGACGGGGTTTGCAGAGCCGCGCGAGAAAACAAATCCGCGCCATGTTGCAGGTCATTGGCAAGCTCAGCAGCGGATTGTCCAGCCGCCAACTTCTTGGTTACTGCGTTCTTCCACGTGGCGATGGGATCGGACCAGGCATCGACGCGGAAGTACCAGGTGCCTTGGGTGCCCGGGGTAAATACGCCGTGTACGCGATCCTGGTCATCGGGATCAACCTGCATAGTGACGGAGGAGGTAGCCGTGGTCCGTGCCGCCCACGCAGACAGGGTTGCCGAGACCGCGTCGTGGCCCTCGCGCCAGACTAGGGCGGTGACAGGAATTACCTCGCCTACAACGGCTTTGGAGGCTACAGAACCGGCGGAGATAAGCGGGCGGACATCGTCAATACCAAGGCGAGTAGTCATGCCCATAAGACTAATGCAGCTGTGTCAATTTCACCGGGCAAAGAACAAATCAGTCACAATGGAAGGCGTGAACGACGTAACTCCCACTGATCAAGATTGGCTCGTAGATTTTCGCGGCGTCGAACTGCGCCGCGGCGGCAAGACCCTCGTCGGACCCGTGGACTGGCAAGTAGAGCTCGATGAGCGCTGGGTCATTATCGGCCCCAACGGCGCGGGCAAGACCTCGCTGGTGCGCATGGCCGCGGCCGAAGAGTTCCCCTCGAAAGGCACCGCCTTTGTGATGGGAGAGCAAATCGGCAAAACCGACATGCGCGATCTGCGCGCGCTTATCGGCATCTCCTCCGCGGCGGTGCAATCGCGCATCCCGGACACTGAACGCGTGGACGATCTAGTTGTCTCCGCCGGTTACGCTGTGTTGGGCCGCTGGCGCGAAGAATACCAGGACATGGATTTCTCCCGCGCGGATGACATCTTGGCGCAAGTTGGCGCCACCCACCTCAAAGAGCGCACCTGGGGAACTCTGTCTGAGGGAGAAAAGAAGCGCGTCGTCCTCGCTCGCGCACTTATGTCGAACCCGGAGTTGCTCATCCTCGATGAGCCGTCCGCCGGAATGGACCTAGGAGGCCGCGAGGACCTCGTAGGATACCTAGGCAATCTCGCTATGGATCCCGATGCCCCAGCGATTGTCATGATCACCCACCACGTGGAGGAGATTCCCTATGGCTTCACCCACGCCATGCTGTTGGATGAGGGTAAAGTTGTGGCAAAAGGGCTGATTAATTCCGTCCTCACCTCCGAAAATCTGACTCGCGCCTTCCACCAGCCTATTCAGGTGGACCGCATTGGACAGCGATACTTCGCCCGCCGAGCTTCTCTATGACCAATCCTTTTCATGACCGTCTCGATGCCATTGACGCCAGCGATACCACCGGCTTCCACGGTGGGCGCCTGGCGGCAACCGTCCTGCTCCTGCGGGACGGCGCTGACGGTCTTGAAGTGTGGGTACAAGAGCGCGTCCACACCATGCACAACTACCCGGGGCATTCAGTCTTTCCCGGCGGCGGTGTAGACCCACGTGACTTTCCGCCGCGTGCCTGGGACTCGGGCGAGCTATGGGCCGGAAAGTCTGTCATCTCCATGGCCCGCCGGATGGGCGTGACCAAGTACAAAGCCCACGCCCTCGTTTTCGCCGCTGCCCGCGAGCTCTTCGAAGAGGCCGGCACCCTTTTCGCCATCCGCGAGGACGGCATTGTCTCCAATGCGCGGCGTTATCACAAAGAGCGAAAACTCCTAGAAAACCACACCATTTCCTTTACCGAATTCCTTAGCAATAACGGAATGCGCGTCGACGCCGATATGCTCCTTCCTTGGGCGCGCTGGGTAGGAAAGGGGAAAAGCCATTGGTTCGACACCTTCTTCTTTGTTGGCGTGTTGCCCTCCGGCCAAGAACCCGATGGGGATACCGATGAAGCAGACGATGCCGGATGGTTCCCCCCGCAGCTCATCCTGGACGGCTGGCGCGCCGGGCTGGTGCGCCTTGCCATCCCCACGTGGGCACAGATGCAAAGGTTGAGCAAGTATTCCTCCGTCCAAGAGGTCCTAGATGATGCGTCCTTTTCGGACCTGCGCCCCGTCATTGGGGATCCACGCGAAGACCCCCGTTACCGCGAATTCTTTTCCACCACCCCTTTAGACCGAATATGAGTTATACCCCCGCAGAAGTCGACTTCCTTGCCGAACATCAAGAGGAAATAGCACACCTCGACCTCACCTTAACCAAGGCTTCTCGGCTCAAAGACACTGAAATCCTCAAAGCTAAGTTCGGTGAATATGGCCGCGCGGTCATGGAGCTGGTAACCGCCCGCAGTTCCGGCAAGCTCCCGCACGATTGGCTTATGGATGCAGACTCCGCCCAGCAAGCAACCCCCATTGAAGTGGCGGCGTATCGGACGAAATTCCTCGCCGAACAAGGCGTGCGCAGCGTCCACGACGTCACCTGTTCCATCGGCACGGAAGGCTATAATTCTCCGCTCGACTATTGTGGCTCGGACCTGGATGAATCCCGGGTAAGAATGGCGAGGCATAACCTTTCTTCCGCCAAGATTTTCCGCGCGGATGCGCTGACGACTACTACCACTGCCGATGTTCTCCTTGCAGACCCGGCCCGCCGCGCCGGTGGCAGGCGAATCACGCGGCCGGAGGATTTGGTGCCACCGCTCCCGGAGGTCGTCGAAAAGCATCGCGATAAGGAACTGGCCATCAAGTGCGCGCCTGGCCTTGATTTCAGCGAGTGGGACGGCCTCGTCACCGTCGCGAGCGTCGATGGCGGGGTAAAAGAAGCCTGCCTTTATACCCCAGGCCTTGGCAGCGGCCGAAGAGCGGTAATGATTCGAGGAAACAAGCTGGATGTCCTCGATGACCACGCAGACGACCTACCCGATGCAGGAGGCATTGGCAGTTACCTCATCGACCCGGATGGGGCCATTGTGCGAGCGGGGTTGGTCCAGCACTACGCGGCCAGGGAAGGGTTGCATCAAATCGATCCGCGCATCGCATACCTGACAGGAGAGAGGATTCCGGAGGGAACTTCGGGATTTCCATTCATAGAAAAAGTACCCCTAAAGAGATTAAAATCCGTACTTAAATCCTATGACGCGGGAAGCCTAGAAATCCTTGTACGCGGGGTAGAGGTGGACCCTGACCAGCTACGGAAGAAGATGAAGCTGAAGGGAAAGAAACCATTTGCGGTCATCATTACGCGAATTGGCTCACAGGGAATCGCCTTGCTGTGTCAACCCCGAGTATCATCGTCCGAGGATAATTACGCAACATAAATATATCGGAAAGGTGAGTGCCCAATGCCAACTATTGTGGCTCTGGTCAAACACGTGCCGGATACGTGGTCTACCAAGTCTTTGAACGATGACCACACCCTGGATCGCACCTCCGTGGATAACGTCATTGATGAGGTTAATGAGTACTCCGTGGAACAAGCCCTGCGACTGCGCGACAATAACCCCGATGCGGGCTACAAAGTCGTAGCACTTACCATGGGGCCGGCCCAGGCCGACGAGGCACTGCGTAAGGCATTGGCCATGGGTGCCGACGATGCCGTGCTCGTCTCCGATGATTCCTTGGCCGGAGCGGACGCGCTATCGACCGCTTGGACCCTCAACGCCGCGCTCAATAAGCTTGACGACGTCCAGCTGATCACCGCCGGCACCGAGGCTTCCGATGCCTCCACCGGCCTGCTTGCCGGCCTTCTTGCCGAATACCGCCAGCTGCCGGCCCTTACCGGCTTGCACAAAGTAGAGCTAGCTGACGGCACCGTGCAGGGCACCCGCGATGACGCGCGCGGCACCTGGGAACTCGAGGCGCCACTGCCGGCGATCGTTACGGTGAACGATAAGAGTGACAAGCCACGATTCCCCAATTTCAAGGGCCTGATGGCAGCTAAGAAGGCAGAAATCACCACCTTCACCCTGGCTGACCTGGGCATCGAGGCCATCGCGCCGACGACCTCTGTCTCGGCCGCTGAGAAGCGCCCACCCCGCACCGCCGGCGAAGTTATTTCGGAGCCCAACCCGCAAGATGCAGCGAAGAAAATCGCTGATTTCCTGTCCGCAAAGAACTTGATTTAGGAGTAGATATGTCGCACGTTTACGTACTAGTTGAGCACGACGCGGACAACCTCCTTCCCGTTACCGGCGAGCTGATTACGGCCGCGCGGGAATTGGGTACGGTGTCCGCAGTGGTCGTCGGCAAGCAGGCCGATAAGTTCGATGCCGACCTTGCTGGCCTCGGTGCCGCACAGGTAGTTCAGGCAACGGCCGAGGATTATGACCAGCGTTTCCTTACCCCTGAGGTCGATGCCCTGCATGCGCTTGGCGCTGCGAACCCAGCGCCCATCGTGCTGGCCGCAACTCCGGCCAATAACGAGATTGCCGGCCGTCTCGCGGCTCGCCTCGCCTCTGGCGCACTGGTCAATGTCAATGGCATCGCCGCCGATGGCTCCGCCCAGATGAGCATTTTCGGTGGTTCCTATGAGACCACCTCTACCGCGGCTGGCCAGTGCCCCATCTATACCCTCCGCCCAGGCGCGGTTGAGGCTGCACCACAGCAGGTGGAGACGCAGCCGGCGCCGATGCCGTTGCCGGCCGCCACGGCTAAAGACGTCAAGGTAACTTCCTTTACTCCAGCACAGAAGTCCGCACGACCGGAAATTACCGAGGCCAAGGCAGTCGTCGCCGGCGGCCGTGGCGTGGGCGACGATTTCGGCGCCGTCGTCGAGCCGCTTGCCGATGCCCTCGGGGCCGCAGTCGGCGCCACCCGCGACGCCGTCGATGAAGGCTTTTATGACGCCGCCTATCAGATCGGCCAGACCGGTGTTACCGTCTCGCCCGACCTCTACATCGGCTTGGGTATCTCTGGCGCTATCCAGCACACCTCTGGCATGCAGACTTCCGGCACCATTGTGGTGGTCAACCAAGACCAGGATGAGCCGTTCTTCCAGATCGCTGATCTCGGCGTCGTGGGCGACCTGCATGAAATCGCACCAGCCCTGACCGAGGAACTGAAGGCGCGCCAGTAATGCCGCACTACTTTGACTATGCCGCTACCCAGCCGATGCGCCAGAGCGCAATTGACGCGTGGGTGGCGGCGGCCGGCTCCCTCAATTCCGGCGCGCAGTATGGTTCTGGCCGCAAGGCTCGGTCCGTGCTGGATGATGCCCGCGAGAAGGTCGCTTCCCTCCTCGGTTGCGAGCCCATCGAAGTCATCTTTACTTCTTCTGGCACCGAAGCGGACAATATCGCCATCCAGGGGCTCTACGCGGCTGGGCAAACAAACCGCATTATTTCTACCGATATTGAGCACCCGGCCGTGCGCGATACCGTCTCTAAGCTGGAGAAAACCGGAGCAGCCGTCGATATCCTTCCCGTCGACCGTTCTGGGCACATCGCAGATCTGTCTGCCCTAAACACGCTTGCCGACGTCGCTACCTGCATGTGGGCCAACAACGAAACCGGCGCCATTCAGCCCATCGAAGAGATCGCAGCCCGAGCGAATGCGACAGGCACGCCCGTGCACGTCGACGCGGTCCAAGCCGTGGGCAAAGTTCCCATCAACTTTTCCTCGCTAGGGATCACCAGCCTCGCCGCCAGCGCCCACAAGTTCGGCGGCCCCCGCGGCATCGGTCTGCTTTTGGCCAAGCGGAGCCCCGCGCCACAGCCGATTGCCTACGGCGGCGGCCAAGAACGGGGCATCCGCCCTGGCACCGTGGATGTCGCGAGCGCATCCGGTCTTGCTGCGGCGTTGGAGGAATCAGTCTCCGAAATCACTGCCCAGGGTGAGCGAATAGCTGCTCTCCGCAACAAGCTGCGCGACGGAATTCTCGCCACCATCGATGACGTAGTGGTCAATTCCGCCGAGCCGTGCCTGCCTTCCCACCTGCACGTCTCTTTCCCCGGTGCTGACGGCGATAGCCTCATCATGCTTCTGGATTCATTGCAGATCGAGGCCTCTACCGGCAGTGCTTGCAGCGCAGGGGTAAACCGCATGTCTCATGTCCTCGAGGCAATGGGCGTAAGTGAGGCGGAAGGAATCGGTTCCCTGCGCTTTACTCTCGGCAGGCTTACTTCGGAAGAGGACGTTGACTACGTCTTGGCTCATCTTCCGGAGATCATTTCCCGAGCCCGTTCCGTCTAGCTATCATTCCTTTCCTTCGCCGCCGCCCGCCGAGCGGCGATAGCTTGGCCAACCGTTAGCGCCCAGTTCTTGTTCTTGGGCGCTAGCGGTCCTTGGGGCTCGTCGTATTCCCAGCGGCCATCGTCAAAGAGCCACACTATGTCCCCAGTATGCGGATCCATGATGTAGAAGGCACCACCATCGGTCTTGATGTTGTGGTGGTGCTGGCAAAGCGATGCCAAGTTGCTTCCCGCCGTTTTCCCTCCCTGTGCATGGTCAATCCGGTGGTCCTTTTGGCAGTTTTCTGCGGGGCGATTACAACCTGGCCAGCGGCACACGCCATCGCGGCCTTCTACGTAGGCGCCAATGAGCGGGGGAGTAACGTAGCTTTCGCTCTCCATCCTTTTTGCAAGGTCCATATCCCGCGTCTGCGTGGGACGCAGACTGTCAGCGGTCTCAGGGCTTACCCATCCGAATCCCCGGATAAATGCGGGAGCAGCCTCCTGGTCGTGGGCTCGGTACATATGAAGAACCACTTTTGCCCGCGACTCAATTTTGCCCAGAATCAACTTGGCTAGGGCTTCAGCTTTGGTGAGATTATGCTCTTCGGCTGCCTTACTGACGTGTTCATCGATGGCTAGCATGGTAGCTTCATCGAATTCCGCTGCTAGCCCGGCCTTGCCGCCGAAACTGTGGTAGGTGAAATAGGAGTCGTTCCCTGCATCAGGCTCTGTATCTTCATTGGAGTGTGAGTCCTCAACAGCGATGAGGCCATTTAGTTTTCGCCGCAAATTCGTATTCGAAGGCAGTACTTGGCCGGGCTTCGTGGGGGTTAGGTAACGCGCAAGCTCTTGGTCTATCCGCTCGAGAATTTCGGTCGGGATGTCACCCAGCTTGCTAAACACGGCGTCGATAGTAATAAGCCGAGAGAAATCCAGGAAGTAATAGGTTTCCTGGAGTGCCTTTGTGAGTGGTAGCTCTGTGAGTCGATATAGGGCCATTATTATGTCTCGCGTGCGCCGCTCGCTTAAACCGGTGCGGGTGGAAAGTGTGTGGCAAGATATATCGAAATCTTCTTCTAGTTCTGGCTTCGCCTCATTCCAGAATAGGTATTCTTGTTTTCTTATTTCTGTGGCTTTTACTGCTATCGGATCGTTGGGGTCATTGACTATGTAGTAGGTGTCCAAGATTAAATCCCCCGAATAGTAGAACTAGTGTGCGTAGTTTAATGGTGTTCATTTTAAGCTGTGCCCTGCCGCTCCGCAAGGGTTATGAGCAAATATGTGTTCTAAAAGGTTGTATTCCCAGAAGGGGGAAACGGAAGTAAAGAAAAATATCTCAAGTGGTGCGTGTTAAAGATGTGGTGGGAGTGAAGGCGTTGCTAGACTCACGCGCATGACTTCAAAGAAGGCACTCCGAAAGAGCATTACTGCGGTGGTCACCGTGGCTGCACTAGCTGTAAGTGGAACCGCTGTTGCCCAGGCGGTGAACTTTGGTGCGCCAAAGGGCGTTGACGTGGCGGCGCACCAGCATCCGGGCGGCACGCCCATCGATTGGTCTAAAGTGCGGTCCGACGGCCAGTCCTTTGCATTTGTGAAGGCTACCGAAGGTGGGGATTGGGTAAACCCACACTATGTAGAGGATATTCAGGCGGCTAATGCGGCTGGACTCAAGACTGGTGCGTACCACTATGCACGTCCGGCTGGCGATGCCAAGACTCAAGCGGCCAATTTTGCCGCGCAGATCGCCCTTGCCCCGGATCAGACATTGCCTCCTGCACTTGATATAGAGGTGGCGGAAGGAAAGTCCGCGGCGCAGCTGGAGCAGTGGATTGAAGAATTTACTAGCGAGCTCAAGCGTCTTACCGGCCGCACGCCCATGATCTACACCTACAAGTACTTCTGGATGGGGCAGATGAATAACTCCCAGAAGTTCTCGGATATGCCACTGTGGCTTGCGGCTTATCAGGACCAGGCGCCTGAAGCGGTGGGCGGATGGAAGGAACTTTCCTTCTGGCAGCGTTCTGGTTCTGGCAAGGTAGCAGGCATTTCTACCGACGTCGACATGAACCTGTTTAATGGTTCCAAGCAGCAGTTGCAGTCTTTCAGTGACGGCAACTACGTCGACGTCGGCGGCGCGCTAGAGCAGCTGGTTGTCAGCGATGGGCTTGACTTGAGCTCCGATAGTACGCCGCTCATCGGTGCTATTTTGGCACTGGCGGCGGGGTTGATTGCATTGCCGCAGCTTGCCGACGCCGCCGAAAAGTCCGGCCTCGATCCCCAAGCGGCGGAGGGCCTGGCTGGCTTCGTCAAGACCCTTAAGGACAAGGATGCTCTTCCGGTGGAGGACCTAGGCGATATGGCCAAGGGCAACTTCTCCGTCAGCGACCTAGCTATCCTGCTGGACAATGCCGGTCACGTAAACAACGTGAAATCTGGCAACGTCTCCGAGTCGGAGGTATCGGAAGCTAAGAATGCCGCCAAGAACGCCGGCGCTGACGTTCCCGATTTCGATGCGGCGCAGGTAGCTACGCTGCTTAATCGCGTGCTGCAGTAGCGCCAGCGAAAAACGTGCGGGTCCACTCCTCGTCCTTGTAATGGGCGGGCACGGCCCCGCCTAAGAGTGTCTTTGCCAGCTGGGCGGCTTCCATGGAGCCCTCGGCTGGCATTTCTGTATCTGAGGCCACCAGGATGATGTTCCCGTAGCGCCGGCCCTTGAGCATCGGTGGGTCCGCGATGACGGAGAGGTGGTCAAATACTTTATCTAGGCCCGCCAGCTCGCTCTTTGCCAGCTGTAGATCGGAATGGTCGCCGCAGTTGGCTACGTAGAGGCCACCCGGCGCCAGCGACTGCTTAGCAGCCTGAAAGAACTCCACGGTGGTGAGGTTGGCCGGTGTCTTGTCGCCGGCAAAGACATCGCGGATGATGATGTCGCGGCTGGACGGAAGGAACCCCTCGGTTTCTTTGCGTGCTTCGCCGGCGCGGATTTTGACGGTGGGGGAACGAGGGACGTCGAAAAGCGTACGCACCAATTCGCCCAGCTTGGCGTCCAGCTCCACCACTGTGTGGCGGCTGCCCGGAAGCTTGCTTGCGAAGTAGCGAGGAAGGGAGCAGCCCGCGCCGCCTAGGTGGGTGACGCGGAGCTTATTCGCGGGCCGAGAATTGAGGTGCTCAACCGCCGCCGCAATCCAGCGCATGTACTCAAACTCCAGCTCTTCTGGCTCACCGAGCACAATATGGCTGCTCGGCACGCCATTAACGTTGAGAATATAGGCACCGTCGCGGAACTCATCCGGCACCACCTCGGCCGTGCCGGTAGAAATCTCGTAGGTGCCGGTGATTCCCGGATCGGTGGAAGCTCGCTTTCTGCCCATGTCACACAAGCTTAGGGAATGGATTCGATTTAAACCGCGTTGGGGCTAGGGAGTAGACTTTCGGGCCTGTAGTCAAGGTGAAATGGGGAGCACAATGCGAGTATTGGTTGCCATGTCCGGCGGCGTGGACTCATCGGTTGCCGCCGCGCGTGCAGTAGAAGCCGGCCACGAGGTGATTGGCGTTCACCTCGCCCTGCACAAAGACGCGCAGCAGACTAGGGAAAAAGCCCGCGGATGCTGCTCATTGGAGGATTCGGCCGATGCCCGCCGCATCTGCGATAAGTTAGGAATTCCCTTTTATGTGTGGGACTTTTCGGAAGAATTCAAAGAAGAGGTCATCACGGACTTCGTGGATTCCTACGCCCGCGGCGAAACTCCCAATCCCTGCCTGCGCTGCAACGAGAAGATTAAATTCCGAGCGCTGCTGCAAAAGGGCATGGCGCTTGGCTTCGATGCGGTTGCGACAGGCCACTATGCCACTATCGACGAGGACGGCTATATGCGCCGCTCCTTGGACGAGAATAAGGATCAGTCCTATGTGCTCGGCGTGATTTCGGCCGAGGAGTTGGAGCACTGCTTTTTCCCCATCGGCGACACCCCTAAGCCACAGATCCGCGAAGAGGCAGCGGCGCATGGCTTTTCCACCGCGAAAAAGCCAGATTCCTACGACATCTGCTTTATTCCAGACGGTAATACGCAGGCCTTTTTGGGTGCCCGCATTGGGCTGCGCCCCGGCATGATCGTGGATCAAGAGGGCACGGAGCTCAAGGAGCACGATGGTGCGTGGAACTACACCATCGGCCAGCGCAAGGGCCTGGACATCAAGGCGCCGGCTGCCGACGGCCGCCCCCGCTACGTTACCGATATTGATGCTGCTACCGGCACGGTTACCGTCGGCGCCCGCGAGGACTTGGCCGTGACCTCTATTCAGGCAGATCGCCTGAAGTACCTCCACCCAGGCATGGATGGGGACTTCGAGTGCGAGGTTCAGGTGCGCGCACATGGCTCCGTGGTGCCCTGTATCGCCCACGTTGACCGCGAGGCGGACGAGATGCGCCTCGAGCTTAAGGAGCCGCTATCCGGTGTCGCTCGCGGCCAAGCGGCGGTGCTGTACTTGCCTTCGCCGGACGAGCTGGGAGACATCGTCATTGGCTCCGGCACCATCTGCGGAACTAATTAAGCACACAGTTGGCAATGAGCCGATCTAGCGCTCGGACATCGATATTGGGGCCAATGTTGATTTTGAATTCGCCGGCCCTAGTCCACAGCTGCAGCTCCGCATTGAAGTCAAGAAGCTTTCCCGCGTTTTCCGTGGACCACATGTTGATGGAGGAATAGGGCAGGGAGTACATCTCTACCTTTTTGCCTGTCAGGCCTTGTGCGTCTCGGATGATGAGGCGTCTATTGGTAAATACGGCGGCATCACGAACGGTCTTGAAGGCGCAGACAGGATATTCCTGTTCAGCCAAGACGGTGGAGATGTCCTGAGGGATTTCGCACTCGTTGTAGAAGGTCCAGCCGGAGTATTTTTCCACGCCCATAGTAAGGTTCCTTTCCAAGTGATACGTCACGTATCGGGTAGATAGTTCTGAGAAATAATACTAGCGCCGAGGTGAATATGGACGCTTTTGGCTTAGGCCCTATGCCGGGATACTCCATGAGTGAGGCGGCAGACATCGTGATGGGCGAGACGGGTGGTCTTCCGCACCTTCCGCAGTTGCCGGACCGCGGGATTCAAGCTGGGGCCATTGGGCGAACAGCGGGCTTGTTGGAAGCAGTCTCCATTGACCGCGGTCCGCGATCGTGGGTGCTCAGTGATCGGCCGCAGCTCATCTCCCATCGGATTGGTGACCAGATGAGCCGGGATCTGGACGAGATTCAGGAGGTGTGGGGCGAGTCAGTTCCGCGTGTCAAGGTCCAAGCGGTAGGCCCGTGGAGTTTGGCGGCCGCTGTGGAGCTAGGAAACGGGCATCGCGCGCTTACTGATTCGGGTGCTTTCCGGGACCTGTGTGGTGCTTTATTGGCCGGGATTCAGGAACACACGGCGCAGGTGGCACAGCGCTTTGGGGCAGAAGTGCGGGTCCAGCTGGACGAGCCCCTGCTTGCCGACGTCCTGTCGGGCACCCTTCCAGGTACCACCGACTTCGATACGATTAGGGCTGTTCCCGCGGACCAGGTCAATGCGACACTGGCGGAGTTTGACGCGGACTACCTACGGCTTCGCGAGCCACTATGGGAAGTAGCGGCGAAGACGGTGCTGCTCGATTTCGCTGGTCTAGGCTCGCCAGAGCATCTCGATGGCTTGGGGCAATGGATTGATGGCGGCGGTCGCGTTGGTCTCGGCGTGGCAGGGTGCGATGCTCGCGCGGAGGCTATTTCTATAGCACAGCACTTCGACCGCATGGGACTATCGCGGGAGCGAATTCCAGGGCAGGTTGATATCTTCCCGTGGCCGGTGGAAAAGGCCGCGCACAGCTATTCTTTTGCCGCTGAGGTGGCGGGCATCCTCGTCCGCGATGCCGGCGATCTTTAATCGACGCGCCCGCGGCTATCCGTGGTGGTGAAGTATTCGCCCATATAGGGAATGACGTAGCGTAGCTTGCCATGTGCGGTGGGTTCGATGAGGTCGGCGTCGATAAGCCGCTGGCGGGTGGCCGACAAAGAGCGCACCGTGCGGTCCATGTGGCCCGCGATGTCTGCGATGGTGGCGATGCCATCGACTTCGACTGCGGCCATCGCTTCCAGGAACTCCCGCTGCGCCGGCGGCAGGGCTAGCGTCGCAGGCTGGTGCACCTGCGCGCCCATGATTGATATTGCATCCGGGGCGATGGAGGCAATTGTCTGCTGGGAAATGCCGCTTTCTTGGTTCCGGCGACTGCGCTCCCACGCCAGTGAGCCGACCAATTGCACGAGGTAGGGGTAGCCGCGGGTGAGCGCGGCGGCGTCGGTAATCGCTTCGTGGCTAAACTCCAGCCCTGAGCCCGAGGCAGTATGTTCGAGCGCCTGCTCCGCATTGGCCGGCGACAAGGGGCCGAGCACGAATTTCTGGGCCCGGCGCAGGAAGGTTACCCCGGGCAGGTCCAGCAAGTGGTTGACTCCCTGCGGTAGGCCAGCGGCGACCAAGGCGATATCGATTTCATCGCGCACCAAGTCTTGGTAGGCCACGGCGATGGTGGTGAGCTCTTCGACGTCGGCGTCTTGAACCTCGTCGATGGTAAGGAGGATGCCGGTTCCGTTCAGTTCGGAGGAAAGCTCGCGGAGGCGAGTATTCAATGTAGGGGTGAAGCGGTCTTCTTTCTGGTGGTCGAAGCCAATCGATCCTACGCCGCCGATGCCGATGCGGCTGACTTTCTTTTTATCGCTGGGCGAGAGCCGCTCGAGAAGCCTCGGAATCGTGGTGTTGACCAGTTCCTCCACCATGGTGGAGCGCCCGGAGGCGCGCAGCGTTACCCAACCGCGCGCTTCAGCAAGGTCTTCCAACTCGTTGATGAGGACCGTTTTGCCGATGCCCCTAGCGCCGCTTAGCACCATGGAGCGGGAGGCATTGCCTGCCGAGCCATCCAGGGCGGTGCGGAAACTATCGAGCACGACGCCGCGGCCGACCCAGAACAGGGGAGGGGCGCCGAATGTCGGGCGGAATGGATTGTCCATGCGGCTAGTGTAACCGGTCTTGTCGGAGATTTGGGAGACTTTCGGCTCGAAGTGGAGATTTGGGAGACTTTGTAAGTTTCCTGGTGTGGAGAGAGCTTAGGCCCCAGGCGATGGCACCGATATGGAGAGAGCCAGCGGCTACAAATGCGTACCACCATCCAAAATCTACTGCTCTGTACCACGGCATTGCAATGCCGACGAGCGTAATGATGGCGATTGTGAAGATTGCGTCTATAACCAGCATAGGGCAGGAAACTGGCTTCCTGAGGGTCTTCCATGCAGACCAAAGCTCGAACGCGGTGATAGCGGCAGGGATTAACGTGAGGAGCATTGTGGTTTCCTAAATCCTCTCGAAAAGCGCTTCTGTGAGGTCTTCAGTTCCCGCCGGCGAGTCATTATTTGCGAAGGCTGCGCGATTTTCCTTCGGGTCAATGATGAGCATTGTGGAGTAGCCGTAGGTGCCGCCGTTGTGCCAAAAGCTCTTGCCGTCATCATTCTTCTGCCATCCATAGCTAGTGTCGCCATGTTCCATAAACCATGTAGCGAAAGCCGCCATGTCATGGGCAGTGGACCGAAGAGCTCCCGCTGCGGCGGAGCAACCTTCCATTTCCCAAGGTTCAGCTTCTCGGCCTGCGGCTGTGAGTCCGCGAGGGGCATTGTCGGGGACGGAACCTGGTGTCATGAGGTAGGTTTCCTTCATTCCGGCGGGCTTTAGGATTCTCTCGTGGAGCAATTGTTCGTATGGCGTATCGGCAGCCGTTTCTAATGCGTGGCCGAGTAGCGCGTATCCCAAATTGGAATAGGATTCTGTGCCACGATCTGCAAGCTTCGATTCGGTTGCTGAATCTACGATATCTTGTGTGGATACACCTGCGTACGGGTTTGAACCGGTGATGCTAGAGACAGCAGAAGAGAAAGTCATGGCTTTTGCCTGTCTGGGCAAACCCGAGGTGTGATCGAGTAGCTCCCGAATTGTTACGTCGGAGACTGGTGAGTCACCGACCTCGAGGACTTCACCCATCGTGGTGTCGAGGCGAATTTTTCCCTCTTCTACTAGTTGGTGGGCAATTTCTCCGGTGAACATCTTGGTGACAGAACCGATCTCTACTTCGGTGTGTTCATTGGCGCCGAGTCCGGCGAAGGTGGCCTTTCCCTGATCAAGTGTGAAGGCTGTGAGGTTGTTGAAACCAGCTACCGAGTGTTCCCGTAGGTGTGTGGAGAGTTCTGGATCTCCGGTTGCGGTATCGGCTATCGAGATTCGCTGGGGTCCAACGATGAGTAAGAAGGCGGCCGATACCACGGCTACGACGGCGGCGAGGGCTATTCTGCGCATTAGTGAGCCTCGCTTGCGGTAATGATGGTCAGGAGGGGAACCACTCGGGCAGGGCGAAGTGCGAATTTTCCGCCTGTTTTGGTGGTCCAACCCGCGCTAGTGAGGGCGCTGAGGTGGTGATAGGCCGTGCCGGTGGAAGTGACGATTTCTTCTTCGACAAGTTCTGTGGCGCTGGCCGGTGCGGTAAGGAGTCGGCGCAGGATCTCGCCACGATTGGGGTGGGCCAGAGCAGCAAGGCGATCGAGGTTTTCGGACCAGTCTCCATTGGCTACTGCCCCAGTTGGTCGCTGCCATTGGTAGGTATAAGAGCTCTCGCCGATAGTGAGGTTGCCGCCAAAGATTACGGACCCCTCGGGAAGCTCTTCAGAAGGCTCGAGGGCGTCCGCAAGCCACATGGTGGAATCGCCTGCGGAAGCTTCTACTGGGGCCGGTATGGGTTGTTCGAGCTTGGCGACGCGCTTCTCGAGGGCTAAAACTCGGGATTCTATAGATTCCATAGTTCTAGAATTCCAAAACTCTAGAACTTTGGCAACGGGTTTAAGAAATCAGCGGCCACGCCGTCGAGACATCCGAGGCATCGCGGCCCTTGCCTTCCAAGTACTTCTTGAAGGCGATACGGTCCTCGTACCACTTGACGGCCTGGAATTCCATGAGTTCGTTCTCATCCATCTGTGCCAGGTTGGGGTAGTGCTGGCGAACCTGCTTCCACGCCACGCGGGCGGCGGCGAGGGCGTCGGCAGTAGCTTCGTGGGCATTGCCAAGCTCAACGCCATAGTGCTCGCAGACGGCGCCGAGGGTGCGCTTGCCCTTGCGCCATTTATCGCTGACACGGTCAATCATGTAGGGGTCATAGACCGGGCCGGTCACCGTAAAATCTCCGGTCAGGCTGCGCAATACGGTGAGATCAAATGCTGCGTTGTAGACGATCAGCGTGAGGCCATCCTCCCAGGCGGCCTTGATTGCGTCGACCGTATCTTTTAGAACCTCCTCGTGCGGGCGACCCTCGGCGCGAGCCTTTTCCGTAGTGATTCCGTGGACATTGGTCGCTTCCTGCGGAATTTCGATTCCGGGATCGGCAAGGTGCTCTACTTTTTGCACATCGCGGCCGTCAATGCGGACTAGGGCAGAGGTAACAATGCGGGCTTCTTTAGGGTTGGCCGAGGTGGTCTCAAGGTCGAAGGCGAGCATGCGGGAGGCGTCGAAATTCATGATCCATACCTTAGTAGCTAGCCCCGACACGAGGGATAGCTACACTTGGGCAGCGTGACTAATCCAGTTGATCTGCACCGTGAATGGAATGACCTCGCGCAGGAAGTCCGCCGCCACCGCAACCTGTACTACAACGGTGAGCCGGCTATTCCCGACGCCGACTTTGATGCCCTCTTCCAGCGCCTTCTTGCGCTAGAAGAAGAGCACCCAGAGCTTGCCGTGCCCGATTCACCCACCCAGCAGGTTGGTGCTGCCCCGAGCGCCGGCGAGGATATTGAGCACCTTGAGCGCATGATGAGCCTGGACAATGTCTTTAGTGCTGGCGAGATGCAGGATTGGCTGGATAGAACCCCGGCTAAGACCTATCTCACCGAGCTGAAGATCGATGGTCTGTCTATCGACTTGGTCTATCGCGATGGGCACTTGACTACCGCTGCTACTCGTGGCGACGGCACGGTGGGCGAGGAAATCACTGCTAATGCTCGTGTTATCGAGGACATTCCGCACGAGTTGACTGGTACTGCTGAATATCCGGTCCCTGAGCTTATTGAGATTCGCGGTGAGGTATACATGCGCCCCAGGGACTTCGCGGAGATCAACGAGGAGCGCGCAGCTGACGGTAAAGCAAAATTTGCTAACCCGCGCAACGCCGCGGCAGGTGGACTGCGTATGAAGGATCCCGCCGAAGTGAAAAAACGCCGCCTGAAAATGGTGTGCCACGGCTTGGGTGCGCGCGAGGGATTTTCGCCGACCTCACAGCACGATGCCTATAAAGCGATTGCGGCGTGGGGCCTGCCCGTGTCCCCGTATACCAAGCAGGTGCACTCGGCCAAGGAAGTCCAAGACGAAGTCGCGTATTGGGCAGAGCATCGCCACGATGCCATTTTTGAGATGGACGGACTGGTGGTCAAGGTCGATGACTTGGCTTCACAGCGCGCACTTGGTTCGACCTCCCGCGCGCCGCGCTGGGCCATTGCCTATAAGTATCCGCCGGAGGAAGTGACCACGAAGCTCAAGAACATTGAAGTGGGGGTAGGCCGTACCGGGCGAGTGACGCCTTTTGCCATCATGGAGCCAGTCTTTGTCTCCGGTTCAACGGTGTCCATGGCAACCCTCCACAATCAATCCGAGGTCAAGCGCAAGGGCGTGCTCATCGGGGATACCGTCATTATCCGCAAGGCGGGCGAAATTATTCCGGAGGTCCTCGGGCCGGTGCGCGAGCAGCGCGATGGTAGCGAATATGAGTGGACCTTCCCAGAGAACTGTCCTGCGTGCGGCACGAAATTGGCCCCACAGAAGGACGGCGATGCCGATTGGCGTTGCCCCAATACGCAGTCCTGCCCGGCGCAGCTCTCGGCACGGTTGGAGTATCTGGCCTCCCGCAAGGCGTTGGATATTGAGGCCTTGGGCGAGAAGGGCGCGATGGATCTGATCGACAACGGCATCCTTGTCGATGAGTCGGAGCTTTTTGAGCTCACGGCGGAAAAGCTCTTGGCCTCAGATGTCTATACCGCAAAGAAGGACACCAAAGACAAGCGCTCCAAAAAGGAGGGCAACGTCAAAGTCAATACGGCAGGCCAGAACCTGCTGAACAACCTGGAGGAGGTCAAGGGTCGCGACTTCTGGCGCGTCTTGGTCTCGCTGTCCATACGTCACGTGGGACCGATTGCGGCCCGGGCGCTTGCTTCCCGCTATGGATCCATGGACAAGCTGCGCGCTGCGAAGACGGAGGAGCTTGCAGAGGTCGATGGCGTCGGTATGACCATCGCGCAATCCTTCCACGATTGGTTCGAGGTGGATTGGCATCGCACGATTGTGGACAAATGGGCTGCTGCGGGCGTGGCCATGGAGGTAGTGGCCGAGGATCACAAGGAGCAGACCCTCGAGGGCTTGACCATTGTGGTTACCGGCAGCTTGGAGAACTTCACCAGGGATTCCGCGAAAGAAGCGATTGTCTCTCGCGGCGGCAAGGCCACCGGTTCGGTGTCGAAGAAAACCTCGTACCTCGTTGCCGGCGAAAAGGCTGGCTCGAAGGAGGATAAGGCTCGCGAGCTAGAAATCCCGATCCTCAACGAGGCGCAATTCCAGCAACTACTAGAAACCGGCGAAGTCTAATTAGCTCCAGTTACTTTAGGAAGCTGCCCAAGATAGTGCCGATGTGGCCCAGGTGCTCGACCTCGGAGGCGAGGTAGTCAGGGCCGCCGGTTCGCCCCATGGCGATGACCAATCCGGTATCGCCGAGTGGGGCGGCGGCGAGTGCGGAGTCAAGTAGTGACCAGCTTTCTGGCACCCACTCGTCGCGCTCGGGCTGGAGGACGCGGGCGCTTTCTACCTCAATGTCGTGGGGAACGGTGCCGTCATCTTCTGGCGCTGCGTTGGACGAGGCCAGGCGGCGGATAGGCTCGTTATTATCAATGACGATGCACCAGGTGGAGGTGAGTGCCTTCGGGATCGCCGCGACAACCTCTTCCATAGCCGCAGTGACATTGGTGGCATGAGCTACACGCGCGAGCAGCTCGATCTGGCCGCGGCGGTCTACCCGGCCGCTAAACGGGCGGATGGAGTCAATTTCCACGCCGTCGACGGAGGAGGCGGCGGTGATAAGCACATCGGCCATGGCGCCTTGGGGTAGCTCAATGACGATGTCATCCATGACCGTTCCGTCGGGGAAGTTTTCTACGATGTCGACTGACTGGATATTGCCGTCGACGAGTCCAAAGGCGTCGGCAAGCTGGCCCAAGCTGCCAGGGGAATCGGGGAGCAGTACACGGATCAAAAAGGACATGGTCTCGCACGCTTTCGGTTGTTTGTAGTCGCGAACATGATACGTGCGTCACAATGGCGGCTTCAAGCAACGCAAATTTGGGGTGACGCGGCAGCCGCCGCGGTAGGTGCAGTACCATGGGTCGTTAGCAATTCACATAGTACATGCTTAGTGTGAATATTTTTCACGCGCATGTCGATTATGCAGATAAAGGATGGAGTTCGCGTGTCTGAGATTTCGCGTGATGAGGTAGCCCACCTCGCCAAGCTTTCCCGCCTGGCCCTCAGCGAGGAAGAGCTAGCCCAGTTTGCAACGCAGATTGATGAAATTGTTGATTCCGTTTCCGCGGTAGGAAACGTGGATACCGAGGGTGTGGAACCGATGAGCCACCCGCACTCCGTGGACGCCCCGATGCGCGAGGATGTTATTGTGCGCACCCTAACTGCAGAACAGGCTTTGGATCAGGCGCCGGCCGTAGAAGATGAGCGCTTCGTCGTGCCACAGATTTTGGGAGGAGAATAAATGTCTAACCTGACCGTTCCTGCGGAGGGCTTGACCTCCCTGACCGCCGCCGAGCTGGCGGAAAAGATTCACTCCCGCGAAATTACCTCCCGCGAGGTAACTCAGGCCTTCCTGGACCGCATCGCAGAGACCAATGAGGAGCTAAATTCCTTCCTGCACGTGGGGGCGGAAGAAGCCCTCGCGGCTGCCGACGCCGTGGATAAGGCCCTCGATGCCGGCGAAGAGCCTGCCTCTGGTCTGGCAGGCGTGCCGCTGGCGCTGAAGGACTTGCTCGTTACCACCGATGCGCCAACCACGGCGGCGTCCAAGATGCTGGAAGGCTACGTTTCTCCCTACGACGCCACCGTGACCAAGCGTCTGCGCGAGGCTGGAATTCCCATCCTGGGCAAGACCAACCTGGATGAGTTTGCCATGGGTTCTTCCAATGAAAACTCCGCCTTTGGCCCAGCGCATAACCCTTATGACACGGAGCGCACCCCGGGCGGCTCGGGCGGCGGTACCGCCGCTGCACTTGCTTCCGGCCAGGCGCCGCTTGGCATCGGTACCGATACCGGCGGCTCTATCCGCCAGCCAGCCGCGCTGACCAATACTGTGGGTGTAAAACCAACCTACGGCACCGTGTCCCGCTACGGCCTTATTGCTGCTGCATCTTCCCTGGATCAGGCCGGCCCCTGTGGCCGCACGGTCCTGGATACCGCGTTGCTGCACGAGGTCATCGCCGGCCACGATGCCTTCGATGCGACCTCCGTGGATAAGCCGGTAGCACCGGTTGTCGCCGCCGCCCGCGAAGGTGCCAAGGGCGACCTCTCTGGTGTCAAGGTGGGCCTCATCAAGCAGTTTGAGCGCGATGGCTGGCAGGAAGGCGTGATGGAGAATTACCACGCCGCCGTCGATCAGCTGCGCGAGCAGGGTGCCGAAATTGTTGAGGTTGATTGCCCGCACTTCGATGACGCACTGGCGGCGTACTACCTGATCATGCCGTGTGAGGTCTCGTCCAACTTGGCACGTTTCGATGGCATGCGTTATGGCCTTCGTGCGGGCGATGACGGCTCCCACTCTGCGGAGCAGGTCATGTCCCAGTCTCGTGCGGAGGGCTTTGGCCCCGAGGTAAAGCGCCGCATCATGCTGGGCACCTACGCGCTGTCCGTGGGCTACTACGACGCCTACTACCTGCAGGCGCAGCGCGTGCGTACCCTTATTGCGCAGGACTTTGCCCGTGCCTTCGAGCAGGTTGACGTGCTCGTTTCCCCGACTACCCCGACCACCGCATTCAAGCTGGGGGAGAAGGCCGAGGATCCCATGGCAATGTACAACTTTGACCTGTGTACGCTGCCGCTGAACCTGGCCGGCCTGTGCGGCATGTCCGTGCCGTCCGGTTTGGCTAGCGATACCAACCTGCCGACTGGCCTGCAGATCATGGCGCCGGCCTTCGAGGATGACCGCCTCTATAAGGTGGGCGCTGCCTATGAGGCTGGCCGCGATAAGTAAATCGCCGCCTGTGGAGTCCCTGACGATTCCATAAGGGTTTCTTTACCCCCGTTGAATTTAAATTCGGCGGGGGTAAATTATTGGGTATGCATTTCAAAAAGATCGCACTACTTTCGCTGTCCGCCGCTGCGCTGATGGGCGTTGGAGCTGCCAACGCTGCGCAGGTCCCCGACATCGATCCAGGGTTTAGCATGACCGCGCCGACTCAGACTGACCTGATTTCTCCGCTCCCGGAGGGAGCAGAGAAGCTGGAGCCTCAAATTGAAGGCCAGACCATCACCGGCGAGCTCCACTCCGTTAAGGAAGATGGCAAGCTGAGCGTCACCTTTGCCAAGGATCGCACCTTGGCGGTCAATGATGGCTGCAATACCTACACCACTACCTACGAGGTGGCCAAGGATGGCACCATCAGCGTGGGCGAGTTCAATTCCACCCGCGCGGCCTGCGACGAGCATACGCAGCAGCTTTCCGACGCCCTCCGTGGCCTCCTCGAATCCAACCCCTCCTTCTATAACCTCCCCGGCGGCACCGTTGCCTTGGGTAGCGAGAATGCTGCGGTTGAGTTCACGGTGGCCAAGTAGAAAATAGCGACACGCAGGATAAAAGTATGCGCACCATGTCTAGGGACGTGGTGCGCATTTGTGTGGGTGGGGACTATTTGGCGTCGGAAAGCGCATAAGCCGCGCCCGCCGAAGCCGCGGTGACGCTGAGTACTGCCGGCCACGCTCCGATCTTCTTGGCCAGCGGGTGGGAGGCGCCGAATGCACCCACGTAGAGTGCGCACAGGCCGGCGGTGGTAGCCGGGGTGGTTTTCTTGGCCCAAGAGCGACCCGCCCATACACCGGCAGCGGCGAGGATCACGCCACCCAGCGGGCGAATGCCGGTCTCGCGGGCCGTGACCCAGCCACCGATGAGGCCGAGGGTGACAGTGGTGGCGGTAGAAACGTCTTGGGGCTTTTTAATATCGATCATGGACATGCAGCCAGTCTAGGTCGACATTTCTCGGCCCGCTAGACTCTAAGGCCATGACTGTGGAGACGCATCTGCCGCCCGAGCGCCAAGCATGGCGCGCCATGTTTGCACTGTCCCTCGGATTCTTTGTATCTCTGCTGGACCAATCCATGGTGGCGGTGGCGCTGCCTGACCTGCAACGTGAGCTGAACGCAGGGGTAAACCACACCATGTGGGTATCCGCGGCCTATTTGTTGGCTGTGGTGGTGCCGCTGCTCTTTACCGGACGCGTGGGTGATGTTTTGGGCCAGCGCCGGATGTTCTGTTTGGGCGTGGGCATTTTCGGGCTGGGAGCAGTGGCGTGTGCCGTGGCGCCCACTGTGGAAGTGCTCATTGCGGCGCGTGTCGTGCAAGGCGTGGGTGCGTCCCTCCAGATGCCGCAGACTATGTCTGTTATCAATCGCATCTTCGCGCGTGAGCGCCGTGGGCGCGCACTGGGCGTGTGGGGTGTGATCGGCTCGGTAGCGGCACTTGCCGGTCCACTCGCCGGTGGCTTTCTGGTCGGGCACTTTGGGTGGCAGGCCGCCTTTTGGATACACATTCCCTTCGTGGTGCTAGCCATTGTCTTCGCGCTGCTGTGGGTGCCTGAGCTACCCACGACCGCGCAGTCTATCGATGCGCCCTCGGCCATCGTTTCGCTCATCGCCTTGGCAGCGATCGTCTTTGGTATTCAGCAGGGCCCGGTGCTTGGCTGGGGATGGACCATTTGGCTGATCCTGCTCGCCGGAGTTGCCGCTAGCGTCTGGTTTATTCGATTGCAGGCAACTGCCCAGGCCCGCGGGTCGAGTCCGCTGGTGCCGCTGGCGCTATTTAGTGACCGCAATTATTTGGCGGGCTCGGTAGGCATCATCGCAATGGGGTTTATGGCTGCTGCGGTGATGCTGCCCATCATGCTGTGGCTGCAGACCATGCAGGGAGTGCCTGCGGGCGAAGCCGGCATCATCGTGGCTCCTATGGCGCTGGTGTCTCTCCTGATATCTCCGCTGGCTGGAATCATGGCGGATCACGTCAATCCGCGGATTCTTGGGGTAATGGGATTTTCTATTCTTATATTTTCGCTCCTTGCGGCATGGTGGGTCATGCACGTCGATGCCCTTCCGTGGGTACTCGGGCTGCCTATCGCCGGCCTCGGGGTGGGGCAGTCGTTCATTTGGGGTTCCAACGCAGCCACCACCTTGCGCGATATCTCACCGGAACTTATGGGCGCTGCCTCCGGTGCGTACAACACCTCCCGTCAGGTGGGCTCTGTGGTGGGAGTTGCCCTGGTATCCGCAGTTATGCAAACGGGTAGCCCAGAGGCGGCAATTATTAATTCGCTGCTCGTCATCGTGGCTGCGCTGGTGGTGGGCCTGGTTTCTGCCCTAGGTTTTAGGGACACTCTGCAGGCCTAAAAATCGCGCGCTAGATTGGTAGATATGCGTCTAGGTGTTTTAACGTCCGGCGGCGATTGCCCCGGCCTCAATGCTGTAATCCGTGCGGTAGTGCGTACCGCGTCCAATGAATTTGGAGATACCGTTGTAGGTTATGAAGACGGCTGGGTGGGCCTGATGGAAGACCGCCGGCGTGATCTTTATGACGATGCGGAAATCGACCGTATTCTGTTGCGCGGCGGCACCATCCTGGGCACCGGCCGCCTGCATCCGGATAAGTTTAAAGCAGGCCTTGACCAGATTAAGTCCAACATGGCGGATGCCGGGGTGGATGCCCTTGTCGCCATCGGTGGTGAAGGTACCCTCAAGGGCGCAAAGTGGCTTTCTGATAACGGCGTGCCGGTAGTGGGCGTGCCGAAGACCATCGATAATGACGTCAATGCCACCGACTACACCTTTGGTTTCGATACCGCCGTTTCTGTGGCCACCGATGCTATCGACCGTCTGCACACCACCGCGGAGTCCCATAACCGCATCCTGATCGTGGAGGTTATGGGCCGCCACGTGGGATGGATTGCCCTGCATGC
The DNA here is from genome assembly GCF_030228885.1 of Corynebacterium sp. MSK195. Lineage (NCBI taxonomy): Bacteria > Bacillati > Actinomycetota > Actinomycetes > Mycobacteriales > Corynebacteriaceae > Corynebacterium > Corynebacterium sp. MSK195. The sequence goes on along the minus strand of NZ_JASPGT010000003.1, from coordinate 112,835 downwards.
GGGCATGGCCGGTGGTGCGCACTACACCGTGGTACCGGAGGAGCCTTTCGATATCGCGGAGATTACGAAGGCGATGGAACGCCGCTTCCAGATGGGCGAGAAGTACGGCATTATCTGCGTGGCAGAAGGCGCCCTGCCAAAGGAAGGGACGATGGACTTCGAGGCCGGCGGCGTCGATCAGTTTGGGCACCAGACTTTCAATGGCATCGGCCAGGTAATCGGCGATGAAATCAAGGCTCGCACCGGGTATGACGTACGTACGACCGTGCTGGGGCATATCCAGCGCGGCGGCACGCCGACGGCATATGACCGCGTGCTTGCTACTCGCTACGGCGTGCACGCAGCGCGCGCCATCCACGAAGGCAAGTCTGGCATGTGCGTTGCCCTCCATGGTGAGGATATTGACCTCGTCCCGCTGGAAGATGCCGTGGGCACGTTGAAGACGGTGCCGGAAACGCGTTACCGCAACGCCCAAGCGCTCTTTGGCTAGAGAAGCCCTTTCTTTTCGAATATTAAGATAGCGCTCCCACTGGGTGGGAGCGTATTCTTTTGCCCATGAGTATCGATAGCATGACAGATAATCGGGTGGAGGCGCCTGCTGCGCCCTCCTCAGCGCAAGACCGCCAAGCGCTCATTGCAGCGCTAGGCTTTCCCGTGCTCGTGATTATCGGTGGCGTGGTGGGATACCTCGCGCCAGAGACCGCAGCTTCCTTCGCCCCGCAGGTCACCCCATTGCTGGGTATTGTCATGTTCGGTATGGGCCTAACCCTCAAGCCGGTGGATTTTGCCTTGGTGGCACGCCGTCCGCTGCCCGTTCTCATCGGAGTAGTAGCGCAGTTCGTCATCATGCCGCTGGTGGCGCTGCTGGTGGTCGCGGTGATGGATCTACCCGATGCTGTAGCGGCTGGCGTTATCTTGGTGGGCTGCGCGCCCGGCGGTACGAGTTCCAACGTGGTGTCTTACCTTGCGCTCGGTGATGTGGCTCTGTCGGTGACCATGACGTCCATTTCCACCCTGTTGGCGCCGGTTCTTACCCCATTGCTGACCTTGTGGCTGGCAGGGGAGTACATGCCGGTCTCCGCCTCCGCCATGGCGTGGTCCATTGTGAAGGTCGTGCTCATTCCGGTTGTCGCCGGCATTCTCATCGGCATGATGATTCCCCGAGTGGTGGCAAAGATTAACGCGGCATTGCCGTGGATCTCGGTTGCGGCCATTTCCGCCATTGTGTGCATCGTGGTCGGCGGCGCGCACGACACCATCGCTACCGCCGGCGCACTCGTCTTTGCCGCAGTGGTAATCCACAATGGCTGCGGCTACGGCTTGGGCTACCTAGCCGGAATGCTGACCAAGCAGCCGGTCGCCGCACGGCGCACCATGGCCGTCGAGGTGGGAATGCAAAACTCCGGCTTGGCCACCTCCCTGGCATCGACCTATATGAACCCATTGGCCGCCCTGCCAGGTGCCGTCTTTTCGGTGTGGCACAACCTCTCTGGTGCGGTGCTGGCAGCCATCTGCCGCTATTCGGATTCCCGGAAGTAGGACCGGGAAACCCGCTAAAAATTAATCGTGACCGCGGGATAGGACTCGTCTACGTACCAGGGCTCTTTCTGCACGGTCAGAGGGGGCTGGTCTTGCTCGAAAGATAGGGTGTCGCCGTCTTTGACGGTGGCGCCTTGCAGAACATGGTCTGCGATATTGGCCAGCTTGTAATAGAGATCGGTGGGATCCATGGATTCGGTGGCCGCCTGGACTTCAGGGTGTCCGGCTTGGACCAGCCCAACGGTATAACCCAAGATTTTGTTTTCTTTTTGGGTAAGCCACACCGGAGCGATGTGCATTGGGGCAAGGTTATCCCGAAAAGCCTCGAGGAAAGTATTCGGCGCGATAGAAACGTTGCCGCGCGGGTTATGGACTATCAGGCAGTCGGGGTGTTCGGCTATCACCGCAGTGGCCTTGGAGAGTAGCTCAAGGTGATCGCGGCGGGTCTCGCGGAATTGCTTCGCGCGTTCATGTTCGGTCTCACGGGGAAGCACGGACACGAGGATTTGTGCGGTGGCAGAATCGAGGCCGCGGGCATCCGCGCTCAAAATGGGGTGGAGGCCATAGCTATCGCGGGTGGGAGGAGTATCGACGGCTTGGTAGTGCAATAAGAAGGAATCATCCAGCTCGACCATGATGCTTCCCGGATTCTTGCCCGGCGTGATATCTCCCAGGCGATCGCCAAAAGTGGTGGTCAGGCGCTCGCTTACCTCTTCAGGGGTAGGAGCAGTGCGGAAGACTGCGATGTTGATCAACGGGGCATCGATAAGCGCGGCATCAACGCTATGTGGTGTAGTCATAATATTCAGCTTAGGGGCGTGAGCGCGCGGGCGCATGGACGTATTAAGATGGCACGCATGACTGCTGCGATGTATGACCTGATGGACTTCGATGAGGTCCTAGAAAAGTTCGAACCGGTAATGGGCATGGAAGTCCACGTAGAGCTGGATACGGAAACCAAGATGTTTTCTACCTCTCCTACGAACTTCAACGCAGCGCCTAATTCCAACGTTGACCCGGTCTCCCTGGGCCTGCCCGGTGCGCTGCCGGTAGTTAACTCCAAGGGCGTGGAGGGCGCCATCAAGATTGGCCTGGCGCTTAATTGCTCCATTGCGGAGTCCTCTCGCTTTGCCCGTAAGAATTACTTTTACCCGGACCAGCCGAAGAACTACCAGATTTCTCAGTACGATGAGCCGATTGCCTATGACGGCTACCTGGATGTTGTGCTGGAAGATGGCACCGAGTGGCGCGTGGAAATCGAGCGTGCCCACATGGAGGAAGACACCGGCAAGCTGACCCACCTCGGTGGTGCGGATGGCCGTATTCACGGCGCCACGGCGTCCCTGGTGGATTGCAACCGTGCGGGCATTCCTCTCATTGAGATCGTTACCAAGCCGATCATTGGCGCCGGTGAGCGCGCGCCGGAGGTGGCAAAGGCCTACGTTTCCGCCCTGCGCGAGCTCGTTGCAGCTCTGGGCGTTTCCGACGCCCGCATGGATCAAGGCTCCATGCGTGTGGACTCCAACCTGTCTCTGCGCCCAGTGGGCCAGGAAGAGTTTGGTACCCGTACCGAGACCAAGAACATTAACTCCCTGCGTTCCGTGGAGCAGGCGGTTCGCTTCGAGATGCAGCGCCAGGCGCAGGTGCTCGAAGATGGCGGCACCATTGACCAGGAAACCCGCCACTACCAAGAGGCTGATGGCACCACCTCAAAGGGTCGTCCGAAGGAAACAGCCGAGGACTACCGTTACTTCAATGATCCGGACCTGCCGCCGGTCATCGCTCCGCGCGAGTGGGTAGAAGAGCTGCGTCAGACCCTTCCGGAGCTGCCATGGGTTCGCCGTGCGCGCATCCAGGAAGAGTGGGGCATCAAGGATGAGGAGATGCGCGACTTGGTCAACGCCGGTGCCCTCGACCTCATCGTGGATACCGTCGAGGCCGGTGCGAAGCCGGACGAGGCACGCTCCTGGTGGGTTTCTTACCTGGCCGGCAAGGCCAACGAGCAGGACACCGATCTTGCTGGCCTGTCCATTACCCCGCAGCACGTGGCGCGCGTTATCGCACTCGTCAACGAGGGCAAGCTGACTACCAAGCTCGCACGCAAGGCCGTCGATGGTGTGTTGGCGGGCGAGGGTGACGTCGACGAGGTCGTCGAAAAGCGCGGCTTGGAGGTCGTGCGCGATGACGGCGCCATCGAGAAGGCCGTAGATGACGCGCTGGCCGCCAACCCGGACATTGTGGAAAAGTACCGTGCCGGCAATAAGAAGGTCACCGGTGCCATCGTGGGTGCGGTCATGAAGGCCACCCAGGGCAAGGCCGATCCGGGCCAGGTCAATAAGCTCATCGCAGAGAAGCTGAACTAAGACCCCCCAAATAGCCAGCCGCGTCTATCCCACCTCAACGAGAGGGGCGTGGCTGGCTTTTTGTGTTTTCCTTCCCCGTTAAAGTTGGTGATTATTTTCGTTAGGCGAGGCCAGTGGGGTTACGCGTAGGGTCGTGGGCATGACAATTAAGAGCAAAGTATTGCAAAAGGAAAACCCTGAAGCACCATTCAAGGTCGTAGAAATTGAGCGCCGCGATCCGCGCGAAGACGACGTGGTCATTGATATTAAGGCTGCAGGCATCTGCCACTCCGATATTCACACGATCCGCAACGAGTGGGGCCAGGCCCACTTTCCCCTGACGGTGGGCCATGAGATCGCCGGTGTTGTGGAAGCTGTGGGCGATAAGGTCACCAAGTTCAAGGTAGGCGACCGCGTTGGCGTGGGCTGCCTGGTGAACTCCTGTGGCGAGTGCGAACAGTGCCGCAATGGCCAGGAGCAGAACTGCCTGAACGGCAATGTGGGCACCTATAACTCCGAAGATGTAGACGGCACCATTACTCAAGGCGGCTATGCTCAGAAGGTAGTAGTCAACGAAAACTTTGTGTGCACCATTCCAGAGGGTATTGATTTTGACGTAGCCGCCCCGCTGCTGTGCGCCGGAATCACCACCTATTCGCCGCTGGCTCGCTGGCAGGTCAAGGAAGGCGACAAGGTTGCCGTAGTGGGCCTTGGTGGCTTGGGCCACATGGGTGTGCAGATCGCTGCGGCAAAGGGCGCGGAAGTATCCGTGATTTCCCGCTCCCTGCGCAAGGAAAAGGAAGCTTATGAGCTGGGTGCTAAGCACATTTTGGCCACCGGTGAGGACGAAGAGTTCTTTGACAACCACCGTGGCGAATTCGACGTCATCTTGTCCACCATTTCTGCCCAGTACTCCCTCAATGACTACCTGCAGCTGCTGAAGCCGCGCGGCATCATGTCCGTTGTCGGACTTCCACCGGAGGAGCTGGGAGTACACATGAGCAGCCTTGTCGGCGGCGGCAAGGTGCTAACCGGTAATAACATCGGCGGCATTGCAGAGACCCAGGAAATGCTGGATTTCTGCGCCGAGCACGGCATCGGCGCCGTTATTGAAAAGATCGGCGTCAACGATGTTGATGACGCCTATGAGCGCGTGGTGGAAGGCGATGTAAAGTTCCGCTTCGTGATTGATACCGCGAGCTTCGACGACTAAAGCGTTAGGTTGATTTCGCTGCATCCCCAAATGTGATTTATCACAACATCGGTATGTGTCAGTAGGTGTTTAACGCGTCACTTACGTACCATTCCTTAAGGAACGCATATCGGTGTTGTGTTGCCCACGTGCTGGGGGAGTGGGGGACAAGGGGCCGCGCGCACCAGTATGCGAGAGATATTCGCTACAAAAGTTAGGCAACTGTGTCTTCTAAAAACATTATCGCCATCGCTATGTCCTTCGTGGGCTTGCTGGTCGGCGCCGGCTTTGCCACAGGCCAAGAGGTGGTGCAGTACTTCACCGCCTTTGGTTCCTGGGGTATTCCCGGAATCATTATCGCCGCACTCATCATGACCCTTGCCGGTACCGTGTTCTTGCAGCTGGGCAGCTACTTCCACGCTTCTGAACACAACACCGTATTCCGCAATGTCACTCACCCGATCGTCTCCAAGTTGCTGGACGTCGCGGTCATCATCACCCTTTTTGCTATTGGCTTTGTGATGTTGGCCGGCGCGGGTTCCAATATGGAGCAGCAGTTTGGCTGGAAGACTTGGATCGGCTCCACGCTCATGCTGGTAATGGTGCTTATCGTGGGCATGCTCGACGTGGATAAGGTATCCAAGGTCATCGGTGCTGTAACACCGACCATCATCATTGCGGTCATTGGCGTAGCCATCTACACCGGCCTCAATATGCCGGATGACATCGGTGCCGCTATGGACGCCTCCAGCCAGATCGACACCCCGATTGGTAACTGGCTCATTTCAGCACTCAACTACAACGGCCTTGCCCTGATGCTCGCCGTGTCCATGTCCCTGGTTATCGGCGGCGACAATATCAGCCCACGCGAGGCCGGCTGGGGCGGCGTTGTAGGCGGCGTCATCTACTCCATCATGATGGGCCTTGCCGGATTCTCCTTGCTGATGAACTCGGACAAGGCACAAGGCTCCGATATTCCGATGCTGTCTCTGGTAGATAGCGTTAACCCGACGCTCGGCTCCATCATGGCGGTCATCATCTACTTGATGATCTTCAATACTGCTATCGGCATGTTCTACGCTTTGGGCAAGCGCCTGTCTGCCGGTCATGAGAAGCGGTTCCCGGTTATCTTCGTTATTGGCTGCTTGGCTGGTTTCGCCGTGTCCTTCGCCGGCTTCAAGACCCTGATGAACTACATCTACCCCGTCATCGGCTACATGGGCATTCTGATGGTGGCCATCCTGGTCTTTGCTTGGTTCCGCAGCCAGTCTCAGATCCAGGATGAGGCTGTGCGCCGTGAGCGTGTACGTGCCCTCATGCACCTGAAGCTGCACCCGGACAAGGCATATGATGCTGAGCGCTATGACGATGAAATTGGCCAGCACATCGAGGACTCCAATATGGACAATGAGGCCCTCTACGATGAGCTGGTCGAGGAAGTCACCGAGGAGCTCGATGGTGACGACGACGTGGACTTTGACAAGGAAAAGTACGAACAAAAGCGCCACGATTACTCCTACTACACCGAGCGTGATGCGGTAGAAACTGACCGCACCCCGGAAGAAATTGAAAAGTGGGTCGAAGAAACCGGCGCATCCGGCGACCCTGAAGAAGATGAGGAGCTGCCAAAGGCTGACAATTCCAAGAATTAAGCGGACAATGGGTGCCATGAGTATCTATGCACCCCCATCTGACCGTTATGATTCGATGGAGTACCGCCGAGTAGGCAACTCTGGGCTGAAGCTGCCGGCCATTTCCCTTGGCCTATGGCAGAACTTCGGCGACGACCGTCCCCTGGCCACGCAGCGCGAAATCCTGCGCGCGGCGTATGACCGGGGGATTACTCATTTCGATTTGGCCAATAACTATGGCCCTGAACCAGGCGCCGCGGAGGACAACTTCGGCCGCATCTTTGCCCGCGATTTCCGCCCCTTCCGCGATGAAATGATCATTTCTTCCAAGGCGGGTTGGGTAATGAATGATTCGCCCTACGGTTTCGGCGGCTCTCGCAAGTACCTGGTGAGCTCCTTGGACGCTTCCCTGAAGCGCATGGGTTTGGATTACGTGGACATCTTCTACCACCACCGCCCGGACCCGGACACTCCGCTGGAAGAGACCCTGTATGCACTGCGCGATATCGTAGCCTCCGGCAAAGCCCTGTATGTGGGTATTTCCTCTTATGGTCCGGAGCTCACCGCAGAGGCCGTGGAGTTTATGGAAGATGAAGGCTGCCCGTTGCTGATTCATCAGCCGAGCTATTCCATTTTGAACCGCTGGATTGAGCGCCCGGGCGAAGACGGTGAGTCGCTGCTTGACGTTACGGCGCGCAGCGGCCTGGGCGTTATCGGCTTCGGCCCGTTGGCGCAGGGCATGCTGACGGACCGCTATATCGACGGCATCCCTGCAGATTCGCGAGCGGCGAAGAATAAGACCCTGGAAAAGGACTGGCTCAATGAGGAAAACCTTTCCATGATCCGCTCGCTCAACGATATTGCAGGCGAGCGCGGTCAGTCTCTGGCTCAGATGGCCATCTCGTGGGTGCTGCGTGACCAGGGGGATCGCACGCTTACCTCGGCGCTGTTGGGCGCTTCTTCTGTGGAGCAGCTCGAGCACAACCTGGGCGCGCTGGACAAGCTTGACTTCAGTGCGGAGGAGCTGGCTGCGATTGACGACGCCGCCCATGACGCCGGCATCAACCGCTGGGCAGGCGCCACCGCCTCCCGCGTTCGCGGCGACTAGGCGCAGTGGTGCTCGTTCCCTAGAGCAGGAGCAACTTGAGCGTTAGGCCAATCATGATGACGCCGATGCCGAAGTTGATCCAGCGCCACACTGTGGGTCGGGACAGCACGTGGGAGAAGCGCGCCGCGCCAAAGCCGATGAAGGGGAACCAGGTGAAGCTGGCGCAGATTGCACCCACGGCGAAAAGCCAGCGCCCCGATTCACCATATTGATTAGCAATGCTGCCGAGCATGACCACTACGTCTACGTAGGCGCCTGGGTTGAGCCATGTTAAGGCCAGGGCGGTCAATAGCGGCTTAACCCATGAAGGGGAGCGCTTGATCTCGACGCGAGTTGCAGTCTTGGTCGTGCTGCGCGCCCTAGAGCCATCGAAGGAAGCGACTTCCTGCGGTGCCTTCGGCTGCGTGGATTCCACCTCGATGGCCTCGCCTTTGGTCTTGAACGCATCGCGGAAGCAGGTAAAGGTGAAATACGCCAGGTAAGCGGCGCCAACATATTTCAAAACCTGCAGGGCGTTGGGGAACTTTTCTACCAAATAGCCCACGCCGGCCGTGCCGGAGGTGATCAGGATGACGTCGGAAAGCGCGCAGACGACAATAATGAGGCCAATGTGGTCGCGGCGGATGCCGTATTTGAGCAGCATGGCATTTTGCGGACCGACGGCCACGATGAGCGATAACCCCAGGAAGAAACCAGCAAGCACGATGGACATGCCTTCTAGTGTGAATTCCCGGTCTGAATTAGTCCAGTTAATGAATCTACAGTTGGTTTAGAATAGCTTCATGAACCCGGTGCACCTAGAAACTTTGCTCGCCATCGTGGATGAAGGCAGCTTCGATGTTGCCGCAGCCGTGCTCGGCATATCGCCGTCTGCGGTAAGCCAACGAATCAAGGCCCTAGAATCGAGCACCGGTCGAGTGCTCCTTCGCCGTGCCACCCCGGTAACTGCGACAGAAGCAGGGGAGATCCTGGTGCAATCCGCACGCCGCATGGCGTTGGTACAGGCAGAGACGGATGCCCGCCTAGGCCACCGCTTGGCCCGGGTCCCGCTCTCAGTCGCTGTGAACTCGGATTCCCTAGCGACATGGTTCCGCAGGGTGCTTAGCGATACCGCGCGGCGAGGTGATGTCGCCCTGCGCATCCGGATTGAGGATGAGGCCCGCACCCTGGCCATGTTGCGGCGTGGAGATGTGCTTGGCGCGGTAACGAGGGAAGCCACACCGGTCTCAGGGTGTGAGTCTAGCTTTTTGGGTACGATGCGTTACTTCCCAGTCGCGGCGCCGCATATTGCAGAAAGCTTTCATAGTGGCCGCTTGACCTGGGAAACCATGCCGCTGGTGGGATATGGGCCTAACGACCAGGTTTTGGACGATGCGATGCGGGAGCGCTTCATTGATTCGTCCGTGGTGCGTGCCCGGGTGTCACAGATCCCTTCGTCCGAGGGCTACCTCGAGGCCGTTCGCGTTGGCCTGGGGTGGGGATTGCTGCCCCAAGCTCAAGCGCTGCCCCTACTGGCGGCAAAAGAGCTGGTGCTTCTCGACGACTCCCCGCTCGATATCGACCTTTACTGGCAGCGTTGGCGATTGGAATCGGAGGTATTGGGTGAACTTACGCGTTCGGTCATCGAAGCTGCGAGCGGCTTGGTGGCCACATAGCGCGCAAGCTCGTGCGGCGCGCCGTGGTGGGTACCACAAAAGTGCAGGCACGTGCCCTAAGTTGGAGCTATGAGCGATAAGCAGCAACCGGATAAAGCCACCCCGTTTGATGAGGATATGGACGTGCCTACATACAACGCGAAGCCCGCTAGCAAGGATTCTGTCTCCGGCCAGAAAAAGTCGAAGCCCGGTCTTTTCGAGCGCGCCGGCCGCGCCGAGCCGCAGGAGATCAAGCCTTCCCAGGCGCAGCAGAACCACCCTGAAACCGAGGTACTGTCCTATTCCAGTGCAAATGAAGCCGCACGTCAGGATGGTGGCGCCGGCGAGGAGACCGTAGCCTTCGCGCAGCCGGACTCCACCACGCCGGCTACCCCAGAGCAAGAAACGGCACTTGCTACTGCCGACGCCCCCGTAGAGAGCACCCTCAGCACCGAAACCGCAGAGGAGGGCGAGGCACGCCTGCAGGCAGAGCAGGAGGAAAAGGAGGGCTACCAGCGCTATGGTCGCCGCGGCACCATCGATTTCGGCCTGTTTTTCATCCGCTTGGCGCTGAGCGCTTACCTGATCGTTGCGGGAGCAAAGACCTTCTTCACGCTTGGCGATAGCGAAGGCTTGTCCGGCCTGGAAGGCGATTTTGCCAACTATGCTTGGGATTCTGCACTGTCCATCGCGGTGCCGACCATGCAGCTTATCGCTGGTGTGTTCTTGCTGCTCGGCCTCATTACGCCGCTGGCGGCCATGATTGGCCTGGTAGTGACCGGCTTTACCGCCGTCCACGAGCTAGCCCAGACCGATGCCGGCCTAGACGTCTTTAGCTGGCCGGAATCCGTATGGCTTTCCTTGGTTCTCTTTGTCATCGCAGTAGGCCTGCAGTTTACCGGTCCAGGCTTTATCTCCCTTGACTTCAAGCGCTCTTGGGCGCGCCGCCCACTGGGTACTTCCTGGGCCTTTGTTCTCATCGGCATCGCCATCCTCGCCGCACTCTGGTTCTTCGGCGCAGGCGTTAATCCGTTGAACTAGGCGCTAATAGATTGTCCGTCGCAATAGCGGCGGATTTTCTTTTGCTCTTGCTTTCCATGGCGGAAAGTATGATACTTTCTAAAGTGGAAAACAACGAAAAGTCGAAGGTGAAAGGAACGGCGAGAATGGATGAAAGCGTGCACGAGGCACTGTCCTTCAACGAGGAAGTGGAGAAGGAGCAAAGCGACGGACGGAAGACTGCGCTTAATGCCTTGTTTGCTGCAGCGTTGGCGGTACTTTGGTTTATCTTGAGCCAATGGGGGAATGGCATACCGTGGTGGTTGTCCCTTGGTTTAGTGGTGGTCTGCGTGGGAGTGGCTCTCTGGGTTGGCGCTCAGAAGCGCAACGTGCGCGCAGGTTATAGGCAAGATCCCTTCGCCCAGCCGCAGCCGGATAAGAAATACTATTTCGGAATCATTCTGATATTTTGCCCTACGTTCCCCCAGATCTTCCTCGAAGGACACCTGGCCACTGCGGCTGTAGTATTCACGCTGTGGGGCATCGCTGTATTTTGGGTTTTCAATTCCGGTGCGATGGATCTGTCCACGCGGGACAGTGCAAGTGGCAAGCGGGCAAGCGGCGATGAATGAGCTCGACCCAGTAATCCACCCGCTTAACCGGTTTAAAATTTGTGCGGTGCTCAACGCGGCTGGAGCAGTGGAAGGCGCCATCAACAAAGAGATGCGTTTTGCCGCAATTCGAGAGAAGGTGAATCAATCCGATGCCACGCTGTCTAAGCAGCTAAGCGCACTGGAAAAAGAGGGGTATATCAGTCGCTTTCGCGAGTACGGGTCCTCGCGTGGCAAGGACACGGTATGGGTGATGCTCACGGCAAAAGGTAAGGCCGCATTCGATTCGCACCTTGCAGCGCTTAAGACACTAGCGGGGCAGGAGTAGCGGTACTCGTGTTCCGGTTATTGCGCCGGGAGGCATAGAAAGCGGCTGCGAAAAGTGCGACGGTAAGCACGGTGAGCCAGACAAAGTCATCCACCCAGAACTTTTGGTAGCGCTCCATGGCGTGGACATCGACTTGATCGCCCCACCACCATTTAGGAGGGACGGTCAGCAGCATGGCTGCCCAAGCGATAAGGACGGTCAGGAGGCTGCCCGCAGCCCATCCAGACGGCAGCCAGGTCCACGCGCGGTAGACAAAGACCGGGATGATGAGCGTGAGCCAGACCCAGTGGTGCGACCAGGAAACAGGGGAGATGAGGAGGAGGGTGAGGGCGGTGACCAATTGGGCGTCGACAAGCAGATGCTCCTCGCACAGTCGCTTGATAAGCCACGCAGCAAAGGCAATAACCACTAGGCAAGCTGCGAGCCACGCGAGGTTGATGGTCAATCCATTGGCGTCCATGGCTTCCGAAGAAGAATACATGCGCTGAATGGCTCCCTTGATGGAACTATTGGACTGGTAGTCGGTTGCCACGCCGAAGTTGCCGCCAGATCCCATATCTAGCAATTTAGAGCTGAAGAACTCCACGAACGCGTCCCAGCGGAAGGCCGCGGAAAGCAGCGTGGCAGCGACTGCGGAAAGGAAGGCCGTGGCAATCTGCTTCCATTCCTTGCGCACGAGGAAGTAGAGCAGCATCGCCAGCGGGGTAATTTTGATAGCGGCGGCCAAGCCAATCAAGACACCTTGCGGCAAGAAGCGCTTGCGCGGAACGAGGTCGAGGATAACCAGCGCCATCACCACGATGTTGATCTGCGCAAAACCATTGTTGAGATCAACCGGTTCGAAGCGCAAGGCAATGGCCCAGGCAATGGCGGTAACTGGCAGGAGAAAATCCGGCTTCTTCAGCACCGCCCTGAAAACGAAGTAGAGGCAGACGAGCAGGAGTAGATCGGAGAGGACGACCATGATGTCGCCCGCCATATCGTGGTCAATGCCGTCAAAGGCCGTGAGTGGAACCATGACGAGCGCGCCAAAGGGTGGATAAATGAAGGGAAGTTCAATATCCCCGGCGAGCATGGGCTCGCTATAGACGGAGCGGTGCTCAAGGAAGGCTTTGACGCCCTCGCGGTAGACCACCATGTCAATGGGAAAGTCCGTGATGCGAGTGTCTTGAATAATCTTCCAGGCGCCAAAAATGAGGCCCAGCAGAGCTAGGGCATAACGAAAAAGTGGGGTGCGCGCGAGTTTCATAGCAGTACACTTTATGCGATCTGCAGGTAAACGGGCGTGCACCCCACCGAGGCTCACAGGGATTTAGCAGTTAATACTGGCTAATTTACATGGCCATCGACCACACGCACCGCGCCGCGATCGGCAGAGGTAGCCATGGCTGCATACGCACGCAGCGCCTTGGTGATGGGGCGGTTGCGGTTCACTGGAGTCCACGGTTGCTCGCGCTGTTCCTGGGCGGCTCGGCGGCGCTCCAGCACGTCCTGGTCCACATCCAGGGTGAGTTGGCGCTCGTGGATGTCGATGGTGATGGTGTCGCCATTTTCGATGAGCCCGATAAGGCCCTGGTGGGCTGCCTCCGGGGAGATATGGCCGATGGAAAGGCCGGAGGTGCCGCCGGAAAAACGGCCGTCGGTAATCAAGGCGCATGCTTTGCCCAAACCGGCGCCTTTCAGGAAGGAGGTTGGGTGGAGCATCTCCTGCATGCCAGGGCCGCCGGACGGGCCTTCATAGCGAATGACCACCACGTCGCCCGGCTGAACTTCCTTGTTCAGGATTATCGATACGGCCTCCTCCTGGGATTCGACCACACGGGCGGGTCCAGAGAAGGTCCACAGCTCTTCTTCCACACCCGCTGCCTTCACGATGGCCCCGTCGGGGGCCAGGTTTCCGCGTAGGACAACCAGGCCGCCGTCGGAAGAAAAGGCATGATCGGCGTCGTGAATGCAGCCATTAGCGGTGTCAGTATCGAGCTCGTCCCAGCGGTTGGATTGGGAAAATGGTTCGGTAGTGCGCACGCCGCCCGGCGCGGCGTAGTACAGTTCGCGGGCCTCATCGGTGGCATGTGGGTTGCGGATATCCCAGTCATCGAGCCACTGCTCGGCGTTGTCATATAGCGCCGTATGCACCTTCAAGTTCAGGTGCCCGGCGCGGCGAAGCTCTCCTAAGATAGCGGGGATACCGCCGGCGCGGTGGACATCCTCAATGTGGTAGGTGCCATTGGGCGCGACCTTGGACAGGCAGGGCACGCGGTAGGAGATGTCATTTATGTCATCGAGGGTGAAATCCACCTCGCCCTCCTGCGCGGCTGCGAGCGTGTGCAGGATGGTGTTGGTGGATCCGCCCATGGCCATGTCTAGCGCCATGGCGTTGGTGAAGGCTTCCTTGGTGGCGATTTTGCGGGGGAGAACGGATTCGTCCTCCTCGCTGTAATAGCGGCGGCACATATCGACGATGGTGGAGCCGGCCTTTTCAAATAGGCTGCGGCGGGCCGTGTGGGTAGCCAGGGTGGTGCCGTTGCCAGGCAGTGCCAAGCCGAGTGCCTCGGTCAGGCAGTTCATGGAATTGGCGGTAAACATGCCAGAACAGGAGCCGCAGGTGGGGCAGGCGGATTCCTCCACCTGGGTCAAGCCTTCATCGGATACCGCGTCATTGGCCGAGGCGGTAATGGCGGTGATGAGGTCGGTGGGGGCGTGGGCAACGCCATCAACTACGACGGCTTTGCCGGCTTCCATCGGTCCGCCGGAGACGAAGATGGTGGGAATGTTAAGGCGCAGCGCCGCATTGAGCATGCCCGGGGTGATTTTATCGCAGTTGGAGATGCACACCAGGGCGTCGGCAGTGTGGGCATTGGCCATGTACTCGATGGAATCGGAGATGATTTCGCGTGAAGGCAGCGAGTAGAGCATGCCGCTATGACCCATGGCGATGCCATCATCGACGGCGATGGTATTGAATTCCTTGGGTACGCCTCCGGCCTCGCGCACGGCGTCGGCGACGATATCGCCAGCGTTTTTAAGGTGTACGTGGCCGGGGACGAATTGGGTGTAGGAGTTGGCGATGGCGACAATCGGTTTGCCAAAGTCATTTTCCTTGGTGCCGGTGGCCCGCCAAAGGGCGCGGGCACCAGAGGCTTGGCGGCCGACGGTAGTTACTTTTGAGCGCAGCGGGAACATGGTTTTCAGTCACCATTCCTTCAAGGGATGTGGGGGAGAGCGTAGGCGGCGTATTTAGTTCTCGGCCGAAGGCTTGAGCTCGGGGTGGCGCTCAAGGTAGTCCTCATACTCTTCCTTGCTGAGGAGGACTTGTTGGCCGTCACGGTGGACAATGACCACCTTGTCATCTGCCGCTTCACGGCCCTGGGTAAGGGCGTCAGGGATGCGGCCGCGGGAGGCCTCCGAAAGTCGCGGGAGCGAGTTAAAGGTAACGCCGGGCAGGCTGTGCTCCGCACCAGCCTTGGTGCGGGCGAAGGCGCGGGCGCGTTGGAAGCCGATTCCGGCAAAATCGTCCCATGCGATCTGGATATTCTTCCGGAAGGCGTAGGAGATAGCGATTCCGGATTCGGAGACTTTGGTGCGGGATTTTATGACCCACCACAATCCGAGGATGGGGATAATGAACAGCCATGCGAGGTATTTGGGGGCCCATCCGATGCTCAGCAGAGCAATGGCGGACAGGATGAGGATGCCCAGGATATGGTCGCGGGATGGCTTGAAAACCTCTGCCTGGGTGGTGGACTGACGAGGTTTATTGTCCTTAGGTGGTGGAGTCATAGTGTGCAAGCCTAATTCACTTAGGCGGGCAAGGGCGAACCTATTTTTCAGGCGTGTCCCATCACATGGGAATGTGATCCCAAAAGGGGGTAATCGGCACGTGCGCAATACCTATCAGTGTATAGTCATGCCCATGATCATTATTCGACTTCAGGTAGTACCAACGCGGTGGTGACCGCGACGACCGATGACGTCGACGCATTTCGCCCCCGCAGACAGACAAGCCCGCGGGGGCTTTGTTCATATCTGGGGCCGGTATCGATGATGATCAGGACCTGTAAAAGACCAATTCAAGGAGCACATTAACCGTGGTTACGACAACTTCGCCCACGCCCGCTTCGGTGGCTGCGGCCTCACGCGCCCACGCTCCGGAGCGGATGAGTGGTGCCCACGCCATTGTCCGCACTCTCGAAGACTTGGGAACCGATCTCGTCTTCGGCATTCCAGGCGGTGCCGTGCTTCCTCTTTACGATGCTTTGCACACCTCGACCAAGCTGCGGCACGTGCTCACCCGCCATGAACAGGGTGCCGGCCACGCTGCCGAAGGCTATGCCCAAGCTTCCGGCAAGGTAGGCGTATGCATTGCCACCTCCGGGCCGGGTGCGACCAACTTAGTGACAGCGCTTGCCGACGCAAACCTGGACTCCGTTCCCATCGTCGCCATCACCGGCCAGGTGGGCAGCAACCTATTGGGAACCGATGCCTTCCAAGAGGCCGATATCCGCGGCGTGACGATGCCGATTACCAAGCACAACTACATCGTGACAGAACCTAGCCAGATTCCAGCTGCCATTGCAGCCGCATTCCATCTGGCTTCTACGGGCCGTCCGGGGCCGGTCTTGGTGGATATCCCAAAGGACGTGCAAAACGATGAATTGGAATATTCCTTCCCGGCTACGTTTGATCTGCCTGGATATAAACCGACGACCAAGCCGCATCATCGCCAGATCGTGCAAGCGGTTGAGCTCATTGCACAGGCAGAAAAGCCGGTCATCTATGCCGGTGGCGGTGTCATCAAGGCTGAGGCGGCCAAGGAGCTGCGCGAGTTTGCGGAATTTTCCGGAATCCCCGTCGTGACTACGCTCATGGCCTTAGGTGCCTTTCCGGAATCTCATCCGCTGCACATGGGGATGCCGGGCATGCATGGCACCGTCCCTGCAGTTGCGGCCATGCAGCGAGCTGACCTGTTGATTACTATCGGCGCGCGATTTGATGATCGAGTAACCGGTGATACCTCCACTTTTGCCCCTGGGGCCCAGGTAATTCATGCTGATATTGACCCGGCTGAAATTGGGAAAATCCGCGACGTTGCCGTGCCAATCGTGGGTGATGCCCGCAACGTGTTGGCAGGTCTCTTAAAGGAGTACCGCAAAAACTCCGCGGTGAATTCTCCGCAGGTAGGCCCATGGCGAGATTACCTCGATAGGCTCAAGAAACGGTTCCCCCGTGGCTATGAACCCACTCCGGATGGGCAGCTCAATCCCCAATTTGTGTTGGAAAAGCTGAGTGAAACCGTAGGTCCTGAGGCTATCTACTGTGCCGGTGTGGGGCAGCACCAGATGTGGTCGGCACAGTTCATTGACTTTGAACACCCACGCTCCTGGATCAACTCCGGCGGTGCCGGAACTATGGGCTATGCCGTGCCGGCGGCCCTCGGTGCCAAGGCAGCATGCCCGGATAAGGAGGTGTGGGCGATTGACGGTGACGGTTGCTTCCAAATGACCAACCAGGAGCTCACCACCGCGGCATTGGAGGGCTTTCCGTTTAAGGTTGCCGTCATTAATAACGGCAACCTCGGCATGGTCCGTCAGTGGCAGACACTGTTTTTTAATGAGAACTACTCCAATACCAAGCTGCGAGAACGGGATGTCTATACCCCAGACTTCGTACGACTAGCAGAGGCGCTGGGGTGCGAGGCCATCCGCGTCACCTGTGAGGAAGAAGTGGTGCCGGCCATTGAACGGGCCCGCGCAATCAATGACCGCCCCGTGGTCATTGACTTCATCGTTGGTGAGGATGCCCAAGTCTGGCCAATGATCGGTGGTGGGGCGTCTAACGAGGAAATTCAGTATGCCCGCGGCTTGCGCCCGCTGTTTGATGAAAATGAATCGGCAGCAGAAACTCCTGCCGATATCGACGAGACTATCCAGGAGGTATAGGCATGGCCCCCAGTGACGTTTCCCGGCATACCCTGTCGGTCCTGGTAGAAGACGTAGAGGGAATTTTGTCGCGCGTGACGGGCATGTTTTCCCGACGTGGATACAGCATCATTTCGCTGGTTTCTGCCCAAACGGAAAATCCAGGGATTAACCGGCTGACCATCGTGGTCGATGCTTCCGAAAGGATTATGGAACAGGTGACCAAGCAGCTCAACAAGATTGTGCCGGTCATCAAGGTGGTGGAGCTCGAAACGGACTCGACCGTGGCGCGAGCCCTGATGCTGGTCAAGGTGGCTGCGAATAATGCCAACCGGCCGCAGGTGGTCGATGCCGTTAATATCTTCCGTGCCCGCGTGGTAGACGTGGCACAAGAATCGGTGGTCGTGGAGGCTACCGGCACCCCTGGAAAGCTGGCGGCGCTTCTCGATGTCCTGGAGCCATTCGGTGTGCTCGAGCTGGTGCAGTCTGGTGACGTGGCCTTGGGGCGTGGTCCCAAGGCGATGGCACCCCCGCGAAATTAAATCCCATCATATGGGCATAGCGTCTCATGCAGTGGTACAGTGCTAGGTGGGACGTTGATTCATTGAACTTACAATCACTACAGAATTGAGGACTACAACATGGCTATTGAAACCTTTTACGACGATGATGCGGATTTGTCTATCATTCAGGGTCGTAAGGTAGCCGTTATCGGATACGGCTCCCAGGGGCACGCGCACTCGCAGAACCTGCGCGATTCCGGCGTGGAGGTTGTTATTGGTCTGCGTGAAGGCTCCAAGTCGGCCGAAAAGGCTGAGGAGGCAGGCTTTGCGGTCAAGACCGTTGCAGAGGCTGCCAAGTGGGCGGATGTAATCATGCTGCTGGCACCAGATACCTCTCAGAAGCAGATCTTTGAAGATGAAATTGCCCCCAATCTGGAAGATGGCAATGCGCTGCTGTTCGGACACGGCTTGAATATTCACTTCAAGCTGATTGAACCACAGGCCAATGTCACTGTCGGCATGGTTGCCCCTAAGGGCCCTGGACATCTGGTTCGCCGCCAGTTCGTTGACGGCAAGGGCGTTCCGTGCCTGATTGCTACCGAACAGGATCCTAAGGGCGAAGGCCATGATCTGACCCTGTCTTATGCAGCAGCTATCGGTGGTGCGCGTGCCGGCGTTATCCCGACTACCTTCGAAGCAGAGACGGTTACTGACCTCTTTGGCGAGCAGGCCGTCCTGTGTGGTGGCGTAGAGTTCCTGATTCGTACCGGCTTCGAGGTTCTGACTGAGGCTGGCTACGAGCCGGAAATGGCCTACTTTGAGGTACTGCACGAGATGAAACTCATCGTGGACCTGATGTTTGAGGGCGGCATCGCCAACATGAACTACTCGGTATCTGATACCGCCGAGTTTGGCGGCTATATTTCTGGCCCTCGTGTTATTGATGCCGATGCCAAGCAGCGCATGAAGGATATCTTGTCCGATATCCAGGACGGCATCTTCACCAAGCGCCTGCTGGCCAATATTGAGGGCGGCAACAAGGAGCTGGAGAGTCTGCGTGAGGAATTTGCGCAGCACGAAATCGAAAAGACCGGCACCAAGCTGCGCGATTTGATGAGCTGGGTCAAGAACCCGCTGGATGCTACTGCCTAGGAATAACAGGCGGCGTCTGTGGCGCACACCCACGGTGAACAGGCATGTTTACCGTGGGTTTTGCTTTATTTGTGTCAGGTAAAACTCCGGTGCGGGGAGTAGGATGAGGGCCATGGGTTTTACGACGCCAAGCTATGATCTCAAAGACCTTTTTGCACGAATTGATCGCGGGGATATCCAGCTACCTGACTTCCAGCGCAGTTATGCCTGGGATGAAGATCGTATTCGATCTCTTATTGTTTCCGTGCTGCGCGGCTATCCCATCGGCGCGCTCATGGCTCTTGACACCCGAAACGAAAAGATGCGCTTTCGTCCCCGTGCCCTTGCGGGCGCACCTGACACTGGCGTCGACCCCGGCTTGCTCCTGTTGGACGGGCAACAACGCCTGACCACCCTGTATCACTGCTTCAACGGCGAAGGCTTCGTAGACACCACGGACTTCCGCAAGAAGAAGATTCACCGCCGCTTTTTCATCGATATTCGCGCGGCCGTGCGCGGTGATCTCATGCCGGATGACGCCATCTTCGCGGTCAATCAAGACGGTAAGATTCGTTCGCACTTCGCACCGGCAATTGAGGGCGACATCCTATCGCGTGAAGATGCACTAGAGAATATGTGCATTCCCGTAGCTTCTTTGTTGAGCGAAGACGGCGTCAGCATGCTCTTTGAACTTGCAGCAACCAAGCAGGAATACAGTGCAGAACTGGCGGCTTTTAATAATCGCATCATTCGGCCATTGTCCGGTTATGACCTGCCAATGATTCGACTTTCCCGCGAGACGGAGCGAGCCGGCATCGGCTCGATTTTTGCCCAAGCAAACTCGGCCGGCCTGCAGATGGACGTATTTGACCTTCTTACTGCCGTTTTCGCCTCTGAGGACCCCAGCTTTCACTTGGCCGCTGATTGGCAGGAAGTGGAAAAGGACCTGCGTAAGTCCCCAGCCTTGGACGGAATTGGGCGCACCGAGTTTCTTTCCGCAGTATCGCTTCTGGTCTCCGGCGAAAAGGGCTGTGCCGGTGGCCAGCGCGAGGATATTTTGAAGTTGTCTTTGGCGGAGTACAAGTCGGCGGCCAACGATCTGCGCATTACTTTCCGCGAAGTCTCCGAGTTCCTCGCGCAGCGCTGCATCCTTAGCATGGACCAAGTTCCGTTTAATGAGCAGATCGTTCCCCTGGCAGTCATCATCGCCCGGTTGGCTAAGCGCGGGGGAGCGCTGTCTACCCAGCAGTCGTGGGACCGCATCAACCAGTGGTTCTGGTGTGGTGTCTTTGGCGAGCTCTACGGTTCTTCTGCGGTGCAGCTGCGCGCTGCTCGCGACGTCGATGAGGTCACCGAATGGGTAGCCGGTGCTACGGATGAAGCTCCGAAAACTGTCACCGATGCCGCCTTCCGTGAATCTCGTCTGCTTTCCGTAGATGACAAAGACGGTGTCTGGCATGGCCTTTACGCCCTTCTCATGGCGCGCGGCGCGAAGGACTGGCGCACCGGAAAGGCCTTCAATCGCCATACGTTTGAAGAGCTGAAGCCAGGATTCTTCCCCGTGTTTCCTCTGAACTGGTGTAAGCGCCACGGAGTTGATCCCGTTTTGGCAGAGTCAGTCATGAACTACACCCCGATGGGCAAGCGTACCGAGGTGGTGCTCGACGGTTTCGCTCCTAACCGCTACCTTCCCCGCGTTCAGTCCAAGTCCATCATGGAAGATGTGCAATTTGATGAGGTGCTAGCATCTCACGAAATGAATCTGGATTATCTGCGCGCATCACAGCCGCGTGAATTCCTTGCGGATCGCCGCCATAGGTTCTTGGACATCGTGGAATATGCTTTAGGTAAACCCGTTATTCGTGATGTGGATGAAACAAACCTTTGTGGTGGAGAGGAAGGTCCGCAAGCTTTTGATCGCTAAATCTGTGCGCTTGGCAGCCACAGTGCTGGTTGCTGCACTAGCGCTATCAGCCTGTGGCACTTCGGTCACAGAATCCAGGCTGGTCAAACGTGGTTTGTCCGATTTGGACGAGTCTGAAATTGACCTCAACAAGGCCAAGGCGGAAAACCAAAATCGGCTCATTGATCCGAAATTTGATCAAAGGTTTGTCATTGTCGATGACACCATTGGGATTGAAGCCAGCCGCCTATTTTTTGAAGACTCGGATTCCCTGGTCCTTTTCGCAGGGGATGATAAATCAACCCTTCGAGCAGCGACTTTGGCGGTAAACCAGCATTTGCCGGCGGTGCAGTATGACGATGATAGGCGTTTGGAAATCCATAAGCTGCTCACGGACTTAGGGGTAAGTCGCTTGGTGGTTATTGGAGACGTGCCGTGGACGGAAACATCTGGGGACTTCAACGTGATCAAGGATCCGGGAACGCATAAAGCATTGGGGGAGTTCACGGCATTCCAGTACGGCTCCAAGGTGGTTGCTTCCCCAGAACAGATGGTGAAGGATATCGCGCGTTTGGATAAGACTCCCCAAGTGGAGCTGCGCCCTGCGTGGGTGCCGTATGAAGGCGAGGCGCGCACTGATGAGAAAAAGAAGAACCCCATACCAGCGCAGTCCCGCAGGGACGGCCAAATGGCGCCGAATATCGTCGCAACTAAAGATAGCCCCATCGCAAACGTCATTACGGCGGCGGCCTACGGTGGAAGGGTTTTGGTGATGCCGACTGCCGATCCGTTGCAGGATAAACACAGTATGGCCGCTGTTGCCGGCCTAGAGGATGGCGCCCTAGTGGCCCTGGGGCCGGAATTCGGTCGAGTGAAAGAATTTAAGGCAAAAATCAAGCAGGGCAACCCCGACTGAACTACACTTCCTTGACACGCGGACATCCCGCGTGCACCGCATTTCACTTAAGCGAAGGAAGATATGTCGAAGCCGGTAGTTCTCATTGCCGATAAATTAGCTCAATCTACAGTTGCGGCCCTGGGGGATTCCGTTGAGGTTCGTTGGGTAGATGGGCCGAACCGTGCGGAGCTCCTCGCTGCGGTTCCGGATGCAGAGGCTTTGCTGGTGCGCTCTGCCACAACCGTTGATGCAGAGGTATTGGAAGCGGCCACAAAGCTCAAGATTGTGGGCCGTGCCGGGGTAGGACTGGACAATGTCGATATTCCGACGGCCACAGACAAGGGCGTCATGGTGGTCAATGCGCCAACATCGAATATTCACTCTGCGTGTGAACAGGCAGTTGCACTGCTCTTAGCGACGGCGCGCCAGATACCAGCGGCCGACCAGTCCCTGCGCGAAGGGGAGTGGAAGCGCTCTTCTTTCAAGGGCGTAGAGGTCTACGGAAAGACCATCGGCATTGTCGGCTTCGGACACATTGGCCAGCTCTTTGCCCAGCGTCTGAAGTCCTTTGAGGCGACCATTGTCGCGCACGATCCCTATGCCAACCCGGCTCGCGCGGCGGCGCTGGGCGTGGAATTGGTTGAGCTGGAAGAACTGATGTCGCGTTCCGATTTCGTGACCATTCACCTGCCAAAGACTCCCGAGACTGCCGGAATGTTTGATAGAGAACTTTTGGCCAAGGCGAAGCGAGGACAGATTCTCATTAACGCAGCGCGAGGCGGTTTGGTAGACGAGGCGGCCCTGGCTGAGTCTATCGAGTCGGGACATCATCGAGGTGCGGGCTTTGACGTTTATTCCACGGAACCGTGCACTGATTCTCCGCTCTTTAAGCTGCCGCAAGTCACCGTGTCCCCGCACCTAGGCGCATCCACTGTAGAAGCTCAGGACCGTGCGGGAACAGATGTAGCGGAGTCGGTCTTGAAGGCTCTCGAAGGAGAGTTTGTGCCGGATGCGGTCAACGTCTCTGGCGGGGCAGTGGGAGAAGAGGTTGCTGGTTGGTTGGACCTCGCCCGCAAGCTAGGACTTACTGCTGGCCGCCTTTTGGGTCAGGCTCCCGTTGCCGTTGAGGTGGAGGCCTGCGGCGAGTTGTCTACCGAAGACGTAGAAGTGCTAGGACTTTCTGCTGTCCGAGGACTGTTTAGCGGCGTTACTTCGGAGCCGGTGACCTTTGTCAATGCAATGCAGATCGCAAAAAGTCGCGGGGTAGAGGTGGAGGTAACTACTAATACGGAGTCCAAGGGGCATCGTTCTTCCCTGCAGGTGAAGGTTATTGGCGCCGATGGCGAGAGCTCCTCGCTCACCGGCGCACTTATCGGCATCGATGGAACCGAAAAGTTTATTCGCATCAACGGCCGCGGCGTAGATATGCGTGCGACCGGCCGCAACCTCTTCTTCCGCTACGCGGACGCCCCAGGTGCATTGGGGACGGTAGGAACCAAGTTGGGTGCTGCGGGAATCAACATCGTGGCAGCCGCTCTTACGCACGGTAAACAGGAATCTGATGCTGTGCTGATTCTGCGCGTGGAGGCCGAGGTGCCAGAGCATCTCATCGCCGACATTAATGCGGCCTTGGGAGCTGAATGCGAACAGCTAGACATGGAAGCATAAGGCTGCGGACTGCAACAGAGTCTGAACCCGCGTGGTGTTAGGTAATTTCCTGCGCCGCGCGGGTTTCTTTTGGTAGGGTAAGTCCATATCCACTCTGTGAGAAAGGAATCCTACATAATGAAACTTGCGGTGATTGGCGGCGACGGAATTGGGCCAGAAGTGACGGCCGAGGCGCTCAAGGTGCTGCGAGCCGTTCGCTCCGATATCGAGACCACTGATTATGATCTCGGCGCGCGCCGTTATCTGCGCAATGGGGAGCTTCTCACGGACGCTGACTTGAAGAGCCTGCGCGAACACGATGCGATCCTGTTGGGGGCGATCGGCGCCCCCGGTGAGGTGCCACCAGGCGTGCTGGAGCGAGGGCTGTTGCTTAAGATGCGGTTTGCGCTGGATCATCACGTGAACCTGCGCCCGTCCAAGCTCTATCCCACCGCTTCCTCGCCGCTCGCTGAACCGGGTGATATCGATTTCGTTGTGGTGCGCGAAGGTACCGAGGGGTTGTACTGCGGAAACGGCGGTACCTTGCGAGAGGGAACTGAGCACGAGGTGGCCAGCGAGGTATCGCAAAATACTCGTTTCGGTGTGGAGCGTGTGGTGCGCGATGCGTTTGCGCGGGCAGCGCAGCGCAGTAAGCATCTGACCTTGGTGCATAAGACAAATGTCTTGGTCAATGCTGGTGGGTTGTGGCAGCGCACCGTTGATGAAGTCGCCGCCGAGTTTCCAGAGGTTCGGGTGGATTACCAGCATATTGATGCTGCAACCATTTATATGGTGACCGATCCGGCGCGCTATGACGTCATTGTCACCGATAACCTTTTTGGAGACATTCTCACCGATTTGGCGGGCGCGGTAACTGGCGGTATTGGCCTTGCTGCATCCGGAAACATCGATGCCTCAGGCGCGAATCCTTCCATGTTCGAGCCGGTGCATGGTTCTGCGCCAGATATTGCAGGTAAGGGGATAGCAGACCCAACGGCGGCAATCTTGTCCGCCGCCATGCTTCTTCGTCACCTGGGCGATGAGTCCAATGCGCGGCGTATTGAGGATGCGGTGGCACAGGATGTGGCGGACCGCGGTGCCGAACCAATAAACACCGTCGAAGTCGGTGACCGAATCGCCAAGCTGCTCGTCGAATAGAAGCGGGCTTTTTGCGCTGGGCGCTTGCCGACGTCCCCAACCCCCGCGTCCTGGCGTAGTCCGCACTGGGGTTAGCAACGGTGATTAAAGGACAATGGGAATTTACTCAAATTAACTAATTAACACCGTATCCTTTGCACACATGTGAAGGTGGCTATTGAGTAGGATTACCGCTATGCGTTTAGGACGAATTGCACACCCAGAAGGAATCTGTTTCGCCATTATCGATGGGCCAAAAGATGCCCCAATGGAAGAGCTAGTAGCAAAGGAAATTGCCGGCACGCCCTTTACTCCACCGGAGCCGACCGGCCGCGAGTGG
Source organism: Corynebacterium sp. MSK195 (assembly GCF_030228885.1). Taxonomy (NCBI): domain Bacteria; kingdom Bacillati; phylum Actinomycetota; class Actinomycetes; order Mycobacteriales; family Corynebacteriaceae; genus Corynebacterium; species Corynebacterium sp. MSK195. The sequence continues at coordinate 87,974 of NZ_JASPGT010000003.1, read as the reverse complement.
AAACTTAACGAGGTTCGCCTCTTGGCGCCGACCCTTCCCACCAAGGTGGTAGCGCTTGGACGCAACTATGCGGACCACGTTGCCGAGGTTTTCAAAAAGTCTGCTGATAGTCTTCCTCCCACCATCTTCATCAAGCCATCTACCGCGGTCATTGGCCCGGACGCTGCAATCAAGATTCCGGACTATGCCACCAACGTCGAGTTTGAAGGCGAGCTTGCCGTGGTTATTTCTAAGCCGTCGAAAAACATCAAGGCCGAGAACTGGAAAGACCACGTGCTGGGATACACCATCTGTAATGACGTTTCCTCCCGCGACCTGCAGTTCAAAGACGGTCAATGGGCTCGGGCCAAGGGTATTGACACCTTCTGCCCGCTCGGTCCGTGGATCGAAACCGATCTGGACAGCTTGAATCTAGACGATCAGAAGATTAATGCTTATCTGACGCACGAGGGCTCTCGCGAGCAAAAGCAGGATTCCAATACTGACCAGATGATTGTGAAGATGGGCGGCATTTTGGAGGAGATCTCCGCTGCCTATACCTTGCTGCCCGGCGATGTCATCACCACCGGCTCCCCGGCTGGCACCGCTCCTATGGTCCCAGGTGACACCATCGAAATCGAGATCCCGGGCCTCGGCACCCTGCGCAATACCATCCACCGTGCATAACCCGAGCCACCAAGAACACCGCGCCTGCGTACCCACCTCCGAGGAAATGGAGGAACGCTACCGGAGTACCGAGCGGGTGTGGTCGGGCAATCCCAATGAGACCCTTGTTGATTATGCTGCGAAGCTGACCCCTGGTACTGCCCTTGATATCGGGTGTGGAGAAGGCGCGGATGCGCTCTGGCTAAAGAACCACGGCTGGGATGTGTTGGGCATTGATTTCGCCCCGACTGCCGTCGCACGCACTAGGGCCCGCGGTGTCGCGGCGCAGGTCGCAACGTTTAGTGACTTTAGCCATGAGTCCTTTGACTTGGTCAGCGTCCACTATGGCGGGGTACGCGCCACGCCAGAAGAGGTGGAAAAGCTAGAGCGATTGGTGGCTCCAGGCGGAACACTGCTCTATGTCCATCACGATATGGAGTCGGCAGAGGCAGCGATGCCGGAATGGCTCGCGGAAAACCTGCGTGAGCTGGAAACGGTCGAGCTAACTCGTCGTGAACGCCACTTGACTGAAGGCGCGGGGGCGCACCACCAAAGCGATGTTGTGCTCGTCGCCAAGCGTGCAGCTTAGAGGCTAAGCGCCTTCAAAATGGTGCGCAGCTTGGCCGTGGTTTCTTCCAACTCGGCGTGGGCATCGGAATCGCCCACAATGCCACCGCCGGCCCAAGCACGCGCCGATAGTCCATCGCCGGCCACTTCTGCGCAGCGAATGGCTACCATGTACTCGCCGTCGCCGGAGCTATCACACCAACCGACCGCTCCGGCGTAGAATCCACGGTCCGTTTCTGCAGTCTCAATGAGGGCTTGGGCGGCCTCTGCAGGGGTGCCACAGATGGCCGGTGTGGGGTGTGTCGCCAGGGCAAGCTCAAGAGCGGTCAAGCCTTTATCCTTGAGTGCTCCGGAAATTGGCGTGCCAAGGTGCCACATCTCATTGGTGCTAATGAGATGCGGGGCGTCCGGAATGTCTAGCTGCTCGCATAGCGGGCTAAGCACTCGGCGCAGGTGTTCCACTACGAAGGAATGCTCGTGGAGATCCTTGGCGGAATGCAAGAGATCTTGACCTGCGATGTGGTCCTCAGCCGCTGCGGTGCGGCGCGGTGACGATCCGGCCAAGGGGAAAGCAGAAACGGTCGAGCCCTGACGCTTGACCAAAACTTCTGGAGAAGAACCAACCAGCATCGCGCCCGGCCGCCCGGCGGGGGAGAGATCGGCAATGAAGCCATCGCGGTTGGCGGAAAGGTCGATAAGGCGAGCCGCCACGAGGCGCGGATCAATAGCCTCAGGGAATTCGATATCTACGGCGCGTGCCAAAACCACCTTTTCCAGTTTGGAGGTCTCGATCGTGCCGATGGCCGCTTCAACTCGGCGCAGGTGCTCCTCGGGCTCTGGATCGAAGCCAACCACGCGGGAGCTCAAACTCTTATTGCGGTAGTAGGCGTGCGGTTCCAGCGGACCCTCTTCGCGGATGATGGCCTCCGGCACCGTTAGCGCGGCGGGCGTGTCAGAGTCGAACGGAATCGCACCGACGACCATGTCAACATCTTTGCTGCGCAGGGCGGAAATCGCCGCGTCGGTGTCATTAAAAGTGTGGCGCGCACCTTGGGTACGGACAGACCCCGTTGCTCGCGAAAGCAAAAAATCGGGGGCGGTGTTTGGTCTGTCTTCGTGCATGGGGATCTAGCTTAGTGCCTTGGGCTTTTCTTACAGAATTGAGTGTGCACTGGGCGTGTAAACAGTGAATCAAGTGAATGATGTGGTTAATTTTAACCTTGTGGCTAATGTTACTAAGTTTCTTTATCGTTCCCTTTACCTAATCCTCGCTGCTGCGCTGGCTAGCGCTGCGCTTGTGTGTGCTGCGCCTGCCCATGCACAAGAAGGGCCAACCCCCGCTCCTGCACCGGCCCCAGCTCCAGTACCTGCTCCCGAAAACGCAATGCCCGTTACTCCGCAGCCCGATGGGTCCCACCTAGTTCCAGAAGGTGTTAAGGAGTCCACCCCGGCGCCAGCAGAAAATGGCAGCAGCGATAACAGTGCAGCGCCAGTTCCTGAGGGATCATCTCTTCCCGAGCCAGCGCCGCGGCCGGCAATGGTTGATACCAGCATCAATCCCAACCCGCCGTTTAAGCCGGGTTCCATGCAGTCCCTAGAGATGGAGCATGAGGGTAAGACTCGCAGGTACTTGTTGCGTATTCCAAACCACTACTCGCCGGAAAAGGCGGCGCCCGTTCTCTTCGGCTTTGGTGGGTGGGGAGATTCCCCGGAGAACTACTCCAGCTATGCACGCATGCAGACCACTGAGGCCAATAAGGAGGCCATTATCGTCTATCCAGAGGGATTTGAGCGAGCTTGGGAGGCGGCGCCTTATGCTAAGACGCGCGATGGGGAGGATATCCGCTTTATCAAGCGCATTCTCGATTCGGTAGACAAGGACTACCACGTTGATCGAAACCGCGTATACGCCATGGGTATGTCTAATGGAGGCGGCTTTACCTCGGTGCTTGGCTGCCACGCACAGGACACCTTTGCTGCCGTAGCTATGGTTTCAGGTGCCTTCTACAACCCGGTTGAGGTCAACTGTGCCGATGCGCCGATGAATACCCTCATCATGCACGGCGTTAACGACAAGATGATGACCTATGAGGGCGGTGACCGACACGAGGCTGGATACCTCCCTGTGCGTACGGTGCTCGGCGGCTATCTGAAGCGAAATCGCTGCGATATGACCTTCCAGTCCACTCCGGAAGCTGGCGGTTCAGAACGCTTGAGCTTTAACGGCTGCCAAAAGGATGTGCAACTGGTTAAGGTTCCGCAAGACCACACCTGGTTCTGGCAGCCAGATACGCCGAACGTGGTCTGGGACTTCCTGTCGTCCAAGACTCGGGTATAGAAGCATGAGCTCTTAGCCACCGCTAAAGCCCAGAGGAGAGATCCTCTGGGCATTTTGTTTTCTTAAGCCAGGCCTGCGCTAATCGACGCCCGGGATGTTCGACGTGGCATCATTGGCCTGGTGCTGGTGTGGTGTCTTCTTTTTGCGGAAGAACTGGACATAGACCAATAGCCCGATGCCGAGCGCTAAGGCGAATGCGCCCAGTCCGGCCAGGATCCCCGCCCAGAAGCTGCTTTGTGCGAGGGTAGTGGTATAGGCAGCGGCATCGGTCAGCACATTCTTGCTGTCCGTATTCTCTGTGTCGGTTGCATCTGGAACATGCTGTGCACGGGGTGCGTCGGCGGACTTTGCTTTCGCACGGGACGAGGTTTTTGTGTCCTTCCTACTGGCGGACTTCTTCGCAGTCGAGTGGGAAGAACCGCTGGTGGAAGCGGAGCGGTGCGAGCCAGATGACGTGCTCTTGCCTGATTTTGCGGTGGAGGCAGATTCGTTGACACGGCTAGCCGAGTGGTGGGTCGTAGTTTGTGAACCAGAACTGGACTTTTGCGCAGGGGCAGTGGATTGGGTTGATGTCGGAGCGTGGGACTTTTGTGGCGCTTTAGACTTTTCAGTATTCGCCGGCTTCTTGGGTGTTGAGTGCTTGCCCTTTTCCGCTTCGTCAGGTGCGCCGCCGTCAAGGAATTTTTGGCCTTCCTGCAGGGTCTTCTCCAGTTCCTTGTCTAACCCGGCGATGGATTTGTCTACATCTTTGATGTCCTTTTCCAGTTGCTTGGGGCGGCTATCCGCGCCGTTGTCAGAACCAGTGGCCGCGTCCGCTTCGGAATAGTCCACGCCGCACAGGTCCTTCGCCTCAGCTTGCTTTCCTACGAGGAAGCCGGCATGGAGGTGGTGGCGGGAGCCGTCAGGAAGCTCAAAGGTAAAGCTCACCGCGTAGGTTCCGGGCTTGGTAAACGCAAATGCCGGGTGGGAATGCGAATTGCCTGGGTAATCCCAGGCGGATCCATCTTCAGTGTCCATGAGCACCGTGGCTTCGCCTAGCTCCGCCTGGTAGGCCACAATGCGCCCATCTTCTGGGCCCTGTGCGATCGCCATGCTTAAGGTCGCAGTGTCATCAGCAGCGAGTAGGTCTTGGGATAGCTCCTGGGTGTTAAAGCCCAGCCAGGGAGCGGTGGGGTCTTGGGTTTGAGGCAGCACCCAGCCTTCTTCAGGAAGGGAACTATCGCCGAGCCCAGATAGCGGCTGTTTCAAGCCATCGGACACCTCAATAGCAAAGGTCTCAGAGTCATGCTTGATTCCCTTGTCATCGTCTTTGACGGTGAAGCTGAGGTCGCCGGAATCGCCGCTAAGCGCCATGTCTTGGTGGCCCTTGGTAATGAGATCGAAGTCGCTGGCGGAGCAGGCCGTGGCGGACTCTTCTGCGTGGGCGGAGGCGGGGGCTATGCCGGCTACGCCCGTCCCTGAAAGTGAGCCGAGGCCGATGAGACTGGCAGCGCCTAGGGCCACCGTGGTGCGGCAGACTGGTTTCATGAGGTAACGGATTCCTTTCGTGGGGTATCGGGACGTGGGGCGTCGGAAAGCGAGGCACCGGCGTGCTTGCGGGCGCCGAGGAGTGGATGTACGGCCCAAACGCTTAAGAAGATAACCGTGAGCGTGAGCACGATGGTGGCGCCGGCCGGAAGATCAATGGCCCATGCCAGGTAGATGCCGAGGAAGCTGGACAGCGTGCCGATGAGGGCGGAAAGCCACATCATGGTCGCAAGATGCGTGGTAAGTAGGCGTGCCGTCGCGGCCGGGGTGATGAGAAGCGCGAGGACCAAGATATTGCCAATGGTGCTCACAGAAATGACCACGGCGGCGGTGACACACAGGTACAACATGATGTCGAGCACAACAACGGGAAGCCCCATGGCGCGGGCGGTTTCCCGGTCCAGGCAGGTGGCGTTGAGCTGGGGGCCAAAAGCTACGACGACGGCGATAACCAGTGCGCACACGCTGGCCGCGACGATGATATCGCTGCGGGATACGCCGGTGAGCGAGCCGAAGAGAAAGCTGGTCAGCGAAGCACTATAGCCATCGGTGCGCGAGATGATCACCATGCCTAAGGCAAAGGCAGCGGCGAAGAAAATGCCGATGATGGAATCTGCCCGTACGTGGCGGCGCTGCGAAAAGGCGGCGATGAGCAACGCCACAACCGCACCGGCCACCGCGCCACCGACGAGCACGGAGGCTTGCAAAGCGAAGGCTATGGCCAAGCCGGGAAAGACCGCGTGGGAGACGGCGTCGCCGATAAAGGCCATGCCGCGCAGCACCACGTAGCAGCCGACGACGCCGCAGACGATGGCCGCAAGCACAGAAATACTTACCGCGCGGGCGAGAAAGTCGAGGTGGGGGTTAGCCAGGTCGCGGAGGAAATCGAGGAAGGAAATTTCTATCATGCGGAGACTCCAATGGCAGAAAGCAGGGGAGAACCGGCGCGTACGCCAAAGGTTTGCGTCCACGGAGCGGTCTGGTGAAGAAGGCGCGGAGCGGAGTCATCGGCCACCACGGTGCCGTTAAAGAGGACCAAGCGGTGGCAGGAGTGCGCCGCTTCAGACAGATTGTGGGTGGACATGAGGATGGCCTTGCCGCGCTGGGAGAGCTCTTCGAATAGCTCGAGTAGTGATTCGGTATTGGGGGCGTCGAGGCCGGTGAAGGGCTCGTCGAGCAGCAGCACGTCTGGTTGCGTGGCGAGCGCTCGGGCGATGAGGACGCGTTGGCGCTGACCGCCGGAGAGCTCTTCGATGGGGCGGGTGGAAAAATCTTCCATGTTTACCAAGCGAAGAGCCTCTGTCGCCGCGGCGTGGTCCGCGGCACGTGGCCGTTTGAGCCAGCCAATGATGCCGGTGCGCCCGCTGAGTACGGTGCGGTAGACATTGATGGGAAAGCCCCATTCCACCTCGTGCCGCTGGGGCACGTAGCCTACGATTCCCCCGATCTCTCGGGTACCGGAGGAGGGGATGAGTCCTAAAATGGCGCGCATGAGCGTGGTCTTGCCCGCGCCATTGGGTCCGAGAAGCCCAATGAATTCGCCCGGGTGGACCTCTAGGTTCGCACCGGTGATTACGCGCCGGTGGGATAGCGATACTTCTAGGTCGGCAACGGAAATGAGCGGTTTAGCCACGGCTATCGCCTCGCTTGGAAGAGCGCAGTACTAGGCCAAGGGCCAGCAGGAGTACGACGGCACCCACGCCGGCGAGGATAAAGACCCAAGTGGGGATGGAAGAGCCTGCGGTCTGGGCATCGTCTGGATTCCAAGTAGTTTCTTGGGCCGCTTGGACGTCGGCATCATCGCCCACAGCAAAGGTGAGCACGCCATCGGTACTGAAATCGGCGCCATCCTTGGTCTTACCTTTGACCCTGATGCCTACCTGATGGGTGCCTGGCTCTGTAAACGTCCAATTGGCATGGGTGTGGGTATTGAGGTCCACCCAGAATTCTTCGTCGCTCTTTTGCGCGGTAGACCACAACAGCTGTGGTGCTTCAAAGCCGCCGTTTTGTAAGAAAAGAGAGAAGTCGCCAGGACCGGAGTGGCCGAGGAATTCCATGGTGACTCCGCGATCGGCGCCGTCGACAAGCGAGGGCGCCTGGGTATTCCAACCCAGCCAGGGAACCCCGACCTGCTCGGTTTGGGGAACTACCCAGACCTTTTCGCCGGAATCGGCGCCAACAAAGCCAAAGTCATCGGTCTCCGGCAGGGTTTGCTGCGCCTTATCGCCCACGGCAAAGACAAGATCATCTAGGTGGCGCCAGACGGGCTTGTCGCCGGCATCATCGCGGGCCATGAGTTCGGAATCGGTGCCGTCGAGCAAAGCGCCAACGTCAACGTGGCCGGTGTCGATGACCTTGTCCTCGCCCTGTGGGGCGATCTGTTCCTCGGCGCCGACCACCTGCGCGAGGTCGCCGGCCCAGGCAGGGCTCGTAGAAAAAGCAAGGCCGGCAGCTAGGGCGCAGGCGGCGGTGCGAATAGCGGTACGGGTAGCTAATTTATGCATTGTTTTCTCCATCAGTGGAATTGGGGTTCAGGCAACGCTGGAGGGAATCAGCGTTGAACTTCATGAGGTCGATATAGGAGCCGACAGTGCCGTCCAGCGTGTCGCCATAGATGGGGCACAGTGCCACGCCTCGTTCCGCGGCAGCCTGGGTAAGGGTGTCGGCGCTGGCCTGTTGTACGGGCTCGACAAAGACGGCCGGTAGATGCAGGTTCTCCAGTGTGCGGCGCAGGGCTATGACCTCCCGCGGGGAAGGCTCGATGGCTGGGTTAGGCGTGACGAATCCTGCCACCGACATGTCATAGCCCTGCTCGAGGTAGGCATAGCCATGGTGCGTGGTCACTAGGTGCCGGTTTTCGGCAGGGATAGAGGCAATGGCGCGGTCCACATAGGAATCCGTGTCCCGCAGGCGCTTGGTATAGGCCGCTGCCCGCTGCCGGTAGGCGGCACCGTGGGAGGGATCTGCTTGCGCCATCTCCTCCGCAATGACATCCACGTAGGCGATAGCGTTGTCCACGTTGTGCCACAAGTGTGGATCCACCTCGCCGTGGATGTGCTTGCCCAGCACGGCCTGCGGCAAGAGGTAGGTATCCGAGTTCGGCGCGCCGAGGAAGCGGTAGGCCGGATCCGGCGGGATGGGCTGCAGTACTGACGAGGGGATAGATACCGCGGTGGTGGCGGGGGCAAAGCGCTTGTCTTGGTCGCGCAGGTCAATGCGGTGCTGGGCCAGGTTTGCCTCAATGTCCAAGTGCCCGGAATCTATTGCCTGCATACCTTTAGGCGGGTTGACGCCCACGGCCACGGTGAGATGCTGGACTTCGGTCCCGTCGGCCTGAAACCCAAGGCGGTAGATCCCAGGTTGGGAAAAGCCCCAAGAGACGTGGGTGTGGGCGTTGGCAGGAAGGGTTACTGCGTCTTCCTTGCCATCGACGCCATCAGCCGAGTTAAAGAGGACCTCCGGGGTACCGAAGGCGGAGACCACATAGGCCGCCACGTCGCCCGGTCCGTCGGCCGAGACCATGCGAAAGTCCACTCCGGAGGAGTGTGGCGCGGCGCCGCTGATGCGCAGGCCCAGCCAAATGGCATCCAAGGAGACATCTTCTACCAGCGGCACCAGGGTGGCACCGCGGGTGGAGGCAGCGTCGGCGACCTCCACCACGGGGGCGTCGGTGGATTCGTGCAGCGTATCGATAAGAGCTTGCGGCTCCAGCAGGTAGCCATTACTTAGCGCCAGGTTGGCATTGGCAATATCGCGCACCGTGCGCAGCGTTGGCTCGAAGGTATGCGGATCCTTGCCGCTGGGGATGAGGCTTTTGACCTGGGCATCATCTCCTGCCACGTTGCGCGCTAGGTCTGCCAGGATTGGGGTGGTAGCCACCACGCTGATTCCTTCTCCGGTTCCAGCATCATGTGCGGCCGAGGACGCACAACCAGCGGTGAGCAGGCAACAGCCCAGAATTGCCCCTACGGTAAGGCGCCGGCGATTGTGGGAACATGAATGCCCCATTAGTCCGCTGCCTTAGCTACGGCCAGCCGCGCAATGCCCAGGCCGAGGAAGAGCATGCCTAGGCCCAACACCCCGATGCCGAGGGGCACGATGGGGGTCCCAGTATTGGCTAAAGAACCGCCCGTGCCTTGTGCCTGCGCCGACTGACCGTTGCTGGATCCGGTGTGTGAGGTAGAGCCGCTAGCGCTTGCCGACGACCCACCTGCCGCCGCGCCATTCCCACAGTCGCCGCCGTCTGGATTCACGGCAGCTCCCAGGTCGAAGTGCCCGTTATCAAACGCCTTGGCCGGTTCATCGCCGCCGACGACGAAATGGAGAGTTGCCTCACCGGCAACCTGCTTTCCCTCACCGGTTTGAGCCACTTGGCGGATGGTGACGTCATAGGTTCCCTGGGCGCCAAAGACCCAGTTGGGGTGCACGTGAGTATTCGGGGCGATGGAATGGGTGCCTTCCGCCGCATCAGCATTGCCGCGGAACCATTCCTCGCCAACGACCTTGCCCAGCCCGCCTTGGGAGTAGACCATCATCGGGCCGGGCCCTTTAAAGCCCACCAACTCCCAGGTGACATCGCCGGGGATATTCTCGCGCATCGATGGGCTTTGGGTATTCGCCCCTAACCACGGAACACCGTCGACCTGGGTAGAACCAATCATCCAGGCCTTTCCTGCTGGCACTGGTCCTACTTCTTGGGGGAGATCCACGCTGGATTTATCGGAGAGGTAGAAGGTGGCACCATCGGCATCGCGCCACTCGGAGGGCGAGACCGTATCGTCCTTGATTTGCGGGGTCATGCCCGGGGTGCATTCTTCGCCTGGTGCTGCGCCGGACGTGCCCGAGCCTGCTGCGTCGCTCTTGCCTGCAGATCGCTGTGTACTTGCAGCTTCCTGGTCAGTGGTGCCATCGCCGGAGTCAGCCGCGCGATCCGCGGTGGAGGCATCGCCGCCGTCGCCTACCTCCCAGGTGTAGGTCACCGCATTGCTGGACTCGCCATTGGAATGGGCGCGCACCGTCATGGTGTAGGTGCCGGCCTCGCTAAAAGCCCAATTGACGTGCTTGTGGGCAGGATGGGGCTGGTTGATGACCTCACCGCTGGTGAGCTCCATGGAACCGGAATCAGTCACGGCATTGATGCCACCAAAACTGCTGGTTTCAAAGACATACACGGAGCCCGGGCCGGAGACCTCGGCAAATTCCAGATCAACGCTTTCGAAGCCGCCATCGCGGACGGGTTGGGTATCCCAGCCCGGCCAGATGATGCGCTGGTCTTGGGCCTGTGGCAGGAAATAGGTGGGTTGGCCGATTTCTGGCACGCCCTCGGTGGCATCGGACCAGGCATCCTCGACGACTTTGAGCACTACGTCATCGCCAGAGCGCGGAACGGCAGACCCCGTGATGTCTTCCTTCATAGAAAGGTGCAGCGTGCCATCAGGGGCCGTGACGTAGAAGGCGTCGACGTGCCCGGAATCAAAGACCTCATCGAAGGCCAACGCTGCGCCGGGGGAGAAGAAGGCTAAAGCTGCGGCAAAGACAGCAGCAAGTACCGACATGAACCGACGCCGCTGTAGAGCGCGCCGGGAGGCGGAAGTGTGGGATTGATGCATTGTGGTGTCCCGTCTAGTCAGTTGGGTTGGGGTGGGTTAGAACTTGAGGCCGAAGCGCCGGCGGATGAGGTCTTCGTTATCGCGGAAGAAGTTATAGAAGGCCTTGAAGACCACCACGAGGACTGCTGGGAGGACTAAGCTCCACGGGCTCCACGAGGATCCCGTTGGCTCTTCGGGCTTAGCGGCATCGTCCGGCTTCTCGGTCGGCCTCTCGCTGGGGGTCTCGCCCTCGGACTCGCTCGGCCTGCGGGAGGAACAAGAATCTAGGGTTTTATCGCCCACGGCAAAGGTCAGAGTTTGCGGCTCGGACTTAAGTTCCTTGCCGTCCTTCCCCGTGGCCGTATAGGTGGCCTCGAAGGTATAGAGGCCAGGCTTGGAAAAGGCCCAGTGTGTGTGGGTGTGGGCCGGAAAGTTGGTCTCGATGGTGTAGTCCTCGGCTGCGGAGTTCGCCAAGACCGAAAAGCCCTTGCCATGGGAGGCGTCGATAAAGGCGCCCCACTCGGCCCCGTCTGGGGTGGAGGTGGGCTTCAGGTTGAGGTTGACGGCATTGTCTTTGGTCGCGGAATAATCCAGGTCCTGAGTGTTATAACCCGGCCAGATAATGTGTTGATTCTGGGTCTGCGGCAGGTGATAGAAGCGCTCACCGGGTTTTCCGAGGAAATCGAACTCCTTGCCCGCAAGCTTGTCGTTGCGCCGGGTGAGCGCATTATCGTGTACGCCGAGCACCACGTCATCAAGTTTGCGGTCGACGGACTTCTTATCCACCTGTGCCGTGTCATCGCGCAGAACGGTAGTAAAGCCGCCTTCGGCAGGCTGAGCCTTGATGTCAACGTGCCCACGGTCCAGTAGGTATTTCTCGCTGCACTGGTGCGTGTCGGCTTCCGCTTCATCTGCGCCTGGCTGCGGCGCTTGCGAAGGTGAGTCTTCCTTGCCGGGAGTCGTGTCAGGTTCTTCGTTGGAAGTGGAGAACCGCCCCGTGGTTTCGTAATTTTCGCCGAAGGCAAAGGACTCGGTAATCACGCTGCTTGCATGCCCGGCCTTCACAGTGGAATGTGGAAAGAGGTTCACCTTGGCATAAGAGCCGGTGAAGTATTCGCCCTCGTCAAAGGCAACCTCGCCGTGGCCATTGGTAATGGGGGTTTCAAGATCCACGGTGGGGTACTTGGAATCCTTGGCATCATAAAGACCGCCGGTGAGAAGGCCGTTGAAGTTCTTATCCTCGGTATCGACCACGATCTTGGTACCGCCCTTGCCCTGCTTGCGCATGCGGATGGTGTAGCCCAGCTCTTTTAGCTCGGTTTCCTCGGTGGGGGCCAGCTGGCGCGGCTGGGAGGTTTCCTGCCACGTATCAGCGGCGGCAGAAGAATCGGTGTGGCTGGATTTGCCGGGTTGGAAGTCAAGGGGCTGGGATATCCAGCGTGGGGAATCGCCCTCAGGGGTAAAGACGGCCTGTACCTGGGACGGGTCGGGGCCCATATATTCATCCCACTGAGCATGCCCGTCCTTAACGGGGAGGTCGGTGAGGAAGTAGCCGTCGATAAGCAGCGTGAGGGTGCCTTGTGCCTTGTTCTTGGCGTCGAAGGAAATGGTGGTGAGCTTGTCGTCGCCGTCTTTTTCGGGATTGGACTTGGGGGCCATGCGCAGGCTGTAGCCAGCAGCAGCGGCGTCGCCAGCTGCGGACTGTGCGAAGCGCTCCTTAAGGCTCGGCGTTTTTTCCTCTTTGGGCTTTTGCCCGCCAACTTGGATGGTGGTGGTCTGTGGCTCATTGGCTATGAGCTGGCCATCCTTTCCGCGCGCACTGGTGCGGTAGGTCAGGCGGTATCGTCCTGGCTTGGTAAACAGAGTGGAGTTGTGCGTATGTGTGCCGGCAACAATGTAGGCAGAGTGCGGCGAATCCGGGAAGGACCCGAGCATGCGGTGCAGCTGGGTGCCGTCCTCATCATCTTTATTGGTAAAAAGCTCCACCTCGCCGGGGCCATCGACGCTGAGCAAGTCAAGGAAGGCTACGTCATCCCGAAATTTGTCAGTGGGCAGGGAAGCATCTGCGCCAAAGCCCAGCCAAATGGGCGAAGTATTACCGGATACTTGGTGCGGCGCTGTGTAGTAAGTCGTGCCAGGGGCCCCAATGTAGTCTTGGGTCCCGTTTGCCGGAAGCGTATAGAGGTACTGATTGCGGCCGTCCATAGCGCTGTAGCCCCTGCCCACCCAGGCAACAGTGTCTGCAATCGGGGGCTCTTGACCGCCAAACTCGGACTTCAGGACGAAATCGTTGTTCTCCCAGAAGGACTTGGGGGAGTCAACGTGGGTATTGGTAGCGATGTGCTTGCCATCATCGGGGCCTGCGACAGCCGTGGCGGGAGTGATAAGTGCCAAAGTGCTCAGCGTGGCAAGGAAACGGGTGCGTGGGGAAGCCACAGTTGGGAAGGCCTTTCTACAGTTCTCACAAGTTCACCAGAAACTATAGAAAATGAATCCCATAACCTGCTAGCCGTAATGGAAACCGATTTCACCGACCAGTGGCTTTGTAGTGAAACCCGTTTCCAATTACCCCAATTTGCGTGTAGGAATAGACTGCAAGCCGCTGCGCGCCGGGCAGGATTCAGGGGCGCTTGGGCTGGTGCGGACTGGAATCGGCGGCTCCACTACGATGGTTGGCATGACTGAAGTACGCGTTAGATTCTGTCCATCCCCAACCGGTACGCCGCACGTAGGCATGGTGCGCACCGCGCTGTTCAACTGGGCCTACGCCCGCCATACCGGCGGCAAGCTGGTATTCCGCATTGAAGACACCGATGCCGCCCGTGACTCTGAGGAGTCCTACCAAGCCATTATTGATTCCCTGACCTGGCTCGGCTTGGGCTGGGATGAAGGCATCAATGTTGGCGGCCCGCACGAGCCGTACCGTCAGTCCCAGCGCATGGACATCTACAAAGAGGTCCTAGACAAGCTTATCGACGGCGGATTTGTCTACCCGGCATTCTCCACCGCTGAAGAGGTGGAGGAGCGCCACAAGGCTGCTGGCCGTGATCCGAAGCTAGGCTATGACAACTTCGACCGTGATCTCACCCAAGAGCAGATCGACGCTTTCGAGGCTGAGGGCCGCAAGCCGGTCTGGCGCCTGCGCATGCCGGAGCGGGATTGGACCTGGACTGACCTGGTGCGCGGCGAGATGACCTTCAAGTCTGAGACCCAGCCGGACTATGTGGTGGCTCGCTCCAATGGTGCGCCCCTCTACACCCTGGTTAACCCGGTTGATGACGCCCTGATGCGCATCACCCACGTGTTGCGTGGTGAGGACCTGCTTTCTTCTACTCCGCGTCAGCTCGCGCTTTACGATGCCCTGAAGAAGATCGGCGTTGCCGAGTTCACCCCAGAGTTTGGCCACCTGCCCTTTGTGATGGGCGAGGGCAATAAGAAGCTGTCTAAGCGCGACCCGCAGTCCAACCTTTTTAATCACCGCGATAACGGCATCATCCCGGAGGGCATGCTCAATTACCTGTCCCTGCTGGGCTGGTCGCTGTCCGCGGACCAGGACATCTTCAGCATGGATGACTTGGTAGAAAACTTCGACGTCCACGACGTGTTGGGTAACCCCGCACGCTTTGACCAGAAGAAGCTCGAGGCCATCAATGCGGACCACATCCGCCAGCTGGACCCAGAAGAATTCGCCTTCCGTCTGCGTAACTACTTAACCGAATACACGGATTTCCCGGCCGACTATGACGGCGAGAAGTTCGCCTTCGCCGCAGACCTTGTCCAAACCCGCATCAAGACTCTGTCTGATGCCTATGGCCTCATGAGCTTTTTGGTGACCCCGGATGCCGACCTAAAACTCGATGAGAAGGCAGCGAAGAAGAACCTCAAGGAAGAGGCCATTCAGCCGCTCGAGGTGGGTATTGAGACCCTCGAGGGCATTGCGGAGTGGAAGACCGAGAACATTGAGGCGGCACTATCCAAGGCCCTTATTGAAGACCTCGAACTGAAGCCCCGTAAGGCCTACGGCGCACTGCGCGTAGCTATTTCCGGCGCCCAGGTTTCCCCACCGCTCTTTGAGTCCATGGAGCTGCTGGGTAAGGAGTCCACCCTGGCCCGCCTTCGTGCGGCCCGTGAAGTGACTCCCTACGTGCCGGCGACACAGTAGGAGGAGCACCTTCCGTAAGGCGGCGATAGATATCTAATCCCGCATCTTCGATGCGGCGAATGGCAGCTGAACTACAGCGCTGTCATTCGCCGCCTTTTTATTAACCACTCTACTGGCCTGAAAATGGCGTGTGTGCTGGCGATTTGGCAGTTTACGCGTTGATCATTATAGTTATTACACGTTGCAGCGAGCAAGGGAGCGAAGCCGGAAGGCAGTAAGCTTCCAGCGCAAGTTAGCAAATGGCCTATGGTGTAATTGGCAACACAGCGGTTTCTGGTACCGCCATTCTAGGTTCGAGTCCTGGTAGGCCAGCAGTGAAAATGCATTAAACGGCAGGCTCACTAGTTCTATGCCCCGTTCGTCTAGCGGCCTAGGACGCCGGCCTCTCACGCCGGTAACACGGGTTCAAATCCCGTACGGGGTACAAAGACCTCCAACCTTTAGGTTGGAGGATTTTTCATATCCGGGGAAATGTCTTTTTCTAGCGCCAGCGTGGGGTGCGACCACGGGGCAAATAAAACTGGTTATAACCTACCCCCAGACCATTGGACTCGTCCGTGCAGTTAGCCGCGTCCTGCCAATGGAACCAGGGTTAAGACCACCGCGAAGTTGTGCAAAACCCTTCCTGTCCTGCACGTGCAGGCATAAACTGCAAGTACAGCAGAAAACAAACAGAAAGGAGAGCGGGTGACAGAAAGCGAAACGCACCACAGCCAAGGCGCACAGCCCGAAAGCGTAGCCAGGTAGTAACGCTATAATCCACAACTTCCTTCCCACCAACGTTTGTACGAAGTATAGGAGCCTGCTGCATATGCTCTTCGACGCACAGCGCCATCCCGAGTCCTACTAGCACAGCGTTCTCGGCCACGGACTATCCACAGATTGCTTGCGGAATAACCACTGATTCGACCCGCACCTCGGCCACGAAGAACCCTCACTGCAGTACCGGACTCGGGAATTTTTGCGTTTTCCTTCGCCTGCCCTCAAAACCGTCGTTGACCGCGCGATTTGTGCTGAATTAACCCATCGTTTACTCTTAACAAGTCCGCAACGCACAGCGTGCGATTGCTGCGAACGCGCCCCGTTCGTCTAGCGGCCTAGGACGCCGGCCTCTCACGCCGGTAACACGGGTTCAAATCCCGTACGGGGTACCAACGGAAAGCTGCGAGCCACTTGGTTCGCAGCTTTTTCTTTGCCTGCCTCAGGCATGGTGTTCGGTCTGGCGTTATGTAGAGCCAGTTCGAAACCGCAGGCTAGGAATTTCGCCTAGCGGTCAGAACATAGAACTGAATCAAAATTGGGTAGAGATGTACCAACACCCCTATGGCTACGAGCGCTAAGGGCACCTGCCAATCTCCGGATGCAGCGGCCCACCCTGCTGTGGCACCGTGGAGTAGAAGCCCCCAAGTATGACCTACTGCTGATGCTCGTAGCGGTCGCTTAGAAGTGTTTCCGGATGCTATAGAACGGTCGCGCGCCCGCATGTCGTAGATGAGCCGATTCCAGCCTGAGGCCGAGAGCACGGAATTATATAAGGGAGCTCCCAACCGGCGGTATGCGGTAGGTGAGAGGGAGACACGATGCCATGCTGCAGCTGGGATGTAGCGCTCTAAGGAATCGCCCACAAAGGGAGCTAGTCCCAGTGATAGGAGAGTTGCAGTGAGGACGAATCCTATGGACGCAGTATCGGCGGTATTTGCGACCACGCTTAAGCCGAGCACGGCAGCAATCGTTAGGGCCAGAGCAATCACCACATCCTCCTTAACTGAAGCGCACACGGCTCTCTCACACACTACAGTGACTTCGGAGTGTGAGCTTTTGTCCCAAGGCATGAAAGAAGCCCACCAAGCCGTGAAAAAAGGGCTTGGTGGGCGGTGTAAGAAGTGCGGAAGGGGAGACGCCGCCCAGCGCGGCTAAGCCATGACCTTCGTCTTTTTAATCGCCTTCTGGAGGCGCTTGTGGTAGGCATCCATAGCGCGGCGGAGAATGAGGCCGACGATGAGTGCCGGGATGGTAAAGAGCAGTAGCATGCCCAACTCGCGCCAAATATCGCCGTGATAGATGCCCGCAATGGCGCTGCGGAAAGCATCAATGGCGTACGTCGCTGGCAGCCACGGGCTCACGTTTTGGAACCATTCAGGCAGCAAAGGCAGCGGGTACGCGCCGCCGGAGCCAGAGACTTGTATCACGAGCAACAACACCGCCAAAGCCTTGCCGGCACTATCGAGCGTGATGACGAGTGAATAGATGATCAGCATAAACACCAGCGAGACTATCCATGCGGCAAACATGAGCATGAATGGGTGGGCGGGCTCGATCTGGACGAAGAAGATGAGGCTGAGGACTACCAAGGTGGCCTGCGCGAGGCCGACCAGGCCGAGTGTGGCAAAGCGACCGAAGAACGCTTGACCACGGGTGAATTCGCTCTCGTCGTACTTCCCGTTTTCGTCCTTGCGCAAGTATTTACGCTCGGCGTTGGTATGCACCAGCACGCATGCCAGAAGGGCGCCTACCCATAGTGACAAGGTGAGGTAGAACGGCGTCATACCCACGCCAAAGGCAGCGACAGGGTAGACCGGCTGGCGGTCTACAGCCACGGGAGCGGCAATGCGGGAGGCGAGCAGTTCTGGATCGTTGCCGACAATATCCGCTAACTTGTCCAAATCGCCGCCACGGCGCACCTCATCGATCTTGCGGCCCATGTCCGCAAAACGGCCGCTTTGCTCCCGCAGGGTGCCGGCAAGGCCGGCGGTGGTATCGCGGGCGCGCGCCAGGCTTTGCTGTGCCGACCCGTCATCCTGGGAAACCGAAGAGCGAATGCCTGCGATGTCCTGCTTGACAGCATCAATATCGTCCGCGACCACCGAGACGCTTTGGTTGAGCTGATCTAGCTGCGGTTTGAGGTTCTCGTTATAGGAATTGCGTGCCTTTTCAGCAGCCTGCTTGGCATTAGCGATGGCATCCTTAGTGCGCTGTCGGGAGTCTTGGGACGTGCCACGGCCTTGCTCAAGGTCATCGGCGGTAGATACCAGCGAATCATGCAGTGCCTTGCTTTGCGCAATGGAGGCATCAAGCTGGCCCATCATCGCCTTATATCCACCCGCGACCGGAGCTGGTAGAGCTACCTTATCGGCTTGGTCCTTGATGGAGGCGCGAACTCCCTCAAAGGCCTGAGTTTGCTCATCCACCCGCTCAGCAGCGGTGCGGTAGGTCTGCGCCGTTTGTGCGCTGGTGTTGCTTGCATTATTGAGCAACTCATCGACCTGGGCAGAGAGCGCATCGTAGCTTTGCGTTGTAGCCGCCAAGGAAGCGTCGAGCGAACCAGCCGAGTCATTGAGAGTAGAGCGCAGAACGTCGATGGGGTTTTCGCCTTGGTCATTGTCTGTCTCCGTAGCCTGGCGGCCAGCCTCGGCGAGAATATTGTCCGCTGCCTGCGTAAGCGGCAGGGTGGAGTCGACCAGATTGCTTAGTGCACCTACGGTGCCAGCTGCAGCATCGAGGCGGGTGCTGACGTTGTTGACGCGATTGTGCAGGTTATTGAGTGCAGTCTGGGTATCGTCCTCATTGAGGTATTGATCAAGATCCGAGACGACGCCAAGGCCGACATTGGATACCACTCGGGTGAAAGACTCGTCAATTTTCTGGATGACGCCGTCCGCGCTCTTTTGCGTGATGGTGGTAGACAGCGCGTTCTTCTTCTCGTTGGTATAGAGGTTGAGCTTGCTTGGCTCGGTTCCTTCTACATAGAACGTGAGGAGATCCGCGCTGAAGTCTTTGGGTAGGACAATGCCGGCATAGTATTCGCCAGACTTTGTTCCTTCAACCGCATCGGCGCTATCAGTGATGACCCAATCAATATCGTGATTGCGGCTGAGCTGTGAGAGCACCTCATCGCCCAGATTAAGCTTCAGGGAGGCGAGGTCGCTTTCGTGGCCTTCATCCTCGCTGGCCACAGCAATCTTTAGCTGGTTGGTATTAGCAAAGGGATCCCAACTAGCCAGCACGTTGAAGGACGTGAAAAGCAACGGGATGATGGCAAGGCCAAAGATGATGACGGCGGTCATCACATTGGTGCGAATGGCGTGGAGGTCATCGCGGAGAATGGTCAGAATGTTCTTCATGACTTACTCGCCTCCCTTTCCGGTGTCATCGCCATCAACGGCGGGCATTTCCTTGGTCTCGCTGGTATTAGAAGGTGTGGATTCCTCGTCTAAGTCCTCTAGGAGGTAGCGGTTTGGGTGTTCCTGTTGGTGCTCGATGTGCTCCTGGATTTCCTCATCGCTGAGATCCGCCAGGCGGGTATCATGCGCGATGCTCTGTTTGACGTACTCAAGGGAGCAGATAACGCCCACCGCAATGAGTGTAACCAGGCAGGCCAGGCCGAAGATGATGGCCTTTTCTTCAGGGTTAATACGTGAGTAGATGCCCAAGGCGACAATCAATGCTAGGCCTACCGCAACCGTGATCTTCATCAGCTGGGAGTAATTCCTGCGGGCCATGCTCCACTTATCCTCCAAGCTTTGTTGGTACGCCTCGCGGTCATTCAAGGCATAGAGAAGGTCGGTGAAGCGGTACCGGCTGCCGACCAGATGGACCTGCTCATTGATAACGAGACCTCCCTTATGCAGTTCGTCGTTGACCAGCATGTTCACGTTGGACAGGCCGCGGCGCAACACCGTACCGATGAGGTAAGCGATCGCGGCCATGCCGATGAGCGCGGCAAGGTCGCGTGCATAGTGGTTACCGTAGAATCCACCGACGGTCTCGCGCATGGCATCGATGCCGTAGGTAAAGGGCAGGAAGGGATGTACCGCGCGGAAGAAGTCCGGCGTCATTTCAATGGGGTAGAGACCGGATGCGCCCGGAATCTGGATGAAGGCGAAGACCACTGCGATGCCGCGGCCTACGTGTCCAAACGTAGAAACCAAGCTATAGGTAATGCTCAGGTAGCACAGGCCCACGATGACTGCGGTTGCGACGTAGGCGAATGCATTGGCATGTTCAACTCCAATGGCTAGGTTGCCGATGGACACGATGAGTGCCTGTGCAATGGCAAAGAAGGAAAGCAAAAGGAACCGGGCAAGGTAAGCCTTGGTAATAGTGAGGTTCTTGCGGCCCTGCGGATCTACCTCAGCGCGGAAGATGATGAGGAGCATGAACGCGCCGATCCACAGCGTGAGGTTGATAAAGAGCGAGGACATGCCGGAACCGTAATGCTTTACAGGGAATACGGCGTGGCTTTCCATCTCTGCAGGGGAGGCAAGGAAGGAAGACACCTCATCGGTGTTGAGGCCCTTGACGGACTGCAGGATGGAATTGCTATTGGCGGTATTGCTCAACGCAATCACGTCGCTGCGGGAGGCACGAAGCCCCTCCTCAATGCCGTCGAGGTCCACAGAAAAGCGCTCGACTACTTGCTGGGCCTGGCTTAGCTGCTCGTCGACGCCGCCTAAGAGCCCATCGGTTTGCCCTACCAGTGCCTGCTGGCTTTCGAGTGAGGCGGAAAGCTTGCCGGTGGTAGCGGTGACGTCGGAAAGCGCAGCATTGAGTTTGGGCAGGCCTTCGGCCACATTATCGCGCAGCGCGTGGGAATCATCGCGCGTTTGGGCGGCCATCTTTTCCAACATGCCCGTGGTCTTATTGAGCGAATCGATGGTGTCGTTCGTATCGCCGTTGAGAGTATCTAAGTCACCGAGAACGGCCTTATTTTGGTCATTGCGTTCGCGGAGGTCTCCTACCTGATCCTTAATCTGTTGGGAAACCTGTGGGGGCAGGGCCGGTGAAGACGCAAGCTTATCGAGCTGATCGATTGCCCGGTCAGCTTCACCGACAATTCCTGACGCGCCCGCAGATGCGGCACCTACGCGATTGAGTGCGCCGCGCAGCTTGCCGGAGACTGAGCCCACGGTGGCATTGGCGGAGGCGGTGCCGTCCGCCATGGCGGTCGTGCCTTCTACATAGGCAGCTGTGGCATCGTCCGAGAAAGAAGTGACTTCCCGCTGGACCTCTGCGGTTATAGAGTTCAGCTCATCCAAGGCGGTCTGCGCATCGTCGACGGTCTTTTGCACCGTGCCCAAAGACTCGCGGGCTTGCGCGATGGTAGGACGCGCGTCTTCGATGGTGGAATGCACGTCAGCAAGCTGGCTGCGGGAGTTAGCTACCGTATCTGCGGTTTCAGAAAAAGAATCCGCGGTCTTGCTTGCGGTACTGTTAATCTTCTGGCTCAAATCGCCACCGGAGTTCTTTAGCTCCGTAGCCACCGAATCCGCTACCTGCTCATTGAAGGTAGAGCTAATAGTGGTGTCTAGGGTAGAAGCGCCAGTATCAGTAATCTTTGGTGCAATGGCGTTGAGCTTCTCATTGACGTGATATTCCAGCGTGGGCTGAGAATAGGTACCTTTAAAAAGGCTAACGAAATCGGCCGAGAAGTCCTCGGGGACAATCACCGAGGCGAAGACGTCACCCTTCTTGACGGCGTCTTCGGCTTCCTGGCGGTCCATGAACTGCCAGCCCAGCTTGTCATTGTCATGCAGCTTGTCAATCATCTGCCCGCCAACGTCTAAGTGGCCGGTCATCTCCGAGGATGCGCCTTTGTCCTCATTAACTACGGCGACCTTGAGGTGTTCTGTGTTTCCGTATGGGTCCCAGAAACCGGAGATGTTTACCCAGGAATACAGGGCTGGGGTGATCATCAAACCAATGAGGATCACCCAGACCTGCGGGGTCCGCCACAAGCGGACAAAATCTTGGAGAAAAATCTTCCAACTAGTAATCACTCGAAGAACCGTAGCACCCAAACGGAAAGAACTAATAGTCTGACTGTCAGTTTTAACAGAAACGAGAGAGCGCGTCCTGTCGAGCTTGCAGATATGTTTCTGGTGTGAATTTCGGGGACGATTTCAACAGTAGTCGTGGGGATAGAAAGGCCGCCTAGCCCCACAGTTCAAGGGGCCTAGGCGGCAAGCACGTGGGGCTGGGCCCCGATAGGCGTTTAGTGTTCGTCGTAGTGATCGCCGTGTGCGGCGTGGCGGTGGCCGTCGTGCAGGTAGTCCACGTGGTCGCCGTGCGGGATCGCTACGTGGCCGCAGCCTTCACCATGGGTGTGGTCGCCGTGCGCCTCGGCTTCAACGTGCTCAGTCGTCTCGCACTCGTCCCAGTGGCCATCATGCTCACGGTGAATGTGGCCCTCGTGGAGGTAGTCGGTGTGGTCGCCGTGTGGGAAGGAAACGTGGCCGCAATCGGCGCCATGGGTGTGGGCATGGTCTTCGTGGGTGGTGTGGGTCATGATGTCTGATCCTCTCTGGTGGGGGAAGCCCCGTTGTTTTCAGTGTGTTTTCATTAAACCGCATTTTCATTTCGGTTTCAATAGGCGCGAGCGTGTTTCTCTTATTTTTCTGGTTTGGGAAATAAATCGGCCCGCCTCCTTGGGGCTAGGTGGAGGCGGGCGTCGTAAAGCTAGGGAAGGCCTTAAAGGAGATTGCTCAATTCGCGTGCGGCGGAAGTGAGAATGTCGGCGTATTTCTGGGCCGGGGAAGGTTGGAAGCGCTCGGTAGATCCGGAAATCGACAATACTGCGAGGAGGGTGCCGGAACCATCGAAAACCGGCGCGGAGATGGAGGCTAAGCCGGCTTCGCGTTCCTCAATAGACTCGGAATAACCTTGGTTTCTGGCCGCCTCAATGTCTTCTTGGGTAAACGAGGCATCTTCGATATTGATGTCTACATATGCGGCAATGATGCGTGCGGCAGAGCCGGAGCTAAGCGGTAGCTGGCGCCCGACTGGCACGACGTTGTGGAGGCCGGATTCCGGCTCCTTAGTGGCAATGCAGGTGCGGGTATTTCCAGTGACCTCGTAGAGCTGGATGGATTCTCCGGTGTGTTCGCGCAGTTTCTCCATGATTGGTCCCGCTGCCTCGAGGAGGTGATCGCGGTTGCCGGGAAGGGCAGGGCCGGCCTTCCACTTTCCATCGGGGGTGCGAACGAGGATGCGGTGTGCCTCGAGCGCGGTGGCCAATCTATGTGCCGTCGCCCGAGGTAGCCCCGTGGTTTCGCATAATTCATTGAGGGTGGAGGGGCGGTTGGCGGCGGCCATCATAATGGCCATTGCTCGATCCAACACCTTAATTCCGGAAACTGCGCTATACTCTCCCATACAATGAAATCTACGTCCCAACTTATGAGATTTCAAGTGTGGAGAGATGTTTATGAACCAGAAGCTGACATTGGCAGAAAAAGTGTGGCGCGATCACGTCGTCCAACACGGCGATGCTGGGGCGCCAGACCTCATCTTTATTGACTTTCAGCTACTACATGAAGTTACCAGTCCGCAGGCATTTGATGGCCTGCGGCTGGCCGGCCGCACGTTGCGTCACCCTGAGCTGCACTTGGCCACCGAAGACCATAACGTTCCCACGCAAGGCATCAAGACCGGAAACCTCTTGGAAATCAAGGATGAGGTTTCACGCACCCAGGTATCGACCCTGCGCAAGAACTGCGAGGAATTTGGAGTGCGCTTGCACTCTATGGGTGATGCACAGCAAGGAATTGTGCACACGGTTGGCCCGCAGCTGGGAATCACCCAGCCGGGCATGACAATCGTGTGTGGTGACTCGCATACCTCCACGCACGGCGCCTTTGGTTCTATCGCCATGGGTATTGGCACCTCTGAGGTAGAACATGTCATGGCCACGCAGACGCTTTCTTTGAAACCATTTAAAACCATGGCTATTGAGGTGACCGGCGAGCTGCAAGAGGGGGTATCTGCCAAGGACCTCATCTTGGCCATTATCGCCAAAATCGGTACCGGTGGCGGGCAAGGTCACATCATTGAATACCGCGGTGAGGCCATTCGCAAGATGTCCATGGAAGCGCGCATGACCATCTGCAATATGTCTATTGAGGCAGGAGCCCGCGCCGGCATGGTCGCTCCCGATGAGACGACTTTCGAGTATGTCAAGGGGCGGGAGTTCGCTCCCACAGGAGCAGCCTGGGATGCTGCAGTGGAGTATTGGAAGACGCTTCCCACGGACGAAGGCGCAGAATTCGATACCGTCGTGGAAATTGATGGCTCCTCGCTGACCCCATTTGTTACCTGGGGAACCAATCCTGGGCAGGGCCTTCCGTTAGGGGAGAAGGTCCCAGATCCGGAAGACTGTGGTGACGATAATGAAAAGGCCACTGTGGAAAAGGCCTTGCAGTATATGGGCCTGCAGCCAGGTACTCCACTGCGTGATATCAAGATCGATACCGTCTTCGTCGGGTCCTGTACCAATGCCCGCATCGAAGACCTGCGTGCTGCGGCCGACGTGGTGAAGGGACGCACCATCGCTGCCGATACGCGGATGATGGTCGTGCCGTCCTCCGCCGTGGTCAAAGCCCTAGCGGAGGAGGAAGGCCTCGACGAGGTCTTCCGACAGTTCGGTGCGGAGTGGCGTACCGCCGGTTGCTCGATGTGTTTGGGCATGAACCCAGATCAATTGGCTCCGGGCGAGCGATCCGCCTCCACCTCCAACCGCAACTTCGAGGGCCGTCAAGGTCCTGGTGGGCGCACGCACCTTGTCTCCCCGCAGGTGGCTGCCGCAACTGCCGTGACCGGCTACCTGTCTAGCCCTGCAGACCTGGATTAAGCGCTTAGAAAGGCATTGACAATGGAGAAATTTATTACCCATACGGGAACGGGCGTGCCCCTGCGCGCTTCCAATGTGGATACTGATCAGATCATCCCCGCGCGCTACTTGAAGTCTGTCAAGCGTACCGGCTTTTCAGAAGGCCTATTTTCTAATTGGCGCTCCGATGACAATTTTGTGCTCAACCAGGCGCAATTCAAGGATGGCTCGGTGCTTTTTGCGGGTAGTGATTTTGGCACCGGCTCCTCCCGGGAGCACGCAGTGTGGGCGTTGAGTGAATACGGCTTCCGCGCCGTGTTTTCTTCCCGCTTTGCAGATATTTTCCGCGGTAACGCTGGAAAGTCTGGACTGCTTACTGGGTTGATGGAGCAAGAAGATATCGAGCTCATCTGGAAGCAGCTCGAATCTGGAGAAACTCAGGTCACCGTGGACCTGGAGGCTCGAACGGTCACGGTAGAAGAAAATACTTACCGTTTCGATATTGATGACTACACCCGTTGGCGGTTGATGGAAGGGCTGGATGACATCGGCATTACCCTCCGGAATGAAGATGCAATCGCTGCATACGAATCGCGCCGCCCCAGTTTCAAGCCCGCTGTTCACGCTCAATAACAGAAAAACCGCTTGAAATCGGTGGGTCAGCAGCGCCCCTACAGTCCTGCTACGCGAAGCGGCTGTAGGGGCGCCGTGCGTTCATACGTGAACCTCAAGCTTCCGCCTTGGGGTAGAGGTGGGGGTACAACTCCGTAACGTATAGGTAACAATTGCTTGCTCCAGTTTCCTGCAACAAAGTATCCCCCTAGCTTTAGACTTATGAGCAATCCCTATTCGAATAATGATGCCTTCAATTCAGGAAACAACGGGGCAGAGTATCCCGGAGCCGGCAATGAGTCTGCTTCTCATGGGCACGATGCGAATGGTCAGCCTGGCTACGGCCAACAGCACTTTGGTCAACAGCAGTTTGGCCAGCAACAGTATGGACAGCAGCAATACGGCCAACCCGGATATGCCGGAAGCTCGTATCCGGGAGACGATTCCCTGTTTGGGCGCGACGTAGACGCCATTCAGGTACTCGCGGATAGCTTCCGCTACTTCGGCCGCGGTTGGGCGCAGTGGATTTTCGGTCCACTGGTGCAGATCGTAATTGTCTCCATTCTCTATTTGCTGTTGACCCTCGTCCTAGCAGGCAGCGGTACATCCATTGATGCCCTAGCCAATAGTGGCTCGGGTTCCGATGCCGCACTTACTGGTGGGTTAATTGCGGTAATGTTCTTAGCTATTATCGCCATGTTCCTAGTGTTTATTTGGTCCATTAGCACCTGGTACAAGGCTGCTAATAAACAGGTTGATACCGGGATGCTGGAGATAAAGGACTTTCTGAGCTTTAAAAATGTCGCCGGTCTCATGGCGGTGAATGTGCTTTCGTGGCTGGTTATTTCCCTGGGCTTCGTTCTCCTGATTATTCCGGGACTCTTCGCCGCCTTCTTCTTTACTTGGATGCCGGCTGTTAAGGCCGTACGTCCTGAGCTATCCGTTGGCGAGACCTTTGGGGCTTCCATCGAGGTAGCGAAGAAGAATGTCGGAGTGACCATCTTGGTAGTCGTCCTGAGTGTCGTCCTGTACGCAGTGTTGAGCTTTACCCTAGTCGGCATGTTTGTGTACCCAGCACTGAACACCCTCATTTTGGTCCTCTTCGTCCGTCGCACGCTCGGCTTGCGCGGTTAGAAAACCCCGCAGCCGCACGATAGTTGCGCAAGTAAGGCCCTGCTCGTCCGCCGCATGAGATGGAAGGCAGGGCCTTAATTGTTGGTCGGGGAGGAACTAGGAAACTAGCGCACCGGCAGTGGGCTAGCCAGGTAATCGGCGCCGGTCAGCTCGCCGTTGTTAAAGGACAAGACCCATACAGAAGCCTTCTTAAACTTCAGCTTGTCCACGGGCTTCTTGAGGAACTTCGGGGCAAGATCCTCAATGATGCCGGGAATGGTGGCGCCCTGGCTTACGATGACGGGAACGCCGCCTTCGTTGACCACGCGGCGGAAAGCTTTCTTGGCTGCTTCTGGGTAGTTCTCCCAAGCCTCGTCACCAAAGTTTCTGTTGATGGAAATGTCCTTGCCTAGTTCGTCGGCAAGCGGGGCAGCAGTCTGCTGGCAGCGTTGGGGCAAGGCCGAGTAAATGGCGGTGGGGTGGAAGGCACTCAGCATTGGCACCAGCATCTCTGCTTGGCGGCGGCCCTTTTTATCCAGTGGGCGAAGGTTGTCATCGCCTTCCCAGCTACCGCTGTCATGCGCGCGTGCGTGGCGCACATAGAGCACGCGGGTAGCGGGCGCGATGCGTAGGCGCTTAGCCGCCTTGGCCACTACCGCGGTATCAACGTCGTAGGACAGGAGGTCCTGCGCCTCGTCGATGGGCAGCCACCGTAGCTCATCGGTTTCACTATTGGCGGAATAGGTTCCGCTCAGGTACTTGGCTACCCAGTAGTAGACCACCTTAGTGCGGCCCTGGACTGGGTACGTTACCTTGCCGATGAGCTTGCCTAGACGCACGTTAAAGCCGGTTTCCTCCAGGATTTCCCGGGCTGCGGTGGTAGGTAGGGACTCGCCCGGATCAACCTTGCCCTTGGGCAGGGACCAATCATCGTAATGGGGGCGGTGGATGAGCGCGATTTCTGGGTCCTGCGGGGAGCCGCGCCAGATCACGGCGCCGGCAGCAAGGGTAGTGCGGTGGAATTCTTTGGCGGGGTCCACCGGGATTTCCTGATGGCGGCCGGAAATAAATTCCTCGTGCTGCTGATCCTTGTCGGTTTCGTGCATCTTTTTAATATTGGGCATCGTCTGCCTCCACGGGACCTTTCCACAGAAATTGGGTTTATGAAAACAACGTCTAAGCGCCCATTATCCCACGGGTAAGGCGCGTTGTGCATCCTCGCCCCACGGGGGACAGGCATGCTTTAAGGTTGAGGTTATAGATTTGCACGATTGGAGGAGTCACCATGGTTAATATTGCCGTGATGGGTGCTGGTTCTTGGGGCACTACCTTGGCCAAGGTCTTTGCGGACGCCGGAAATGACGTTCGCTTGTGGGCGCGCCGCACGGAATTGGTGCAGGCCATCAACGAGACGCACATCAATCCGGACTATTTGCCGGATACCCGGCTGCCGGCCGCGGTGCGGGCCACCCATGATGATGTCGAAGCGCTGGCGCTTGCCGACGTCGTCGTGTTCGGCGTTCCCTCCCAAACCTTGCGCGCCAACGTGGAAAAGTGGGCGCCGCACCTGCCAGAGGACGCGACCCTGGTGTCTATCTCGAAAGGCGTAGAGACCGCCACGCTCAAGCGCATGAGCGAGGTCATTATGGATGCGGCGGGCGTGCCAGCAGACCGCGTGGCAGTACTGTCTGGCCCGAACCTGGCCAAGGAGATTGCTGCCGGCCAAGTGGCCGCCACGGTGATTGCCTGCTCCGATGAAGACCGCGCTCAGCGCGTGCAAGCAGCGGTCGCCGCGCCGTACCTGCGGCCCTATACCAATACCGATGTCATCGGCGCTGAAATCGGTGGCGCCTGTAAAAATGTCATCGCCTTAGCCTGTGGTATCGCCTCCGGCAAAGGGCTGGGCAATAACACCATGGCCACCATCATCACCCGCGGTTTGGCGGAAATTACTCGCCTGGGCGTGGAGTTGGGGGCGGATCCATTTACTTTCTCCGGCCTCGCAGGCATGGGCGACTTGGTGGCAACATGCACCTCGACACTCTCGCGCAACCGCACCTTTGGCTACCGCTTGGGCCAAGGCGGCACGATTGAAGAGGCCAAGGCTGCGACCAATGGCCAGGTCGCGGAGGGCGTCTACTCCTGTGACTCCATCTATCGCCTCGCCCAGCAGGCCGGAGTTGAGATGCCTATCACGCACGCGGTTTATGGCGTGTGCTACGAGGGTATGGCGGTGGAAGATATGATCATCGCTTTGATGGGTCGGTCCAAGAAGTCGGAGTAGGTCGAGGGTAAAATCTGCGGGCATGACTGAAAAGACCCGCGTGGCCGTTATCTATGGCGGCCGTAGCACTGAGCACTCCGTATCCTGCGTATCCGCAGGCGCGATCATGAACCACCTGGACCCAGAGAAATTCGAGGTGGTGCCCATCGGCATTACCCGTGAGGGCACGTGGACGCCCGGCACCACTGAGGGTTTAGAAATTGTCGATGGTGTCATGCCGGAGGTCAGCCCAGGTGCGGAACTGACCCTTTCTCTTGATCCCAATGCCAGGGGACAGTTCCACAACGTCACCGACGGCACGCTCTTCGCAGAGGTCGACGTGGTATTTCCCATTCTGCATGGCCCCTTTGGTGAGGACGGCACGGTCCAAGGGCTCTTTGAGCTTTCCGGCTTGCCCTATGTAGGCCCAGGGGTCTTGGCTTCCTCGGTGGGCATGGATAAGGAATTTACCAAGAAGGTGCTGGCGGCCGCAGACCTGCCAGTAGCGCCCGAGGTCATCCTCAAAGGCCGCACCGAGCTAAGCGAGGACGACAAGCAGCGACTAGGCCTGCCCGTCTTTGTAAAACCCGCACGCGGTGGATCCTCCATTGGCGTATCCAAGGTCTCTACTTGGGAGGAATTCCCCGCAGCCGTCGACTTGGCGCTAGAGGATGACGAAAAGATCCTGGTGGAGCCGGAAATCGTTGGCCAAGAGGTAGAAATCGGCGTACTTCACTATGCCGATGGCACCTTGCTGGCCTCCGTCCCGGCCTTGCTCGCCGGTATCGATGACTCGGACGAGGGCTTTTATGGCTTCGACACCAAATACCTCGACAATGTGGTTACCGCCGAAATCCCGGCGCCGTTCGCACCTGAGCTAACCGAGAAATTACGAGGCATGGCAATCCGCGCCTTCGAGGCCCTCAACTGTGAGGGGCTGTCCCGAGTCGACTTCTTCGTCACCGAGGACTCCGTGTACATCAACGAGATCAATACCCTGCCGGGCTTTACCCCGATCTCCATGTACCCGCAGGTGCTCGCGGCCTCGGGCGTCGAGTACCCAGCGCTGCTCGAGGCGCTTATCGAGCAGGCCCTAGCCAAGTAGACCCAAGCGCCGCCTACTTTTCGGCCGTGTGCTCTGCGAGCACATCGCCGATTTCCACCAGTGCCGCCTGCGCAGCATCTTGTGGGGCGTGTAGCGCAAGGTAGTCCTCGCGACCGAGGGCAAACCACGTGCCTGCGGTCGTGCCATGGGCCAAGGTGGTGTCCTCGAACCACGGAATATCGTTAACCTGCTGGAGCTTGACGCCGGGGCGATAGTTCTCCGGCTTGGCTACGCCGCATCGCGCAACGATGTCTTCGCGGCCTTCGGCGCTCCAAACATAGGTATTCTTATCCTCAACCTCGCGGCGCCGGTAGCCCTCAGCCACCGAATCGGGCAGGGCCTTGTCCACCTCGGCGCACATCTGGGCATCGCCCGGCTTGAGTGCCTTGAGTGGCGCCTCGTGCGCGGTGGCTGGCTTTTTCTCGAGGGACGAAAGGGCGTCGTTCAGCTCGCCCGGCTCTGCATCAGCGGAGGCAGTGACCGCGACGATGGGGAAGCGCTGCGGCGCATACCAGGTGGTGAGGTTGGAGCCAGGGGTGGCATCGCGCACCTGGAACCACTGTTCGCCCTCCACGTCCTGGGTCTGGGAGTACTCGGTGTACTGGAAAGGCATATCCACGCCACAGCGCACGGTGACCTTATCGTCTGAAGTAGCGGCCCAAGCTGCGACACCGGAAGGCACGGGTTCGGCAATATCTGCACGTTGCTTATCCATGACCTGTTCTGGAAGGGCGTCGATAAAGCTGCGGCATGCTTGCGAGTCTGCCTCCTTAGACTCCACGGGGGAGACCGCCACGGGTGCTTTGGCGACGTTATTGAATACGTATTTTGCGCCGAAAAGGACCGCCAGAACCATCACTATGGACAACCCAAGTGAAATGAAGATCGCGGTGCGGTTAAATTGGGATGTCATAAGGGCTCATAGTATCGAAAGGAAGCTGGTGAACTTAACTCAGACTCTCGCAGATGTGGGAGAACGCGCCGCTATCCGGGAAATTACCTCCGTGGCCTCCAGTGGGCTCAATGGAGACGATGCCGCGGTTCTGCCCAGTGCGCCGCCGAATTCCCGCACCGTGGCGGCTACCGATTTGATGGTGGAGGGACGTCACTTCCTGCGCGAGTGGTCTACCCCGCGCGAGATTGGCAAGAAGGCCATCTTGCGCAATTTTGCCGATGTGGAAGCTATGGGTGCCCGCCCGGTTGCCGCCCTCCTTGCAATCGCCGCGCCAGGCGATACCCCGGTGCCCTTCGTGCGCGGCATTGCCGAGGGAATCGCGGAGCATAGCTCTTTCTATAACGCCGAGTTGGTAGGCGGCGACCTTACGAAGTCCGATCTCTTGGTCATCAATATCACGGCCGTAGGCTTCCTCGGTGGCAGCCTTCCTGCCTTGACCTTGGACGGGGCGCGGGCAGGCCAGCAGGTAGTAGCGCACGGCAAGATCGGCCACTCGGCCGCCGGCTTGGCCTTGTTGGAGCGCTTTGGCCGGAACCTTCCTGCAGGGCATGAGCACCTGCAGCCGCTTATCGACGCCCACTGTGCCCCCTGGCTCAACCCCGGCCGCGGCGTCATTGCCCGTGCCGCGGGGGTGACCGCAATGACCGATAACTCAGACGGTCTGATTCAAGACTGCACGACGATGGCCGAGCACTCCTGTGTGCACATGGACTTGGATCCGCAGGCCTTGCAACCGGAAGAATTGCTGTGCCAGGCCGCGGATCTACTCGGCTGCGATCCCTGGGAATGGGTACTCAGCGGCGGCGAAGACCACACCCTCATCGGCACGACCGCAAAGGACGCGCCCTCGGGATTCCGAAAGATTGGCACCGTAACCCGCGGCTGCGGGGTTACGCTGGGAGGCACCACACCGAGCTATCAGAAAGGCTGGCTGAGCTTTTAAATGCACCCCACCTACCACCCTTCCTGGGAACCGGTGCTGGCGCCGGTAGTAGAAGAGCAATGGCCACGGATCTCCCACGCTCTTGAGGGGCAGGACTATTTGCCCCCGGCTGAGGACGTCTGCCGCGCGTTGCGCATGCCGCTGGATAAGGTCCGCGTGCTCATCGTGGGCCAAGACCCTTATCCCACCCCAGGACACGCCATGGGTATGGCCTTTTCCACCCGCCCAGGTGTGAAACCGCCGCGTTCCTTGGTTAATATTTACCGCGAGCTGCACGATGATCTGGGTATCAACGGCCGGGAGGATGGTGACCTGAGCGCCTGGGCGGATCAGGGAGTGCTGTTGCTCAACAGAGTGCTTACGGTAGCGCCAGGCCAGGCTGGATCGCACCGCCGCATCGGCTGGGAAGAGATTACCGAGGCTGCTATTCGCGCGCTCAACCGCAGCCCCATGGTCGCGATTCTCTGGGGCCGGGATGCGCAAGCGTGTGAGCGCTTTCTTCCAGACGTCCCTTGTATCAAGTCCCCACATCCCTCGCCGCTATCTGCCAGCCGCGGTTTCTTTGGTTCTCAGCCCTTTTCCCGGGCAAACGCCCTTTTGCGGGACCAAGGCGCACAGGAAATAGACTGGCGCTTGTAAACTATTGCGCATGTCCTACCCCAGCACGCTGGATTCCCACGGAATGCGCAATTGGGCCACCCGCGCCGTGGGGGAATTAGCCCATCGTCGCGATGAGATCAACGCGCTTAATGTCTTTCCTGTACCGGATTCCGATACGGGCTCGAATATGGCGCACACCATGGAGGCGGCGGTTGCGGAGCTGGACAATGGCGGCGATGTCGCCGACTCCCTTGCGCTCGGGGCGGTGCGTGGTGCCCGCGGGAACTCGGGAATGGTGCTGTCCCAGGTTTTGCGCGGCGTTGCCGAGTCAACTGTGGACTCAGTTATCGATGGCGACGTTTTTGCCCGCTCCCTGCAGCAGGCCGTGGAGCTGGTGGACCGAGCCATCGCCCAGCCGGTGGAAGGCACAGTTATTACGGTTCTGAAGGCAGCAGCTGAGGCCGCCGACAACGCTGAAGCGCAGTCAGGCGCAACCTTGCACAGTATTGTCAGCGCCGCAATCACTGCCGCGGAAACGGCCCTCGAGCGCACTCCTTCGCAATTGCCAGCCCTGCGCGAGGCAGGAGTGGTGGATGCCGGCGGCGCTGGCCTCGTTATCCTTTTAGAGTCTCTCCTTGCTGAGATCGAAGGCTCGACCGGGCACACAGGCCTGCCCGAACCGGAGCCGGAAACTGAACTGGAAGTGGTCTTTTTCTTCGACGGAGATTTAGACACGCTGCAGGTAGCAATTGAACCGTTGGGAGATAGCCTCGTTATCGCTCGAGCCACCGAGGACAGCGCTAATGTACATATCCACTCCCGGCAGGCCGGCAAGGTCATTGAAACCGCCTTTGGTAGAGGAGAAGTAACCAACCTGCACCTTGAGGTCCTGCCTCCTCACACCGAAGCTGCCTCCGGAGAGCCGATTGCTCGTAGAGTGTTTGCCGCCGCACCAGCCGGGCCCATCACTGACCTTCTGGCATCTGCGGGGGTGAGCGTTGTGCCACCGGATGATCCCATTGCGGCGGAACACGAGGACATCGTTCTTGCTACCGGCGTGAGTTCGCAGACCGCTGCTGGGCGAGTAGTGCCCGCGGAATCCCTGGCTGCAGCCTTAGCCGCGATCTCCGTCTATGAACCGGATAACCCAGATACTGGTGCCGTCGTCGCCGCCATGCGTGATGCTGCCAAGTCCATGCGAGTGGCTTACCCGAGCCAGGAAACCCCGCAATCAATCATTGCCACTTGCCGCGATCTCTTAGCAGAAGGCGGTGAGCAGGTCACGGTCCTAAGCGCCCTTGACCTAGACCAGGAGGATTTGGCGCAACAACTTCGCGTGGATGTTATGGCACTGAAGGTACCGGATATCGCAACAGAAATCGGAGTGGAATAGCAATGCTCGGCTGGCAGGACAACCGCCCTTTGACAGAGGTGCTTGCGGCGAAGGACGCCGCGAAGATTACCAAAGCACTGGGTTATGAAACCTGCGGCGAGCTCTTAGCTCACTATCCGCGAGACTATATCCGCCACAACAAAGACGTCGGCCTAGGAGATGCTGCTGAGGGCGATATCGTCACGGTTACCGGAACCATTACCGGATTCACCCGCCATGACTCGGGCAAGACCACCATCATCAATGTGCAGCTCGATGGCAGCATCGTTGCGACTTTTTTCAATGCCAACTACGTGATGCGGATGTTGCACCGCGGACAGCGCGTCATGATGAGCGGCAAGCTTAAGTTCTTTCGCAACCAGCCGCAGTTGCAGCAGCCGGACTTTGTAGAGATCGATGCGTTCGGCCGCCCCGATGGCGAACTGGATGATTACCGGCAGTCAGCGGCTGGGTCTGGCAAGAAGCACCGCCCAAAAGCCACCGGCTCGCTGCGGAACCTGTCGCAGTTTGGCAGGCTCGACCAGCTCCTCTTGGAACGTGAATGGATACCGGTGTACCCAGCCACGTCCAAGGTGACCTCGTGGTACATCATGGGCGCCATCCACTACGTCCTATCTAAGACCCCGCCGATCGCGGAACCGCTGGATTATCGGATGATTATCAGCCTCGACAAGGCAGTGCGGGAAATCCATGAGCCAGGGGAAGCAGGCCCCTACCGTGCGATTCAGCGGCTGAAGTACAACGAGGCTCTGTCTATTGGTCTGGTGATGGCATTGCGCCAGCGAGATGCCGAAGCCCGGACTGCTTCTACCATGCCGGCTACCTTAGGTGGCTATCGCGAGGAACTGCTGAGCCATCTGCCCTTTGACCTGACCGAAGGGCAGCGTCGCGTCATTAGCGAGATCGAAGACGATCTTGCTCGTCCGCTGCCCATGATGAGATTGCTGCAAGGCGAGGTCGGCTCGGGCAAAACCATGGTGGCTACCTGCGCTATGTTGCAGGCTGTCGACGCAGGAACGCAGGCCGCACTGTTGGCGCCTACGGAAGTACTTGCTTCCCAACACGCTGCCTCCATTGGAACCTCGGTTCCCGAAGGGGTCAAGGTGGTACTCCTGACCGGCTCCATGCGTACGGCGGACAAGCGGCAGGCTTTATTGGATATTGTCTCCGGTGACGCGGACATCATCATTGGAACCCATGCGATTATCCAAGACACCGTGGAGTTCTTTAACCTGGGATTGGTCGTCGTAGATGAGCAACACCGGTTCGGTGTAGAGCAGCGCGATAGCCTGCGGTTAAAGGCACGTGAAGGCCTCAGCCCCCACGTACTGGTGATGACAGCAACACCGATTCCGCGCACCATTGCGATGACCGTTTTTGGCGACCTCGCCGTATCAACGCTGGCCGAGCTGCCCGGTGGCCGAAAACCTATTCAGTCAGCGGTGGTGGCCGAGTGGCGGCCTACCTGGGTGCTACGCGCACTCGAGCGGATACGCGAGGAGGTTGCCCACGGCCATCAGGCCTATATCGTTTGCCCGCGCATTGAAGGCAAAGGCGGAGTGCTAGAGCTTGCGCAGCAGCTGGAAAACGGACCGTTTAAGGGACTGCGCGTAGCCATCTTGCATGGAAAGATGCCCAATAAAGATGAGGTAATGACGTCATTTGCTAGGGGAGAGATCGATATCTTGGTCTCTACTACGGTCATCGAGGTAGGTGTGGATGTTCCCAATGCCACGGTGATGCTCATCCGCGAGTCCGAGCATTTCGGCGTTTCCCAGTTGCACCAGTTGCGCGGGCGCGTGGGACGAGGCGGCAATGCCTCCATTTGTCTTCTGCACACAACGGCAGCCGATAACACTCCATCCTTCCGTCGTATCACTCAGATCGCCCAAACTTCCTCGGGTTTTGAACTGGCCGAGCTTGATTTGCGCCAGCGCCAAGAAGGCGACATCTTGGGCACCATGCAGTCCGGAACACATCGCACACTGCGGCTACTGAACTTGGCGGATGACCAAGACATTGTGGAGCGCACCCATGCGGATGCGCGCGCCATGGTGATGCGCAATCCCGAGTTGGCTGAGGAACTCACACGCAATTTGAGCGAAAGCGAACAGGAATACTTGGAGAAGAACTAAGAGGGGTTAACCTAGAAGCATGAAAATTTACGCCCCCTTCGCGGGCATCGTCCGCTGCCATGTGAATGTGGGAGACACTGTTGATACCGGAGTACCGCTTGCGACCGTTGAAGCCACGAAGCTTGAGGCTCCCGTAGAAAGCCCGGGACCAGGAAAGGTCTACCGTATCGTGGTCTCTGATTTTAGTGACGTGCTGGGCGGAGACCTTTTGATGGAGATTGGAGAAGCATAAATGACGCGCATTATTGCCGGCGAAGCCCGCGGCCGCACCATTAAAGTGCCTGCAGAAGGAACTCGGCCTACCGCAGATCGCGCCCGCGAAGGGCTGTTTTCATCCCTCACTGCACGGTGGGGCTTTGCTGGATCTTCAGTGCTCGACCTTTTTGCCGGCTCTGGTGCCCTAGGTCTTGAGGCAGCGAGCCGAGGGGCAGAGGAAGCAGTACTGGTGGAATCTTCGGCCGATGCGGTGAAGATCATCCGGCATAACATGGTCGTCGTCAAGCATCCCGGCGTGCGCGTGCAAGAGATGAAGGTAGGCACTTACCTGGCTAGTGCCCCGCGCAAGCACTTCGATCTGGTGCTGGCGGACCCGCCCTATGCTTTTGATGAGGTGGATGCACTCATTGCTGCCATCGAACCAGTGCTTACCGACCGCGCAATGGTAGTAATTGAGCGCCACGTTGATTCCGCGGATACGGTGTGGCCTGCTGGTTTTGAGCCTACCGGCCAGAAGCTGAAGAAGCGCACCTTTGGCATCGCACGCATGGATATGGCGGTCTATACTCGTCCCGGCAGCGAGGACGCCGAAGACTAAACCCCTGAAAAGAAAGTGAAAGTAGCATGACTAAGGCAGTCTGCCCTGGATCCTTCGACCCCATTACCTTAGGTCACGTCGATATCATCAACCGCGCTAACCAGATGTTTGATGAGGTCACCGTGTTGGTAACCGGTAATCCCGACAAGCCCTCCGGGCTTTTTAGCGTCGAGGAGCGCATGGAACTTATCCGCCAGAGTGTGGATTCTTCCATCAAGGTGGATTATTGCTCCGGGCTGTTGGTGGACTACACCACGGAGCATGGGGCAGACGTTCTAGTGAAGGGGCTGCGTAGCTCTCTGGATTATGAATATGAGCTGCCCATGGCGCAGATGAACCGGCGCCTTTCGGGAATCGATACTGTCTTCCTACTCACGGACGAGAAGTACGGCTATATCAGCTCCTCGCTGTGTAAGCAGGTAGCAAAGTTTGGCGGTGACGTAACGGGGATGTTCCCCGAATCCGTAGGTCGTGCGGTAAAGGAGAAATACCGGCAGTGAGTCTCGCACTGGTTATTTTCCTCGTCGTTGTCGTTGGTTCGACACTGCAGCGGGTATCCGGAATGGGACTCGGTCTCATCGGCGGTCCCATCCTCATGCTCATTATGGGGCCGGTCGAAGGAATCCTCGTCATTAACGTTCTGGCCTGCATAAATGCGATTATGACCACCTATTCCGTGCGTGAGAATGTGAGCTGGAAGAAGTTCGGCCTGATCGCCCCAGTTATGGTGATTGGCTCCTTGGGCGCGGCGCTGCTCATTAGGCGCATGGACACGGCAGGGCTCATGATCGTGGTGGGCGCTGCGCTTCTGGCCGCATTAGCCGTAGTGACATTTGGAAAGAAGTTTGTCCCGCCGATGGAGGGCAAAGGCCCTGCCATCTCCGCCGGTATTCTCGGCGGCTTTACCAATACCTTGGCCGGTGTGGCAGGCCCAGTTATTACCGTCTACGCCCAGGCAGCAAAGTGGCCCCAACATGTCTACGCTGCGACGCTGCAGCCGATTTTTGTCGTAGGCGGATTCTTTTCCGTGATGACCAAGACGCTTACTGGTGCGGCCCACTTTGATGGCCTGCCTTGGGTGATGTGGCCCGCCGGAGTCTTAGGTATGTTCGTCGGAATTTGGGCCGGCACCCGGATTGCCCAGCGTGTCCCACGAGAAAAGGCTCGCGTACTTTCGCTCAGTGTTGCCGGATTGGGCGCGGCCAGCGCACTCATTCGGGGCATTTTGACGCTTTCGTAGACGAGTGAGCTACGACAAAGCCCGCCGGTCCTCTTCGCGGAAGAGGGCGGCGGGCTGAAGGCACTCTGCGGAGTGCTGCGGGAATTAGAGCAGCGAAGCCAAAAAGTCCTTGGTACGTGGCTGTTGCGGGTTATCCAGCACCTCAGCAGGGCTGCCGGACTCAATGACCACGCCGCCATCCATGAAGAAGACCTTATCGGCTACCTCGCGCGCAAAACCCATCTCATGGGTGACTACGAGCATGGTCATGCCTTCAGCTGCGAGGTCCTTCATAACGCGCAGCACTTCGCCGACGAGCTCTGGATCGAGGGCGGACGTAGGTTCGTCGAAAAGCATAAGCTTAGGATCCATAGCCACCGCACGAGCGATGGCCACGCGCTGCTGCTGGCCGCCGGAGAGCTGTACCGGGTAGTTATTGGCCTTGGAAGCAAGTCCAACGTCCTCCAACAGCTCCATAGCGCGGGCGCGGGCGGTCTCTTCCGGAATCTTTTTCACCTGCACCGGTGCCTCAATGATGTTCTCAATCACCGTGCGGTGGGGGAAAAGGTTAAAAGACTGAAAGACCATGCCGATATCGGAGCGCTGTTCTGCGGCTTCCTTCTCGCTGATCTCATACAGGGTGCCGTTCTTTTCGCGGTAGCCAATCAGCTCGCCGTCGACGTAGAGTCGGCCCGCCGTCGCCTTATCAAGGTGGTTAACGCAGCGCAGAAAGGTGGACTTGCCGGAGCCCGAGGGGCCTAGTAGGCAGGCCACTTCGCCGGGCTGGACCTCAAGGTCAATGCCTTTGAGGACCTCGAGCTGTCCGAAGGACTTATGGACGTTCTGGGCGGAAATCATGGGAGTAGCCATTAGTTTTTAGCCTCCGAAATCACGGATACGTTGCGGGGGATGGTTCCTTCAGCGTCTGCCAGCGCAGCAAGTTGGCGGCCGGTGAGTTCGCGGGTGGCACCGCGCTCAAAGCGGCGCTCCAGGAAGTACTGACCCACCATCAGCAGGGAAGTAACCACGAGGTACCAGGACGCTGCGACCAGCAGCAGCGGGATGGGCTGGAAGAGGGCGGCGGAAATATCCGTGGAACGGCCGAAGATTTCCTCGGTATAAGGAATGGCCACCACGAGGGAAGAGGTCTTGAGCAAGGAAATGAACTCA
This sequence comes from Corynebacterium sp. MSK195, assembly GCF_030228885.1. Classification (NCBI taxonomy): domain Bacteria; kingdom Bacillati; phylum Actinomycetota; class Actinomycetes; order Mycobacteriales; family Corynebacteriaceae; genus Corynebacterium; species Corynebacterium sp. MSK195. The sequence goes on along the minus strand of NZ_JASPGT010000003.1, from coordinate 49,221 downwards.
TTGCCTGTGGGCGGAATGATAATGCGCATGGCCTGCGGAAGGACGGTGCGGCGCATGGTCATCCACCAGGACATGCCCAGTGCCTTGGAGGCTTCCTTCTGGCCCTCGGGAACGGAGGTGATACCGGAGCGCACAATCTCGGCCATATAGGCAGCTTCATTAAGCCCCAGGCCCATCACCGCAAGGAAGAAAGCGTTGGTGAGGATCGTCTGCAAAGATACCTCGGTAAAGCCCAGGTTGATGGACTGATAGATGGCGGAGAGCAGGCCCCAGAACACCAGCTGCACATAGATCGGCGTGCCGCGGAAGACCCAGAGGAATATCCAGGAAACGCTGCGCAGCACCGGGTTGGGGGACATGCGCATAACCGCAAGGATGGCACCACCGACAACGCCGATGATCATGGACAAAATTGTGATGGCGATGGTGTGGAGGGAGGCAAGTGCAATGCGCTTATCAAAGAGGTACTGGAAGTAGGTGTCCCAGCCAAAAGCCTCGTTGCGCGCGGAGGCGATGATGAACCACACGCCGAGCACGATAAGCAGGCCGGCGAATACCCAGCGCAACGGGTGGCGTAGAGGCCGCGCTTCGATTTTGGCGGGCTTTTCCTTAGGCTCTGCCGTAGCTGGCGTCGCCGCATTTTCATTAACCATTGATCGGCCTTTCATTAATCATTGCCTGGTCTATTAAGCCATCCTCGATGCCCCAGCGGGACAAAATTTCTGCATACTCACCGGTTTCGATGAGGTGTTGCAGTGCCGCGGCAGAGGCCTTGCCCAAATCGGAATCCTTGGGTACGGCAAAGCCATAGGGCGATGCTTGGAACATATCGCCTACCTGCCGCATCTTTCCTTCGGAGCGATTCACAGCCCACGCCGTTACTGGGGAGTCTGCGGACAGGGCATCTGCGCGTCCCATAAGTACCGCCAGCGCGGCATTGTCACCGGTGTCATAAGACAAGACTGTGAGATCGCCGTTGCACGCATCCTTCTTGGGCCGCACATCGTCGGTTTCAGATACCGTGGTGCGCTGCACCGCAACGGTCAAGCCGCAAGGATTATCCGGGTCAACCTTTTTAGATCCGTCTACTCGTTCGGCCCACTGGATGCCGGCGTAGAGGTGATCTACAAAGTCGAATTCATTGCGGCGCTCGGGGTTATCCGTGAATCCGGATGCGCCCATATCAATCTGGCCCGATTGCACGGCGGGCAAGATCATGGAGAAGTCCTGTTCCACGGGCTGGAAATCGAGTCCCAAGACACCGGCAACGGCGCGAGCAAGATCGAGTTCAACGCCCTGGAGCGCCCCGTGGGAATCCTTAAGCTGAAATGGGGCATAGGGCGGGTTAGTACCGGCAGTGAGGACGCCATCGTTGTCGTCATACATGGCGGCAATTTCCGGCACCATTGCGGTATGGGGTTCTTCCCAGCCGTCCGGAGTGGAATCTTCCTCGTTGGTGACGCAGGCGCCCAGGCTCAGCGTGGGGACGAGGACCGCGGCGATAATCGCGCGGCGAGAAAACGAGCGCGACATTACTTTTGCGCCGTCCTTTCATCTATAGCGCGAGCCTTCTTCGAGTCTACGAAGATGAACGCGGAGACGATAAGCGCACCGAGGATGAACATGCCGATGATGATGCCGCTAGAGGCATCCTGGTCAGCTCCCCAGGGCCACAGTGCGCGCAGAGAACCGAGCATGAAGCCTGCCATGGCCATCAGCGTGGGGGCACGGTGGTGATCCAGCAGGAAGTTCAACACCTTGATAAATGCCGCCAGGCCGCACAGGGCACCCAGCGCGAAGACGGCGATAGTGCCCAGGTCACGATCCGAAACGGCGCCGATGATGGGCTGGTAGAGGCCCATGGTCAGCAGGATGAGCGAGCCGGAGATGCCAGGCAGGATGAGTGCGCATACCGCGATGGCGGCGGCGAAGAAGACCACAATAAGGCTGGGGTTCTCGTGCGGTTCGGAGGTGAATCCGGTGATAAAGAAGATGGCAATCGTGGCAACGACGAACGCGATGATGGACGAGGGGCGTAGCCTCTCCTGCTTAGAAAGCATGGATAGCGGTACAAAAATGGACACGGCAACCATGCCCAAAAAGAGCGCTCCGGAAGCCGATACGTGATTATCTACGAAGTTAGAAAGCACGGTGGACATTCCGAAGACGGCGATGAACATGCCGATCGCTACGGAGATGAGGAAGCTCCATTCCACCTTCTTGAAGCGGCCGGAGATGAGATCGTTGGCGTTGTGGACTGCGCGTTCATAAATGCCCACGATGAGCGCCACGGTGCCACCGGAGATGCCCGGTACGAGCTCGGCCATGCCGATGAGGGCGCCGCGGATAGCGTTCAAAATGTACTGCATAAAATAAAAATCTACCTGGGAGGGGGCTGGTGCGGAGGGCGACTGGCCTAGCAAGGCAGCAGAAAAGTGCCGAAGTGGGAGGCTAGGCGAACCACTGTGAATCGTAATGCATATCTTTCATTAGAGGGCGGTGATCTACCTGCCGCGCTAGGGGAGGGTCTTCTCCCTAACCGTAGAGGTAAAACCCCATTCATGAATATTCTGTCAGTTTAATGCACCCCAATGCAACTATGCAGTTTGGGGCAGGTTATACGGAATCTCACACGAGAAGATGTCTCTTCCAGAGGCAACCATAAGTTTCCCATTATTCAGTCTCCTGTTTACGCGGGCTTCAACTAGCTGAAAGCTTCACGTCCTAGAATCCCTTGCGTATTCCCGCCATCTTCCCTGAGCAAGCATTCCTTTCCATTCTTAAAGGACTCTCTATGAAAAATCGTTTCGTCCTGCCTGCGCTAACTGCAACCGCGGTGGTGGGAAACCTCATTGTTGTACCGGCCGCAAGCGCTGCGGAGGTTGGGGCCGAGGGGGCGTCGCCAAGCGAGGGCTCTCGTTTCAGCATCGGCGTCTTACCGGATACCCAGTTCTATTCGCGCTATTCCACCCCGGAGACGGGCAACTTGGCCCAAGCTCGCTACGGAAGCGAACCCTACTTGGCCCAAACTCAATGGTTGGTAGACCACCAAGACGAGCTGAACATGGACTTCGTCACCCACCTGGGTGACGTTGTAGACCAGTGGAACGTGGAGGGCGAATGGCAGGTAGCCGATAAGGCCATGCAGGTCCTCGACGACTCGGATCTGAACTACTCCATCCTGCCCGGCAATCACGACATGGACGTCGAGGGTGCGGCGGCCCACCCGTATGACAAGTGGTTTAGCGCCGATCGCGCCAAGGCCGCAAACCCGGAGACCTTCCAAGAGCGCTACACTGCGGTCAATAATGACTCCGAGGCTCACATCTTTGAGGCTGAGGGTCAGAAGTACCTCAACCTTGCGCTGGGCTGGCGCGCCGATGAAAAAGCCATTGAGTGGGCGCAAGGCATCATCGATAAGCACCCCAACCTCCCCGTCATCGTCACGACGCACGAAGCCCTCAATATCGATGGCGAGGGCAACGTTTTCTATTCCGATGACTATGGCAAGGGCCTATGGGATAAGTTCATCAAGCGCAACGACCAGATCTTCCTGGTGATGGGCGGCCACCACCACGGTGCGGGCTACCGCGTGGACAAAAACGATGCCGGCCATGACGTCGTTTCCATCTTGCAGGACTATCAAATGGCCTATCAGGGTGGCAATGGATTGCTAGGCGTGCTCGAGTTCGACCTTTCCGGCAAGCAGCTGGAGATGACCGCGCTCTCTCCGTGGGTGGCGCAGAAGCCGCACGAGGAGCTGACGCAGTTCGACAAGCTCACCCTGGATGGTAAGGGCGATAGCTACGCCATTCCGTTCGACTTTGAGCAGCGTTTTTCCTCCTTTTCCCCGGATTTCACCGTGGGTGAGGGCCACCAGCCGGACCTGGCGCAGCGTGCGCGCGACATCGCCGCGGAAGGCTATAGGCCCTATACCATCGCGGAGGATGAGCTGCCCAAGGGCGCGGATGACTTTGCCAAGAATGATCGCACGGTATTCCACTGGCGCCCGGGCCAGGCCCAGGACAAGGACGGGCATGCGCTTGCCGACGGCGCCCCTGCCGGCCGTGGCACCACCATCCCCGATATTGCCAGCGATTCCGGCAGCGACCTGCATCGTTCTGGCGCCATGCTAGGTGATCGGGTGACCTATAGCTCCGATCACCACCCGCTGTCCTCTGATGCCGGATCCCTCTTCTGGTCCGACCCTGCCGGCAAGGTAGGCAATGCCGAGTTCCGCACCGATAAGGGCGCGGCAGCCAATAGCGTCGATACCACCAAGGGGTATACCTTCGAATCCTTCGTCAAGATTCCTAAAGACTTCAATGGTGCCCAGCATGGCTGGGGAAGTGCGCTTAGCCGCGACTCTGCCATTAATAAGCTGGTGGACGGCTCTGATGACACGGACCCCACCGTCATGTTTGGTATCTCCAATCTCCGCGAGCTGCGCTGGTGGGCGGAGCCGAAGCAGGGAAGCGGTTCTACCGTATGGTCCCACGAGGTGCCCAAGGACGAATGGATGCACATTGCCGTGGTCAATGATCCGCAGCGCGATAGCGTGGAAATGTTTATCAACGGCGCGCCCATCTTGCGCAATGCGGTAGGCGCCGAAGGCCTTCTCCCGCGCGACCTGCAGTGGGTTATGGGCGGCGGCTTTGATAACCAGCGCCCGCAGGACCCGTGGTACGGCTGGATCGGTGAGACCCGCCTGACCCAGGGTGTTCTGGGCAAGGAGGAATGGCTTACCGCCCGTGCACACGGGGACGGCAAACCGGCCGATACTACGCAGCCGGCCGCAGGTAGCTCCGCTTCGAGCAGCGACGCGAGCTCCAAGCCCGCAGTTCTGGGAGCAATCCTCGGCATCGCGGGCGTGGCCGGACTCATCGGCCTAGCCCTGCCGCAACTGAAGACTTCGATCCCGCAAATCAACGCGCTCCTGCGCAAGTATCACCTGCCAACCCTGCCTGAACTGGGCTAAAGCAAAGACCTCGGTTTCCTGACTTAGTGGAAACCGAGGTCTTTGCTAGTCGTGCCCCTGGTGAGACTCGAACTCACACTGGACGGGTTTTGAATCCGTTGCCTCTGCCAATTGGGCTACAGGGGCGCACTCTCCAAAGGCGAACTGCCTTTGACTGTGAAAATAGTAGCGCAGGCACTAGGCGAATTCCTAATTGGGTAGGGGGCGGCGGGGGAATGCCCACGTCATCCACAGTATCTACACCGGGGTGTTCGGATGTCGGCCTGGTTCTCTAGGATGGGGCAGGTGACTACTAATCAGCCTCGACTTCTGCTCATTGACGGCCACTCTATGGCCTTTCGTGCCTTCTATGCCCTGCCGGTGGATAATTTCTCCACCTCAGGAGGTCAGCACACTAATGCCGTGTATGGATTCTTATCGATGCTCTCTAATATCGTGGCGGAAGAGACCCCCGACGCCATTGCGGTGGCATTCGACGTGGGGCGCAAGACCTTCCGCACTGAGATGTTCTCGGAATATAAGGCCCAGCGCGAGGCCGCGCCGGAGGAATTCAAGGGTCAGGTAGACCTCATTCGCGAGGTGCTCGAGGTGCTGGGCATTACCACCCTCTCTCGTGAGAACTACGAGGCCGATGACATTCTGGCTACTCTCGCAACCGAGGCACAGGACTATGAGACTCTCATCGTCACTGGAGACCGTGACTACCTGCAGTTGGTTAATGAGTCTACGACGGTGCTCTATCCGATGAAGGGCGTATCCACGCTCCACCGCTTTACCCCTTCCGCGGTAGAAGAGAAGTACGGTCTCACCCCCGCGCAATACCCGGACTTTGCCGCGCTGCGTGGCGATCCTTCTGATAATTTGCCGGGCATCCCAAAGGTGGGCGAGAAGACGGCCACCAAGTGGATAGTCAAGTATGGAGACTTGGCATCCTTGGTAGAGCACGCCGAGGAAATTAAGGGCGTGGTGGGCAATAACTTCCGCGAGCGCATCGAGCAGGTGCAGATGAACCGGAAACTCACCCAGATGATCACGGACATGGACCTAGAGGTCGGTCCAGATGACTTGGCCTTTAAGGAAGCCAAGGTCGCCGACGTTGCCGCCAAGTTCGATGACCTAGAGTTCGGTACCAACCTGCGTGATCGCGTACTCGCCGCCATTCCCAATGATGGTGCTGAGGCAGCGCAGCAAGCCGAGGAAGTCCAAGAGCTAGAAACAGTCATCGACGATGAGCCATTGTCTCAGTGGCTGCCTGGCCGTAAGCACGTTGCAGTTTATGTCCAAGGCGAGGGAAACCCGGGGCAGGGTGATGCTTCGGCGATTGCTTTCGTGGACCAAGAACGCCACGGCCTGCAAGTGGAGCTGGGCGATCTTACTGCCGAGGACGATAAGGTCCTTGCACAGTGGTTGGCCTCCGATGCGCCGAAGTATTTCCACGAGGCAAAGGCGGCCTTCCATATGCTTGCCGGCCGCGGTATTGAGCTTGCCGGCATCGCTCATGACACGGCCCTTGCTGCCTACCTGCTTCGCCCTGGTCAGCGCACTTATGCGCTTGCCGACGTCTACCAGCGCCACCTCCAAAAGACCCTCGGCGCCGCCACGGAGCAGCTGTCCCTTTTGGATAATTCCTCTCTAGTGGACCAGGCCGCGGCAATTATGGAGCTGGCAGAACGGCTCACTGCGGAGCTGCAGGAGATTGACTCTTTCGAGCTCTATACCGACCTCGAGCTGCCGCTGTTAACCATCCTGGCGCGAATGGAGGCTACCGGAATCGCCGTTGACGTTGACATTCTCGAAACGCAAAAGGATGCCTTTGTAGAGCAGGTCGCCGAACAAGAGCGCGCCGCCCGTGAGCTTGCCGGCGATGACAAACTCAACCTCAACTCGCCGAAGCAGCTGCAAACCGTTCTCTTCGAGACCTTCGAACTGCCCAAGACCAAGAAGACAAAGACCGGCTATTCCACCGCGGCCAAGGAGATTGAACAGCTCGCGGCCAAGAACCCCCACCCGTTCTTAGACCACCTCTTGGCTCACCGTGAGTACCAGAAGATGAAGACCACCCTCGAAGGTCTAATCAAAACCGTGCAGCCGGATGGGCGCATCCACACCACGTTTAATCAGACGGTGACATCGACTGGCCGCCTGTCTTCTACCGAGCCAAATCTGCAGAATATCCCGGTGCGCACAGAAGCTGGGCGACAGATTCGCTCCGCGTTTGTCGTAGGCGAGCGCTACGAAGAACTTATGACCGCGGACTACTCGCAGATTGAGATGCGTGTCATGGCGCACCTCTCCGCTGACCCGGGCCTCATCGAGGCCTACAAGGAAGGCGAAGACCTACACAACTATGTTGGCTCTCGAGTCTTTGACGTCCCCGTTGACCAAGTGACACCCGAGCTGCGCCGCCGGGTTAAGGCCATGTCTTATGGGTTGGTATACGGACTTTCCGCTTTCGGTCTATCCCAGCAATTAGGCATTCCGGCGGGGGAGGCAAAGTCCATCATGGAAAGCTACTTTGAGCGCTTTGGCGGCGTGAAGAAGTACCTCGATGAAGTCGTGGTCCAAGCCCGCAAGGATGGCTACACGGCAACGCTCTTTGGCCGTCGCCGCTACTTGCCAGAGCTCAACTCCGATAACCGCCTAGCGCGCGAGAACGCGGAGCGCGCAGCGCTTAATGCACCGATTCAGGGCACTGCCGCAGACATTATTAAGGTGGCGATGATTCGCGTGGACCGCGCACTGCATGGAATGAAGTCTCGCGTGTTGCTTCAGGTGCACGATGAATTGGTAGTCGAAGTCGCCCCCGGTGAGGCTGACAAGGTCCGTGAAATTCTCGAACGAGAGATGGACTCTGCCATCGAGCTCAACGTGCCTCTAGAGGTCTCGGCTGGTGCCGGCAAGGATTGGGATGCCGCGGCCCACTAGCGCGGTTTCTTTCTCCCGCCGAGAAAAGGCGCGCCTTAGGCTTGCCTCTCAAGGCCTAACCGTTCAGCGGTGGAAGAGCGCTGAGGAAGTAGTCCGTTCCTTCGGCGTCATGCAAGGCCAAGACCTGCATTCCATACGGCGCTCACTTGCTTTGCGGGCGGAAGACCACTCGGATGCTGGGAATATTGTGCGTGGATATCCCATGCGCAATACCCTTTTCGCGGCTTCTGTCAAGGACATAGGCTGGATAACTGAACTGTGCGCTAAAGGGCGCAAGGGGGACGCAGAGTTGCGAGCAAAGGTGGCCGAGCTCATCGATCGTCCGCTTTCGCGTGCCGAGCTTAAGGAACGGGCGACCACAGCGTTGCCTGAAGTGCCCTTCTGGCACGTTGTGCGCGTAGCAATGGAAAGCGGTCACGCCGTCTACTGTGGAGCCGAGCAGCTCATCACACCAGTGGAGCTGCCGGGGATAGACGAAGCTTTCAATGGAGACAAGGTCGCAGCTACCGCTGACATAATGGTCCGGTATTTCCGCACTCATGGCCCAGCGACGCTGCCGGACTTTGCTTGGTGGACAAAGCTACCGCAAAGACTAATAAAGCCAGCAGCTGAAAACCTTCCGCCGGATATCGTGCGGTGTGGGGAAGAATCCCAGGACTTTGTCTCGTTAGAAGTAATAGATATGGCCGAGGCGCGAAGAAAGCGTTCGGTGTTCTTGTTGGGGGCTTTCGACGAGTACATCTTGGGATACCGAGATCGGTTATTCGCAATGACTTCAGAGGTTCACGAGATACTTGCCCCTGGAAACCGCGGTGTATTTCGCCGCGCCATTGTGGTGGACAGCCAAGTTTGTGGGACGTGGAATAAGCAAGCTATCGAGGATTTGGGCATACCGGGCTATGCTGAGCGGAAAGTTCAGAAACTGTGGCGGAATGCGCGCTAAGTTTTTTAGGTAGCCTTTTCTGTGCGGAGGAATTTATGCGTGCAAATGGAGAAACTAAGAAGGGAAATATTGTTCAGTGACTCTGGAAGAGAAAATGAATAAATGGAATCTCCGCTTTTTTGAAAGCCTGTGGGCCATTCAAGTGAATCTTCTTGCAGCCGATATTAATGACCTCGGGCTAGCCCAATTTCTTGAAGAGCATAAAGCCTCTGCAATTTCGTACCCGGTTTTTGCCGGGTCTTACTTTTTGATGGCCATGATCATAGCGCGCGTGGCGCCAAACCCTAAGGTTAGGAGATTAACGGCTGCTGGGGTGATGGTCGTATCCACGGCGCTTGCGTTTCTCTTTCCGTCCGCGTGGATGTTTGCCGCGTTGGTTATTTTCGCACTTGCTTATTACCTCTGGCCACGCAAAGAAGGCGTATCCATCTGAGGTCGGCGCTCCACTAGGCAATTGGCCAGCATGTCGAAAGGGGTTTGACCAAAAGCGAGCATGCTTATGCTGAGAATTGCTAAAAGTAGCGGCATGACTCCGGGCCAGCCTGTCAGCGTAAGCATTGTTAGCAATAGCCAGGAATTGCGCAGGCAAGCGGTGAAGAATCCTGGGTGGGTAGCAATGATTTCTAGCTGCAGGGACCATTTACCTAGCGAGGTGGATTTCGTGGCTTCCACCCATACTCGATAGGCGTAAAAGACCACGGCGGCGGCAATGGCATTATAGAGTTCTAAGGTCTCTCCCGTGAGTGGATGGTCGGCTACCGCGTTTACTACCCATCGCATTACCATGACGATGGCAGCGGCTAGGAAACTATCAATCCACCAGGCAATGCCACGTCGTATCAATAAGCCAATCCGGTCCAAAACCATGTCTATAGGTTAGCGGGAATTGCGGCAGACGAAAATAATCGTGCCGGGAAAGATTTCGCCTCGCTGTGGTGACCATTGGCCCCACGTAGTGGTGAGCTCCCTTGGCCATTCGGGCTCGATGATGTCCTCTATCAGGTAGGGGCCTTCGCCCTGTAAGGCCTTAAACCAGTCGGCGATGGTGCGGTGGAACTCCGCATAGGTGAGGTTGCCATCGCGGTCTTGTTCCACATAGGCGCGGTTGAAATAGCTGATACCGGCGGTGAGATCGGTGGGGTCGTCGGGGAAAATCCAGCGCATCGGGTGGTTGGCCGAAAGGACAAAGCGACCGGATGGTTTAAGAACGCGGGAGACTTCACCTAAGGCTAAGTCAAGGTTGGCAAGGAAGGGAAAGGCTCCGAACGCCGAAAATGCGGCGTCGAAGGAGCCGGTGGCGTAGGGGAGTGACAGTGCATCGGCCTGCGTTAAGGGGAGTCCGGGTGCAGCGTGGTTAAGCATGCCGCGGGAGATATCGAAGCCGGTGGCGAAGTGTGCGCGCGACTGCAGCCATTCGGTGCACGGGGCGGAGCCGCAGCCAATTTCGAGGACGGAGGAAGCCGAGACGTCGCCTAGCAAGTGCGCTTGGTCTTCGTGCAGCATTTCTGGGCACCAGTAAAAGGAAGATAGGTAGTCGGGGTGCTCGGCGTGGTAGTTGGCGGCGTCGCTATCCCAGTAGGCCTGGTTTGCGTGCGAGGGGGAAGTCACGGTGGAAGAAATTCCTTTGCGAAATAGTTGGTCCGCGTATTTGCCCTTTTAGCTGGACAGATGTAGTGTTAAACGGGCGTGTCTATGCCGCGGGTTGTTCTAAGCCCCTGTAGGAAGGCTTTAAGCAATCACGAGGCGGGATCGATTATTTCTCTTTTTAGCTGCATTTGTGCAGCTTAGCAAGCTTTTTTCGAGAGACGCGCAGTTGTCCAATTTCGATTTCCTACATTTATTCGGAGCATTTTTCAATATGCCATCTTCTAACACCCCGCAGGTTGCGATTAACGATATCGGAACCGCAGAGGACTTCCTCGCAGCTGTAGACGCCACCATCAAGTACTTCAACGATGGTGACATTGTCGAGGGTACTGTCGTCAAGGTTGACCACGACGAGGTACTGCTGGACATCGGATACAAGACCGAAGGTGTTATCCCTTCCCGCGAGCTGTCCATCAAGCACGACGTCAACCCGGACGAGGTTGTTGAGGTCGGCGATGAGGTTGACGCACTTGTTCTCACCAAGGAGGACAAGGAAGGTCGTCTGATCCTGTCCAAGAAGCGTGCGCAGTACGAGCGTGCATGGGGCGCCATCGAGGAGCTGCAGGCCAAGGAAGAGCCTGTTACCGGTACCGTTATCGAGGTTGTCAAGGGCGGCCTCATCCTGGATATCGGCCTGCGTGGCTTCCTGCCTGCATCCCTCGTTGAGATGCGTCGCGTCCGTGACCTGGAGCCGTACATCGGCCAGGAGCTGGAAGCAAAGATCATCGAGCTGGACAAGCAGCGCAACAACGTTGTCCTCTCCCGCCGTGCATACCTCGAGCAGACCCAGTCCGAGGTTCGCTCCGAGTTCCTGCACCAGCTGCAGAAGGGCCAGGTCCGCAAGGGCGTTGTTTCCTCCATCGTCAACTTCGGCGCCTTCGTCGATCTCGGCGGTGTCGACGGCCTGGTTCACGTTTCCGAGCTGTCCTGGAAGCACATCGACCACCCATCCGAGGTTGTCACCGTTGGTGACGAGGTAACCGTTGAGGTTCTGGACGTTGATCTGGACCGCGAGCGCGTTTCCCTGTCCCTGAAGGCTACCCAGGAAGATCCGTGGCGCGTATTCGCCCGCACCCACGCTGTGGGCCAGATCGTTCCGGGCAAGGTCACCAAGCTCGTTCCGTTCGGCGCCTTCGTTCGCGTCGAGGAGGGTATCGAGGGCCTGGTTCACATCTCCGAGCTGGCTCAGCGCCACGTCGAGGTTCCGGACCAGGTTGTCACCGTTGGCCAGGAAGTTATGGTCAAGGTCATCGACATCGATCTCGAGCGTCGTCGTATCTCCCTGTCCGTTAAGCAGGCAGACGAGGACTACACCGAAGAGTTCGATCCGTCCAAGTACGGCATGGCTGACTCCTACGACGAGCAGGGCAACTACGTCTTCCCTGAGGGCTTCGACCCTGAGACCAACGAGTGGAAGGAAGGCTTCGACGAGCAGCGTCAGGCTTGGGAGGCACGCTACGCAGAGTCCGAGCGTCGCTTCAACCTGCACACCGCTCAGATCGAGCGCAACCGCGCCGCAGCCGCTGAGGCTGCTGAGTCTGCTGAGTCCTCCAACTACTCCTCTGATTCCTCCGATGCAGCTCCGGCATCCGAGACTCAGGCAGAGGTTGGCGGCTCCCTGGCTTCCGACGAGCAGCTCGCCGCACTGCGCGACAAGCTCGCTGGCAACTAAAGCTTCCGCTTAGTTTCCGCTAAGCCTGAAAGCTTGGCTCACGGCCGCGCCCACTTCATCACCTAGATGGGGTGGGCGCGGCTTTTGTGATCTTTTAGACAGTTTGTGCAATCGTTTGCCAGGATGTTCGTTGCCTTTAGGTGGTTGACCAGCGGACAAGCAGTGACAAGTGGAAAAACTCCCTGGCAAGTCCACAAAACGGGCTTTTGTTCATGTGGGAATCCTCTTATACTCAAACCTGACGTTATAGCCAGTGCAGTACTGGTTATAAGTGGTATTTGAACTGAGGAGTAAGAAGTGGCATCTATCAAGGACACTTCCACCCACATCATTGAAAGTATCGGCGGCGCCGACAACATCACGTCGCTGACGCACTGCGCTACGCGCCTGCGCTTTCAACTGGCCGATGCGGGGAAAGTTGACCAAGAAAAGCTCGATAGCGAACCAGCGGTGCTTGGAACCGTGCCCCAGGGCGCTCACGGCTACCAAGTAGTCATGGGCGGCGGCGTTGCTGACTACTACAACGAGATCATCAAGCAGCCCGGTGTGCATGCTTCCGGCGACAAAGAAGCGTCCTCCAAGAAGGAGTATGACGGTGTTCGCGGTAAGTATGACTGGGTAGATTACTGCTTCGAGTTTCTTTCTGATACTTTCCGCCCCGTCCTGTGGGCATTGCTCGGCGCCTCGCTCATCATCATGCTGCTCATCCTGGCGGACACGGCACACATCCAGGATTTCCGTGCACCGCTGGAGGAGCAGCCGGAAGGCTTCCGCTTGGCTCACGCCATGTACCAGTCGGTCTTCTACTTCTTGCCGGTGATGGTCGGTGCGACCGCGGCCCAAAAGTTGGGTGCGAATATGTGGGTCTCCGCGGCTATTCCCGCAGCTCTGCTGACTCCTGAATTTATGTCGCTGGGTGAGCAAGGCGATACGGTCAACGTATTTGGCCTGCCGCTGGTTATTAACTCTTATGGCTCCCAGGTTTTCCCGCCCATTTTGGCCGCAATCGGCCTGTACTGGGTGGAAAAGGGCCTAAAGAAGATCATCCCGAGCGCAGTTCATATGGTCTTCGTGCCGTTTTTCTCCTTGCTCATCATGATTCCGGCAACGGCCTTCTTACTCGGCCCGTTCGGCATTGGCGTGGGCAACGGCATTTCCTGGATCCTGTACCAGATCAATGATTTCTCGCCGTTCATCCTGGCTATCGTTATTCCGCTGCTGTACCCGTTCCTCGTTCCGATGGGCCTGCACTGGCCGCTGAATGTCATCATGATTCAGAACATCGCAACCTACGGCTACGACTTCATTCAGGGCCCGATGGGCGCATGGAATTTCGCTTGCTTCGGCGTCGTAGGCGCGGTCATGGTTATCTCCTTCAGGGAGAAGAACAATGCCATGCGCCAGGTTTCTATCGGTGCCTTCGCTGCGGGCATGCTTGGTGGCGTGTCGGAGCCTTCCCTCTACGGCATCTTGTTGCGCTTCCGCCGCAGCTACTACCGGTTGCTGCCAGGTTGTGCGATAGGCGGCGCCATCATCGGTCTCTTCGATGTCCGCGCTGAGGCCTTCGTCTTTACCTCTGCGTTGACCACTGGCGCTATGACCCCGCAGCTGGGTTACGTACTTGGTATCGCGGCTGCGTTCCTTACCTCTTTCTTCCTGACCCTGTTCTTCGGCTACCGTACTGCAGAGGAAAAGCAGGCAGACTTGGAGCGCATCGCCCGCGAACAGGGCGAATCTGTGGAGGACGTAGCTGCTCGTTCGGAGTTTAAGCCCACCAATGCTGGGAAGGAAGAGTCCTCGAATGCGGGTGGCGCCGTTGCTGCTGGCGCTGCGGGCGCTGCTGCTACTGGTGTTGCCGCCAAGCAGGCTGGCAAGGACGACATCGTGTTGGATTCCCCTCTAGAGGGCGAGGCAGTGGACCTCTCAGAGGTCCCAGATCCTATCTTCGCAGGCGCGAAGCTGGGGCCTGGCATGGCAGTCCAGCCAACTGGCACTACCGTCTATGCGCCTGCCGACGGCAAGGTGCTCACCGTTCAAAAATCCGGCCATGCGGTAGGCCTTAGCCTCGACAATGGCGTGCAACTGCTCATCCACGTAGGCCTCGATACCGTGGAACTGGGCGGCGAAGGCTTCGAAGTTCATGTGGAAAAGAAGCAACGTATTGCCGCGGGCGATAAGTTGATTAGCTTTGACCCAGACTTCATCCGTTCCAAGGGCTATAACCTGATTACTCCGGTTGTGGTCACTAACGCCACCAAGTTCGGCGCGGTCTCCGGTGAAGCCGGCCAGGTTACCCCGAGTGATGATTTGCTCCGCATTCCGCCGAAGCCGGAGGAAGCAGCGGAATAAAGAAACGCTGACACCTATAGCGACAGAGGAACCCCGCATCATGAACTGGCCCCCAAAAGTTGGACTGGTTTAATTCTAGGCGGTGAGGGACTCAAGGGCCTGATTCCGATAGTGCATCGGGGTCAGGCCCTTGAGTCGTTGTTGGATGCGTTCGGTGTTGTACCACTGGATGTAGTCTTCGATGGCTTGGTTAAAGTCCTCGACGGTGTCGAAGACTTCTCCGTGGTACATCTCGGTTTTCAAGTGGCCAAAGAAGCTCTCCATTACTGCGTTGTCGTAGCAGTTGGCTTTTCGCGACATTGACTGGACACCGCCGTTGTCACTGATCAGGTTACGCCAGGAGGAATGCTGGTACTGGAAGCCTTGATCGGTGTGCATCATCCACCCAGGCTTCGGCGCGCAGGCTGCAATCGCCTTAGTCAAGGATTCGGCGGTAAACGCTGCCGTCGGCGATGTAGCCACGGTGTAAGCGACGATTGAGCGGTCGAACAAGTCCATCACCGGTGACAAATACACTTTTCGGCCTGCGACCCTGAACTCGGTGACGTCGCTGACAAAGACGGTGTTTGGCGTGTCTGGGGTGAACTTGCGGTCAAGCTTGTTGTCAGCAATGCGACTTTTAGTTCCTGCGTAGGAAATATACGGTCTGCGTTGGCGGATCTTGGCCCGAAGCCCCATCTGGCGCATGAGTTTGTAAACGAGTTTGTGGTTGACCACCCAGCCCTTGTTGCGCAGGTCCAGCAACACTCGCCGATAGCCGTAGCGATGTTTGTTAACCTCGAAGCTTTCCCGGATAGCGTCCTTGATCGCAGCGTGCTTATCTGGCTCGCTGAGTCGTTTCTGGTGGTAGAAGAATGTCGCCCGCGGCATACCGGCTGCCTCTAGGAGGTACTCCAAGCGGTGGTGAGACTTGAGGATGACGATCGCTTGGACTTTCAGGCGCGTCCCTGATTCCTCAAGTCCCGCAATTTTTTAGGTAGGCATTTTCGGCCCGCAACCGTTCGTTTTCGCGACGTAGCTTATCTTCTTCAGAAAGCACTTTCGGCTTAGCTGAACCTTTAGGCCTGCCCTTCGGCTTCGGTTTTAAGGCGTCATCGCCGCCTTTGCGCCATTTCCGCGACCAATATCCAACCACTTGGTCTGACGACAGGCCAAACTCACGGGCAAGACTCATCTTTGACTCGCCAGTGAGATGGCGTTGGACAACTTCCTTTTTGATCTCGAAGGAGTACTGCTGCTTTGAAGGCTTTTCCACAAGACACAGCTTGCCATGGAGCAAGAACCGACGAAACAAAGCGCGAACTGGATAAACACCAACACCGACATGATGCGCTGCAGCCCAGTAACTACAACCCTGCTCGAAAAGGGCCACCAATTCTTCCCGCTGCCCCGCCGACAACGAACTACGTGTATGCATACAACTGCTCCCCACTAGTAGGTAACTGATTTCTCAGTCCAACTAATGGGGAGCAGTTCATCAACGCGTATGGCGGGGTTCCTTTTCGCGTAGGGTGGCTGCCATGAAACTCATTGGCCTTACAGGCGGTATTGGCAGTGGTAAGTCAACAGTCGCAACGGTCTGCCGCGAACGGGGGTGGCGTGTGGTTGACGCCGATGGCATTGCCCGCGACGTCGTCAAGCCTGGCAAGCCCGCTCTATCGGAGCTGGCGGCAGCATTTGGAGAAGATATTTTGCTGTCGGACGGCAGCCTCAACCGCAAGGAATTGGCTCGGCGAGCCTTTGCGGACAAGGAACATACCGAACTGTTGAACTCCATTACTCATCCACGCATCCAAGCGGAAACGCAGCGCCAATTCGCTGAGGCACGTGAAGAGGGTTATGACTTTGCCGTTTACGATATGCCGCTTTTGGTGGATAACGGTTTAGACAAAGACATGGACTACGTCATCGTGGTCGACGTGGCCGTTGAAGAGCGCGTCCGTCGCCTCGTTGCTTCACGCGGGCTGGAAGAGGAGGATGCGCGCCGTCGCATAGCAGCGCAGGTACCTGATGAGGTGAGACTAGCCGCAGCCACGCACGTCATTGACAACAACGGAACGCTGGAGCAGCTGCGCGCGCGAGCGGCCGAGGTCATGAACCGTATAGAAGCGGAGTCCTAGGCGCGGAGTCACCCAAACTTTAACCATTGGGCGGTTAGAGTTTACGCAGTTTAGAAGTTGTGTTAACTTTCGCGTCTTAAGCTACTCGCCGTGGGAACGTGGGATACAGGGCCTTTTGATAATCACGCAGCGCGAGAACTGCTCGCTAGCTTGCGTGATGGCTCTTTCGATCTCAAAGCCTTTCAGAAGTCATGCGCCGAAGAGCCCATGGACTCCGATGACGCGGAAACCATGATCGCACTGGGTGCTTTGTTAAAGCTGAAAGCTGATGCACTGCCGGAAGGAATTCACCGCGAGGATCTTGCGCCCCTGTATACGCCGCAGTCTAAAGCGTGGCTGCGCCGCCGCATTAATAGTGCAATGCGTCCAGAGACGTCTTCTGTTTATGCGCTGTGGGAGACTACCGGCGAGCTGGAAGAGTGGCTGCGCACCGCGCAGGACTCCTTGCCGTGAACATAGCTAGCCGCGCCATATAAGCAGTAGAGTAGTGGGCATGGCTTTTGCTGCTGAACATCCTCTTATTCCAGATTCCGAGCACCGCGTCGTCAGCGAGGTCGAGCGCACCCCAGGTGAGTTTCAGGTTGTCTCTGAATACGAACCGGCCGGCGACCAGCCCGCTGCTATTGCAGAGCTCAACGAACGCCTCAACCGCGATGAGCGCGATGTAGTACTCATGGGTGCTACCGGTACTGGTAAATCCGCTACTGCCGCTTGGTTGATTGAAAAACAGCAGCGCCCCACGCTGGTGATGGCACCAAATAAGACCCTGGCAGCGCAGCTAGCGAACGAGCTGCGCCAGCTCCTGCCGCATAACGCGGTGGAGTACTTCGTGTCTTATTATGACTACTACCAGCCAGAGGCTTATATTGCGCAGACGGATACCTATATTGAAAAGGACTCGTCCATCAACGAGGACGTAGAGCGTCTGCGCCACTCGGCCACCTCGGCGCTGCTGTCCCGCCGAGACGTGGTGGTTGTGTCCTCCGTGTCCTGCATTTATGGCTTGGGTACTCCGCAGTCCTATTTGGATCGTTCGGTCATTATTTCCGTGGATGAGGAGCTGGACCGGGACCGCTTCCTCCGTTTGCTGGTGGATATCCAATACGAACGCAATGACGTGGGATTTACCCGCGGTACCTTCCGCGCCAAGGGTGACACGGTCGATATCATTCCGGCTTATGAGGAGCGCGCGGTGCGCATTGAATTCTTCGGCGATGATATCGATTCCCTTTACTACATTCACCCCGTCACTGGTGATGTCATCGAGGAAGTAGATGAGGTGCGCATATTCCCCGCGACCCACTACGTGGCAGGGCCCGAACGCATGGAAAAAGCTGTGGCTGCCATCAAAGAGGAATTGGCCGAGCGCCTGGAAGATCTAGAAAACCGCGGTAAACTGCTGGAGGCACAACGGCTTCGCATGCGCACCGAATACGATCTGGAGATGATCGAGCAGGTAGGTTTTTGCTCCGGCATCGAGAACTACTCCCGCCACGTCGATGGCCGCCCAGCCGGTTCCGCGCCGGCAACGCTGCTGGACTACTTCCCAGAGGATTTTCTCACCATTATTGACGAGTCTCACGTCACTGTCCCACAGATTGGCGGCATGTTCGAGGGCGATATGTCCCGCAAGCGCAACCTGGTGGAATTCGGTTTCCGGCTGCCCTCCGCAGTGGATAACCGCCCGCTGACCTTCGATGAGTTTGAACAACGCGTGGGACAAACCGTCTACATGTCTGCCACCCCTGGCGACTTTGAGCTTACGTCTTCGGACGGTGAGTATGTGGAGCAGGTGATTCGCCCGACTGGTCTGGTGGATCCGAAGGTTACCGTCAAACCCACAAAGGGCCAGATTGATGACCTTATTGATGAAGTGCGCACCCGCATTTCCCAGCAAGAGCGCGTACTGGTGACCACGCTGACTAAGCGCATGGCAGAAGACCTCACCGATTACCTGTTGGAACAGGGGATTAAGGTGCGCTACCTGCACTCGGATATCGATACCTTGCAGCGCGTCGAGCTTTTGCGGCAATTGCGTCTTGGCGAGTTTGATGTGCTGGTGGGCATTAACCTTCTGCGTGAGGGCCTTGACCTTCCCGAAGTATCGCTCGTTGCCATCTTGGATGCGGACAAGGAAGGATTCTTGCGCTCTACGACCTCGCTCATCCAGACCATTGGCCGTGCTGCCCGTAACGTCTCTGGCGAGGTGATTATGTATGCCGATAAAATCACCGATTCGATGCAAGAGGCAATCGAGGAGACGGAGCGACGCCGCGAAAAGCAGATTGCCTATAACAAGGAACACGGCATTGACCCGCAGCCTTTGCGGAAGAAAATTGCCGATATTCTTGACCAGGTCTATGAAGACGGCGGGGAAGAGGAGTCCAACTCTGATCCCTCTGCAGTGGTGGAGAAGCGGGATATTTCCAGCATGGCTACCGATGAGGTGCAGGCGCTTATCGACGACCTCTCGGCCCAAATGGGGGCTGCCGCGCGCGAGCTCAAATTCGAGTTGGCTGGTCGACTACGTGATGAAATCGCTGATCTAAAGAAGGAATTGCGTGGATTGAAGGAAGCGGGAATTTAGTTTTCTCCCCCTGAAAGTGATGAATGGCTCCGCGGGTGCTTCTCTCAAGAGCTGCGCTAGTTATACTGGATAAGTGCCAGAAGCGCCGTTTAGTTGTCACTGTGGAATAGTTCAACTGCAAGGAGAATAATGCTTACTTATAAAAACATTGCCGTCGGCACCGATGGCTCTGAAACCTCCCTGCGCGCGGTCCGCGCTGCGGCGTCCATGGCACGGGCGTACGACGCCAAGCTGATTATCATTTCAGCCTTTTATAACCACGCTGGATCCATGCTTGGTGCTCCGCGGGGCGACGAAGCCGGTCTGCCCGTTGTAAGTGAGGACATGGCCGGTACCTACCTGACCAATGCCACCCGTATCGCCGAGTCGGAGGGTGCGGAACACATTGAAATCGTAGGCAAATCTGGAGACCCAGTAAAAGCCTTGTTGGAGGTAGGCCAGGACTATGATGTGGACCTGTTCGTGGTGGGCAACCGCGGCGTGAACTCCGTTCGTGGTCGAGTCTTCGGTTCTGTGCCAACAGAACTAACCCACAAGTCAAAGGTAGACGTCGTCGTAGTTAATACCAGCGAGAAACGTTAAACATTTTTCGTTGTTACACTGGCAGTAAAGCCTTTGTAGGCTAAATAAACACTCTGGGTACACACCCACAAAGAAAGGTCATCATGAGCGACTACAACACGATCGTTGTCGGTACTGACGGTTCTAAGTCTTCTCTCCTCGCTGTAGAGCGAGCAGCTAAGATCGCCGCCGCATTCGATTCCACTCTGATTATCGGTTGTGCTTACTACGAGAACCAGGAGCAGGCTTCCAAGACCCTGCGCCAGGATTCCGTAACCATCTTGGGCGATGAGAAGGCCGAGGCAAACCTCAAGGACGCTAAGGCACACGCTGAGAAGTTCGGTGCTTCCAAGGTCGAAACCGCTGTTCGCCCGGGCACCCCGGTACAGGCCCTGATGTCCATCGTCAACGACAACGATGCTGACCTGCTCATCGTGGGCAACCGCGGCATCAACTCTCTCACCGGCCGCCTGCTGGGCTCCGTGCCGGCAGACGTTGCTCGCCAGTCCGACTGCGACGTAATGATTGTTCACACCGTCAGCTAAGAACGGCAATTAAAACCCGCCTTGGTCTTGCTTTGAAAAGACCAAGGCGGGTTTCGTCGTTAAGCGCAGCTTACTCCGTAGGGTGTGCAGCGTTGAATGCGGCGGCAATGGCGTTGCCGTTTGCGCCCTGAATCAAGGGGATAGAGAAGTGGCCCTCCTCATTGGCATCGGCCAAAGGGCTAAGGGAGCCGTGGGAGAGCAACTGCTCCTGCGGGCTCAGATTGCGGATAAGCACAGAGTGAATCCGGTCCGGATGCTCATTAGCCACATCGCCGTAGGTCAATGGATCATGTTGTCCGTCATCGCCAATGAGAATCCATTGCATATCCGGGTAGGCGATGAGTAGATTGCGCAGCTGAACACGCTTGTGCTCCTGACCACTGCGGAAAAGCCCCGTTTCCGTAGGGCCCCAGTCCGTCAGCAGCATGGGACCCGCGGGGAAACCATGGTGGGACAGGAATTTCTTGAGCGAGCCAAAGGTATTCCAAGCGCCTGTAGAAAGATAAAACACTGGGGCTTGGGGGAAGCGCTGCTGCAGCTGAGCATAGAATTCGGCCATTCCGGGAACGGCCTGTCGCTTACTAGGGCGCTTGGCCCAGGAATTCCACGCCGCCGTTAGCGCGCGGGGCAGCCACGTGACAAGCACCGTGTCATCGATATCGCTAACGATGCCGATCTTGGCCGCCGGATCAACGATAAGTAGTTGGACTTCCACGGCATTCGCGTTTGCGGCCTCGATTGTTGCCGTATGCCATCCAGGCTCTAATTCGTGGTCATGGACTAGTAAGTCAATGTATCCGTTTCGATCGGTGGTGCCGGTGACAGTCTTTTCTCCAACAGTTACCGAAACGTCGTGGTGTCCTACTTGAATGGTAAGAAACTGCTGGTAGCCGCGCTCACCCCACGTATCCCTCTTGCCTTCATCAGGATCATGCATCAGTACGCGGCCGAAGATTCTCACCTGATCGTTGGTGCCATAACCTGTATATCCCACAATCAGGGGCTGCCATCCACGGCGTTGGGAGCGCTTCAAAGTAATGGAGTTAAGTGAGCTTTCAGCTTTGCGCATGATGTCAGATAAGGCCATGGCACAAAGCTTACGGGAGCCTAAAGAACTTCGCCGCAGTCACCAACGAGCGTGAGGGATTGAGTGGCACGAGTGATGCAGACATAGAGGTTCTGCAATCCCTGTGGGGAGGCATCCACGATGCGCTGCGGATCGAGCACGACCACGTGGTCAAACTCGAGGCCCTTGTAGCGCTCCGCCGTGGCGGCGTCAATAACCGCTGTGAGCCTGCCATCCTCTTCGCTGTGCACTCCAGGGGTGTAGGTACCCTGCTCAAGCCGGCGCACCTGCACTCCATCACGGATGGCTGTCGCCGGGATGGCATCAGGGTTAATCATTTCCAAAAGTCCATTGGCCAATTCCGTAATGGGCTGCGGGGTGCGATAGTTGACGGTTAAGAAGTGGTGACGGAATCGTTGAGCCACGAAAGGCTCGAGGGCCTCGCCCCAGTCATCAACACCTGCCGGGGAGCCGGTCTGGGAGGTATCACCCACCAAAGTCATCCACCGTGATGGACAGCGGCGGAAGAGCATTCGCCACTCCATAGGCGTTAATTCCTGGGCTTCGTCCACGATGATGTGACCATAAGCCCATGTATGGTCTTCGCGGGCGCGTTGGGCGGTGGTGCGCTTATCGCGCACCTCCTGGCGGTGGGCCAGGGTCTCGGCGTCAATGACATCGTGGGCAGAGAGGATTTCTGCTTCAAACATGTCATCGTCATTATCTGTGGACTCGGAGGAGGACAAGATATCCAATGCGTCTTCCGCATCAGCCACTTGCTCGCGCCACGCGGCATCATCGGCTGCCTTCTTTTCTTCAGGGTTGGGCAGGCCGATGAGGACGGCAAGCTCGTCTAGCAAGGCCGCATCCGAATCCGTCCATGCTCGTCCCTCTGCGCGGTAGAGCGCTTCTTGGGTTTCCTCATCATACCCGTGCGCGGCAGAAGCGATGCGCTCGCGCGCGGAGACTAAAGCAGCAAGTACATCGGTGGGGTGTAGTTCGGGCCAAAACTCATCGATCAAGGCAGTAACGGCCGCGTCCTCAGCAAGGTCATCGTGGAATTGATCGACATCGGCGCGCGAAAGGAGATTCTTTCCGCCAAGCGGATCGGCACCGACCTTTTCTGCCATTTGCTGGGCTAGGTCTTCTACGAGGTGCTCAATGAAGGCACCACGCGCCTCATTGTGTGGTTTGCGCGAGCGACGCGCCCGTGTACGGGCGCGTTTCACCATGCTGGGTGTCACCTCTAAGGCTAGGCCGTCGACTACCAGTTCACGCGGGTCGTCGGGAAGTAGCTGGTAATCCTTGACCGCAGTGGAGAGGATCTCCACCATGGCGTCGCTACCCTTGATTTCCCGAGCCACGAGGTTTTCTTCGTGGTCCGGCTCAATTCCAGGGAAGAGCCCACCAATGGTAGAGAGCACCACGCCGGTCTCGCCCAGTTCTGGGAGCACGCGCGAAATATAGTCCAAGAAGCTGCTATTGGGGCCCACGATAAGTACGCCGGTGGCAGAAAGTAGCTCGCGGTGGGTATAGAGCAGATAGGCAACGCGGTGCAGCGCAACTGCGGTCTTACCGGTGCCGGGGCCGCCTTCTACCACCATCACGCCGCGGGTGTTATCTCGGATAATCTCGTCCTGCTCCCGCTGAATGGTCTCCACGATGGAGGCCATGTGACCCGTGCGGGCTCGCTGCATGGCGTGATAGAGAGCGGATTCGCTCGCTACGCCGGCCTCTTCTTCACGCACGCCGGGGCCAGCAAGGACTTCATCATGAATGCCAGTGACGGTGCGCCCTTTAGTCCGGATTTGGCGGCGGGTGTGCACGCCTTCTGGCTGGGCGGTGGTAGCGAGGTAGAACGGCCGTGCCATGGGGGCACGCCAGTCAAGCAGTAGCGTCCGATAATCCTCTTCACGCGCATCGAGTCCCATGCGGCCGATGTAGCGGCGGTCTAGGCCTTCCGGGGTGGGATTGTCACCTGGGGCGTCGATGTCGATGCGGCCAAAGACCAATCCCATTTGGGCCACATTGAGACGATCCAGCTTGGCTTGGAGCCCGTGGTATTCCGTTTCGCGGCGTACCAAGGCATCCGCGTCCGGGGTGGAGGGATCAACGTCCGCCTGCACCTCATTGAGCCGTTCATTTGCAGCAGCCACCTCATCGTCGAGGCGGGCGAAAAGGCCGTCCACATAATCTTGCTCCGTAGCGATGGCTTCGCGCTCCGAGGAACCTGCGGCCGCCGCGTGCTTTTGGGATGCTGAGTTCACGTGACTCCTTGGTGATTGGGCGTTGATGGGGAGGAAGCTGCCGGGCACGCTGTCCGGCGAGGGGGAGAGATGAGTTTAGACCCTGCTGTGACAAAGAACAACGGCCCAGCATAAGGCTGGGCCGTTGAGACATCGCCGAGATACTCGGCCGAGGAAAATGTGGCTACTTAGAGCGCTTTTCCAGCTTCTTGATAGCTGCCTCAATCTTCTTATTTGCCTCCTGCTGCAGCTTGTCAGCGTGCTTGGAGGCCTTCTTGTTTGCGCGCTTGGACTTGGCACCATCCAGCTTGGCGACGGCCTTGTCGGCGCGTGCCTGAGCCTTGGTAGCTGCCTTCACAGCACGGGTACGGGCGATCTCGCGATTTGCCTGTGCGGTTTCGAGCCAGTCACCCTTATTATCTTCAACGTAAGTCTTGGCGTTGTCGACCGAGTCCTCAATGAAAGACTTGGCATTGCCCAGCAAGCCGCGGCCAGACTCCTGCCAATCGTCCTTGTTGTCCTCTACGTAGGTCTTGGCATCGTCAACATAGGACTTTGCGGTGTCTAGCAGACCACGGCCGGTGGACTGCCAGTCATCCTTGTTGTCGTCTACATAAGCCTGTGCCTTAGCAGAGGTCTCGTTGATCCAGTCGCCGGCCTTGGAAGACAGTTCGTTAGCGCGGGCAGAAAGCTCTTCGCGCTTCTGCTCGGACTCAGACTTGGTAGGCAGTGCCTGCTGAATCTTCTTATTCGTGCGCTTGCCGGCCTTCTGTGCACGCCAACGCAGGGAAGGCTTGCCCTCGGTGTCCTGAGTAGCGATAAACAGGGCGCCGAGCAAAGCGGTATTGGTAACGAATCCGTTGCGGCGGGATTCCTTGTCTTCCTTATTGTCCGCAGCCCAGAAGTTGTTCTTGCCAATCAAGTTGGGCAGGGTAGCGGCGGCCAGAACTGCAGCGGAAGTGCGCGGTGCCTTGCCCAGAGCCAAGGTGGAGCCGGCGCCTACCTTTGCGCCGCCAATGGCGCGGGTAACTAGTTCTGGGTCATTCGGGATGTAACCCTGGTACTCAGAAGGAACGGCCTTGCGCACGGTCTTGAGGAAACCCTCGGTTTCCTTCACGTGCTCGGACGCGTTGCGCAGGTTGTCTACGCCTTCCCATACAAAAACGGATGCCAGCATGGGGCGGGCAAGCTTGCGAATCATAGTCCTTAAAGCTCCTTAGCTCGTTGTTCTAGACCTATCCTGTGCTAGACCATTGTACGCGGAAAACCGCCTTTGGATCACCAGCGGCGTTCCCACCAGTCATCAAGCTTGGGGCGCTCCTCGCCCAAGGTCGTGGACTTGCCGTGTCCCGGGCGCACGATCGTATTGTCGGGGAACTCATCAAAAATGCGCGCGGTGACATCCTTATATAGGCGGACGAAGTCACCCTCAGAGGTGGTCTTGCCTAGGCCGCCGGGGAAGAGGGAATCGCCTACGAAGAGGTTGGTGACGCCATCGATGCTTGCAACAAGAGCCGCCCCGCCTGGGGTGTGGCCGCGCAAGATAATGATGGGCAGCTGAAGGCCCGCGAACTCGATGGAATCGCCCTCGCGCAGCTCTACGTCCACCTCTGCTGGGATGGCGGGGGAATCGAGGAAAGAGGCGTAGTGTGTAGCGCCAGTTTCGGACAAAATCTCCTCGAGTGCGCGCACGTGGTCCCAGTGGCGGTGGGTAGTAAGCACCGCGGTGATTTTCACGCCGGCTTTGCGGGCCATGTCGAGGATTGCGGGGGCGTCATCGGCGGCGTCGACAAGCAAGCCCTCTTCGCCCACCTGGAGGAGGTAGCAGTTGTTGTCCATTTCAGACACGGAAATCTGATGTAGCTGAAGCTCGTTAGTCATGTGTCCTAGCCTACGGGTACATTCGAGGGAAGATTGCAATCCCTAGTACTGGAGGTCTGAGCACAGTGGCTGATCGTTTGGTGGTGCGCGGTGCCCGCGAGCACAACCTCAAGGGCGTGGATATCGATATCCCCCGCGATAAAATGGTAGTTTTTACCGGCCTATCCGGCTCCGGTAAATCTTCACTGGCCTTTGACACCATCTTCGCTGAAGGCCAGCGCCGCTACGTGGAATCCTTGAGCTCTTATGCCCGCATGTTCTTAGGGCAGATGGATAAGCCCAACGTGGAATTTATTGATGGCCTGTCACCCGCGGTGTCCATTGATCAAAAATCCACCAACCATAATCCACGTTCTACGGTGGGCACGATCACGGAGATCTACGACTACCTGCGCTTGCTCTTTTCCCGTGCTGGTACGCCGCACTGCCCAAAGTGCGATGCGGTGATTGAGCGCCAAACGCCGCAGCAGATTGTGGATGCGGTGCTGGAACTAGAAGAAAAGCTGAAATTCCAGGTGCTTGCACCGGTAGTGCGAAAGCGCAAGGGCGAGTTTGTGGATCTATTTCAAGATCTGTCGGCTCAGGGTTATTCCCGCGTGCGAGTGGATGGAGAGACCCATCAGCTCAGCGATCCTCCCAAGCTCAAGAAGCAGATCAAGCACAATATTGAAGTAGTGGTTGACCGCCTGCAGGTCAAAGCCTCGCAGAAGCAACGCTTAACGGATTCGGTGGAAACGGCTCTGCGCCTAGCGGATGGCCTGGTCACCATCGAGTTTGTGGATAGGGAAGAGCTCACCCACACGTACTCGGAGAAGGCCGCCTGCCCTAATGGCCACACGTTGACCATTGAAGAGTATGAACCCCGTGCCTTTTCCTTCAATGCCCCGTTTGGTTCTTGCCCGGTGTGTGATGGTTTGGGTACCAAGCTGGAAGTCGATGTTGACCTGCTTATCCCGGATCCGGATGCGCCGGCGGTTGATGCGATTCAGCCGTGGCACTCCTCTCCCAACTCCCGCTACTTTGTCAAGCTAGTGGAGGGTCTGGGTAAGGCAATGGGCTTTGACCCTAAGACCCCAGTGAGTGAATTGACCAAGGAACAGCGCCATGCACTCGTCTATGGCACGGATGAGGAGGTGCAGGTTCGATACAAGAACCGCTACGGGCGGCAGCGCAATTGGACCGCGCCGTTTGAGGGTGCGACCGGTTTCATTCACCGCAAGTTGGAAACGACCGATTCGCAGTCCCAAAAGGATCGCCTGCTGCAATACACCCGCCGCGTGCCATGTAGCACCTGTAAGGGCACCCGCCTGAAGCCGGAGATCTTGGCCGTCCGCCTGGCTTCTACTACTCACGGTGAGCAGTCCATTGCGGGTCTATGTGCGCTTTCGATTGAAGACGCCTCCGAATTCTTGGACTCCTTGGTGCTGGGGCACCGCGAGGAAATCATTGCCGGTGCGGTACTCAAGGAAACCCAGGCCCGGCTGCGCTTCCTTCTGGACGTCGGTCTGAATTACCTGACCCTGGATCGCGGCGCGTCCACGCTTTCGGGCGGCGAGGCACAGCGTATTCGCCTAGCCACGCAGATTGGTTCCGGTTTGGCCGGCGTACTTTATGTGCTCGATGAGCCTTCCATTGGTTTGCACCAACGCGATAACCAGCGCCTTATTAAGACGCTGCAGCGTCTGCGAGATATTGGCAACACCCTCATCGTGGTCGAACATGATGAAGACACAATCCGGGAGTCCGATTGGCTCGTCGATGTGGGCCCGCGTGCCGGTGAATACGGTGGCGAGGTCGTCTACCAAGGCGAGCCGGCAGGAATTGAAAAGGTAGAGCAATCACTTACTGGCCAGTATCTTTCTGGCAAAAAGGTGCTTGCCGTACCGGATCATCGCCGTGAAATCGACAAGGACCGTACCCTGAAAGTCGTGGGGGCACGCGAGAATAACCTCAAGGGCATTAACGTCGAAATCCCGCTGGGAGTGCTGGCGTGCATTACCGGCGTTTCCGGCTCGGGTAAATCCACCGTGGTCAATGAGATTTTGGCCAAGACCTTGGCCAATAAGCTCAACCGTGCCCGCCAGGTCCCCGGCCGTGCCAAGCGCGTCGAGGGCGTGGAGCACCTTGATAAGCTGGTCCAGGTAGACCAGAGCCCGATTGGCCGTACCCCGCGCTCCAACCCAGCGACCTACACTGGCGTCTTTGACAAGATCCGAAACCTTTTTGCCGAAACCCAGGAGGCTAAGGTTCGCGGCTACAAGGCCGGCCGCTTCTCCTTCAACGTCAAGGGTGGACGCTGCGAGGCATGTCAAGGCGATGGCACCATCAAGATCGAAATGAACTTCCTGCCGGACGTGTATGTCCCATGTGAGGTGTGTGAGGGCGCTCGCTATAACCGCGAGACCCTGGAAGTGCACTACAAGGGAAAGAACATCGCCGAGGTTCTCGACATGCCGATTTCAGAGGCAGCGGACTTCTTCGAACCCATCAACTCGATTCACCGCTACCTAGCCACGCTTGTCGACGTCGGCTTGGGCTACGTTCGCCTCGGCCAAGCCGCTACCACGCTTTCGGGCGGTGAGGCGCAACGCGTTAAGCTCGCCTCGGAACTGCAAAAGCGTACCAACGGTAGGACCATCTACATCTTGGACGAGCCGACCACTGGTCTGCACTTTGAAGACATCCGCAAGCTGATGTTGGTTATCCAAGGCCTCGTTGACAAGGGCAATTCGGTGCTCATCATTGAGCACAACCTCGATGTCATTAAGGCTGCGGACTGGATTGTAGATATGGGGCCGGAAGGCGGCGCCGGCGGCGGCACCGTCGTCGCGCAGGGCACCCCGGAAGATGTTGCGCAGGTGGAAGGCTCCTATACCGGAAGGTACCTAAAGGACATGTTGAAGTAGGGACACTGTGAATAGTTACCGCCTCGGCGTTAGCCTGCTGGCAGCGCTCACCCTGTTTACGGTGAGCGCCTGCTCCGGCGATCCTGAAACTGAGAACGTCCCAGCGCCGTCGACTAGCTCTCCGGTGCCCGACCCAGACTCAGTGCGCACTCAGCTTGACCGTGCAGTAGACAAGACCGCAAGGAAGTACCACGCCAAGGTTGGGGTTGCTATTTCGGTCGGCGATGACACCATTGCTGTCGGCGATAAGGGCAAGGGCCCTGTCTGGTCAACCATCAAGGTGCCTATCGCCATCGCCGCGCTTAAAGACGGCGCGGATACAAGCCTGGTTGACTTGGCAATCAAGGAATCAGATAATGATGCCGCCTACTCCTTGTGGTCCCAAGTGCAATGGCACGAAGGCTCCGCTGATAAGGCAGTAGAGGAATTGCTCGAAGACTATGGGTCGCACGCGGATATCCACGACACCGCCTTCGGCTATTCCACGTGGTCATTGAAAGACCAAGCAGTCTTCGGAGCTGCACTTCCGTGCATTGAGGAGGCGGACTACGTCCACAAGGTGCTCAAAGACATTGTGTCCTGGCAGAAAATTGGCCTGTCGAAAGAGAAGCGAACACGCGCCAAGAGCGGCTGGGGCTTGGATGAGGACGACAACGAATACACCTACCGCCAATTTGGTGTCCACGAGGTGGCCGGCAAGCGCATCGGCGTCGCGTTATCTGTGGTTACCGATGGCGAGGACTATCCCAAAGCCGAACCTGCAGTAAAGGACCTTGCACATCAGCTGGTCGACATTGTTGATGCTGAGGTAGAGAAGGGAAACATTGAGCCAGCAGCCCAATGCGAGGATCGCTAGGCGAGTTGCGATTTGGTGGAAAGGGTAGAAACTGCTATGCTCAAAGCCACTACCGCCCATGACGCCTTTTCAAGGTTCGTGGGTCACAAGCGGAGTCTCTCCCACCCGATGCCGCGAACATGTTTCGTAGGATAAAGGTAAAGGTAACCAAG
The DNA here is from genome assembly GCF_030228885.1 of Corynebacterium sp. MSK195. Lineage (NCBI taxonomy): Bacteria > Bacillati > Actinomycetota > Actinomycetes > Mycobacteriales > Corynebacteriaceae > Corynebacterium > Corynebacterium sp. MSK195. The sequence continues at coordinate 19,787 of NZ_JASPGT010000003.1, read as the reverse complement.
CACTTGTGCTTGGCACTGTGAGAACTCCCGGCTGTCTTTGGCAGACCGGGTTTGATTCGTTTGTGGTCCCGGTAGGTGAACTACTTACTCATACACCCCCTAATCGAGGAGAACCACAATCAGCGCTGAAGCTCGCATCAATGAGCGTATCCGAGTACCCGAGGTCCGTTTGGTAGGCCCCGGTGGTGAACAGGTGGGCATCGTCCGTACCGATGATGCTCGCAAGCTTGCGTACGAGGCTGACCTTGACTTGGTTGAGGTAGCCCCGAAGGCAAAGCCCCCAGTGGCCAAGATCATGGACTACGGCAAGTTCAAGTACGAGCAGGCTCAGAAGGCTCGCGAAGCCCGTAAGAACCAGCAGCAGACCGTGGTTAAGGAACAGAAGTTCCGCCCGAAGATCGATGATCACGATTATGAGACCAAGAAGGGTAACGTAGTTCGCTTCCTCGAGAAGGGATCCAAGGTCAAGGTAACCATCATGTTCCGTGGTCGTGAGCAATCGCGTCCGGAGCTGGGTTTCCGCCTCTTGGAGCGTTTGGCCGATGACGTCGCTGAAGTTGGCGTTGTTGAGTCCCGCCCCAAGCAGGATGGTCGCAATATGACCATGGTTTTGGGTCCGGTTCGCAAGGGCAAGAAGTAGACCAGATTCCACGTAGGATTTAAGGACTTAATACTCATGAAGCAGAAGACCCACAAGGGCACCGCAAAGCGTATCAAGGTGACCGGTTCCGGCAAGCTGCGCCGTGAGCAGGCTGGCCGCCGCCACCTGCTGGAGGGCAAGCCGTCCAAGCGCACCCGTCGCCTGAAGGGCACCGAGGCAGTCGCACAGCCTGACACCAAGCGCGTCAAGCGCCTGCTCGGCCGCGCATAATAGCGCCGAATCAACCCACATCCGCCATCACAATCTGAATTAAGGAAGTATCACTGTGGCACGAGTAAAGCGCTCAGTTAACGCAAAGAAGAAGCGTCGCGCGATTCTGAAGTCCGCTAAGGGCTACCGCGGCCAGCGTTCCCGCCTGTACCGTAAGGCGAAGGAGCAGTGGCTGCACTCCATGACTTACGCTTACCGCGATCGTCGCGCTCGTAAGTCTGAGTTCCGTAAGCTGTGGATCCAGCGCATCAACGCTGCTGCCCGCATGAACGACATCACTTACAACCGTCTCATCCACGGCCTGCGCCTGGCTGAGATCGAGGTGGACCGCAAGATCCTGGCTGAGCTTGCTGTCAATGACTTCGAGGCATTCTCCGCACTGTGCGAGGCTGCTAAGGCTGCCCTGCCTGAGGACGTTAACGCTCCTAAGGCTGCCTAGTTACTAGGAATACAACGCCCGTTTCTCCGGCTTATGTGCCGGGCGAAGCGGGCCTTGTTCGTTTTGCATCTATCTGTCCAGTGAGCTCGGACTCGCATGTTACATTGAGTCCAGACCCCGAGTGACCCCGAGACCGAGGAGCAGATTTCCTGTGACAAACCCGAATGGCGGCTACCAGCCAGAAACCGGCGAGTATTCTGGCCAGTCCTATGACAACAACCAGGGCCAGCAGTACAACCCCTATAACCAGCAGGCCGGTTACCAGCCGCAATACAACCAAGGCTATGCACCACAACCGAATATGGGTTCCTATCCGGTGCAGCAGCAGTATGTGGCGCAGGGACAGCAAAAGTCTTGGATCGCTACTTTGCTTCTGTGCTTCTTCTTGGGCTGGTTTGGCGCGCATAACTTCTATACCGGCCGCACGACCTTCGGCGTAGCGCAGCTGGTGCTTAATATCCTGGGCTGGGCTACTTTCTGGTTCTTGCTCGGATTCGCGTTTTGGGCCATCGTCGGAATCTGGGTCTTCATTGAGTTCATCATGATCATTGCCGGCGCCGGTGATTACGATAAGGACGCCCGCGGCGTGCCACTAGCTAAGTAGCACCGAACATTGTGATCCTGTTGCCCTACCGGCAACAGGATTTTTTGTTTTGCCTACGCAGCTGGGGCTGAGTCTGGGGCGAGGCAACTAGTAGGTAGGGTAGGAGCCATGAATTTGGATTTTGACTCTGCCTTTACTGAACGCACTCCGCGCATTGTTAACGCAGCCAAACTGCACCGCGCGGCTAACCGGAAAAAGGCGAAGCAATTCCTGATTGAGGGAGAAAACGCCGTAGATGCCGCAGTGTCTACTGGCGCTGCTGTCGATGTTTTCGTCACTGAAAAGGCAGCAGAGCGCTTCGGTGACATTATTACCGCGTGTGGATACATGGGGGTTTACGTACATCCCATCACCGATAGGGCGGCTAAGCATCTATCTGATACCGCCACCACCACGGGGCTTTTCGCGCTATGCAAGCCAGTGCTGTGGTCCGCGGGTAAAATCCTTAACGGCAAGCCAAGTTTGGTTTCTGTTCCCGTGCTCACCTCGGAGCCGGGCAATGCAGGCACGTTGATTAGAACTTCCGACGCCATGGGCGCGGATGGAGTAATTTTTGCGGGCGAGACGGTCGATCCCCTCAGCTGCAAGGTAGCGCGCGCTTCAGCCGGTTCGCTCTTTCATGTCCCGGTAGCGCGGGATCCCAATATCAAAGACGTTTTGGGGCAGCTGCGTAAATCGGGCATGCAGATTGTGGCGACGGCCGCCGATGGGGAAGTAGACCTCGCAGAGGCAGATCTATCACAGCCAACGGCGTGGCTTTTTGGCAACGAGGCCCATGGGTTGGGGGAGCTACTGGAAGAAGCCGACATGCGGGTGCGTATTCCGCTACGCGGGCGCGCAGAGTCACTCAACCTAGCGACCGCGGCAAGTATCTGTCTCTATGAGTCAGCAAAGGCCCAAGAGCACAGCTAAGCAGAACCCCGAATGAAAAGGGGGTCCCTGGGGCGGTTGGACTAGCCGGGACAGAGTAAGATTGCACGCGTTAGTTTTCGCGCGAGAAGAAGGTACGAAGTACGTGTCCGATACACCGCAGATCGAATTGACCGAAGAGGCTCTCGGGGCCGCGGCCGATAAGGCTATCGCAGCCTTCGACGCAGCCGAAACGCTCGATGAGCTTGCTGCAGCCCGCCGCGAGCACCTAGGAGATGGCGGCTATATTCCGCAGGCACGCCAGTCTTTGGGGCAGTTGCCCAAGGAGCAGCGCAAGAGCGCTGGCAAGGCTGTCAACATGGCCCGCGGGAAGATGGAAAAGCGCTTTGCCCAGGTTAAGGACGTCTTGGAGCAGAAGGCTCGCGAAGAACAATTGCGAGCAGAGACCGTAGATGTCACGATCCCTACCACCCGCACTCAGACTGGTGCCCTTCACCCGATTACCGCATTGTCGGAACGCATTGCGGATATTTTCGTCGGCATGGGCTGGGAAATCGCGGATGGCCCCGAGGTGGAGGCGGAGTACTTTAACTTCGACGCCCTGAACTTTAAGCCCGATCACCCAGCACGTACCCTGCAGGATACGTTCCACGTCTCCGGCGAGGGCTCTAAGCAGGTGCTACGCACGCACACCTCTCCGGTACAGGTGCGCACGATGCTGGAGCGCGATGTGCCGCTGTATATCGCTTGCCCAGGTCGCGTATTCCGCACCGATGAACTGGATGCCACCCATACCCCGGTTTTCCACCAGGTAGAGGGTTTGGCCGTGGACAAGGGCCTGACCATGGCTCACCTGCGCGGCACCCTTGAGCACTTGGCCAAGGTGCTGTTCGGCCCGGAGACCACGACGCGCATGCGCGTGAATTACTTCCCGTTCACTGAGCCCTCTGCCGAGGTTGATGTGTGGTTCCCTAATAAGAAGGGCGGGGCCGGCTGGATCGAGTGGGGCGGCTGCGGCATGGTGAATCCCAATGTGCTGCGCGCCGTAGGCGTTGACCCAGAGGAATACACGGGCTTTGCCTTCGGTATGGGCCTCGAGCGCACGCTGCAGTTCCGCAATGGCTTGACCGATATGCGCGACATGGTCGAAGGCGATGTCCGCTTCACCCTGCCGTTTGGCGTGCAGGCTTAAAACCCAGAAAGGATAGACACACTAATGCTTATTTCCCAAGACTGGGTCACCCGCATCCTGGGCGCTAAGAATCCTGGTTGGAATGTTTCCGCTGCCGATATGGACTCCGGATTCGTGCGCGTCGGTTTTGAAACCGAAGGTTATGCTGCCGTTCCGGAGAGCACCGGTCCGCTGGTCATCGGCCAGGTGGTAGAGATCGAGGAACTTACTCAGTTCAAAAAGCCCATCCGCTACTGCCAAGTCAACGTGGGCCAGGCTAATGGTACGGGCGAGCTGCAGGGAATCATTTGCGGTGCCCGCAACTTCCGCCTGAATGACTATGTCGTCGTAGCTCTTCCTGGATCGGAACTGCCAGGTGGCTTCAAAATTGCGGCTCGCGAGACCTACGACCACATCTCCAATGGCATGCTATGCTCCGGCGCTGAGCTCGGTCTAGGTGCACAAGCGAACGGGATCATCGTCTTGGGCGATGACGTCGCCGATAAGGTGGGCGAGGACGCTCGCCCGATTATTGGGCTGCACGATACCGACTTTGACGTCAACATCACCCCGGATCGCGGCTACGCCCTGTCCGCGCGCGGTTTGAGTCGTGAGATTGCCTCGGCTTTCGATCTGGAATTTGCCGATATTGCCGAGGAGCCGTCGGTTGCTGGCATTGATACCTCTGCTGTTCCGGAGGCGCAGGGCTCGCTTATCGACGTCACTCTAGACCCCGCGACCAAGGCGCAGCGTTTCGGCCTGCGCAAGGTCTCTGGCATCGACCCGCAGGCGCGCACCCCGTTCTGGCTGGAGCGCGAGCTCATGCTCTGCGGCCAGCGCAGCGTGAACCTGCCCACGGACATTACTAACTATGTGATGTTGCTTTTGGGTGCCCCGATGCATGCATTTGACGCCAACGTTATCCAAGGAAGTCTCGTTGTCCGTAATGCGGACGAAGGCGAGAAGTTTGAGACCTTGGATCACGTAAAGCGTGAGCTTTCTGCAGAAGATGTGGTCATCTGCGATGACAACGGCATCCAGTCGTTGGCCGGTGTCATGGGCGGTACCACCTCCGAAATCTCCGCGGAGACCACTGATGTGGTCTTCGAATCCGCTATCTGGGATCCGATCACCGTGGCGCGCACCTCCCGCCGCCATAAGTTGTCGTCCGAGTCCTCCCGCCGCTTCGAGCGCGGCGTGGACCCTGCGATTGTCGAGGTCGCTCTAGACACCGCATGTGCGCTCTTGCAGCAGCTGGCGGGCGGCACCATTGAGGAAGGCCGGACGCTAATCGGGGACGTCGCCAAGCGCGAGCCCATTGCCCTGCGCACCGCAAAGGCCAGCGAGTATGCCGGCGTTGACTATTCCCGTGAGACCGTGATTTCCCGCCTCGAGGAAGTCGGCTGCACTGTCGCCGATGAGGGCGACATGCTGCAGGTAACGCCTGCATCGTGGCGCACCGATATCTCTATGGATGTTGACCTCATTGAGGAAGTCCTGCGTCTTGAGGGCTTGGAGGACATTCCTACCGTCCTGCCTACTCCGGCCGGCGGTCGCGGTCTCACCCCAGCGCAGAAGCGTCGCCGCGCTATTGGTCACGGCTTGGCCTATGCCGGTTATGCAGAGGTATTGCCGGCCCCGTTCGTGGCGAACGACACCTTTGATGTGTGGGGCCTGGACAAGGATGATCCTCGCCGCCGCACCGTAGAGGTGCAGAATCCGCTTGAGGCAGATAAGGCCATCTTGTCCACGACTCTGCTCCCGAACATGCTGGAGGCCATCGGGCGCAATGTTGCTCGCGGCCGCAGCGACCTTGCTCTGTACGGGCTGCAGCAGGTGGCGTTTAAGCGCGCTGAGGCATCGCCCATGCCTTCCGTAGAGCAACGACCTTCTGAGCAGGTTGTTTCCGAACTTCTGGATACCCTTCCTGAGCAACCGCTGCACGTTGCAACGGTGGCCACCGGCAATATTGAGCATGAGGGACCGTGGGGCGAGGGTCGCGCATATAGCTATGCCGACGCTATCGAATCCGCCCGCCAGGTCGCCCGCGCCGCCGGTGTGGACATCGAGTTGGAGGCAGCGCAGGCTCTTCCCTGGCATCCAGGCCGTTGTGCTGCCGTGAAGGTGGCTGGCACTGACATCGTTCTGGGCCATGCCGGTGAGCTTCACCCGCAGGTTTTGGAGGCGCTGAACCTGCCGGCGCGCACCTGCGCTATGGAGCTGGACGTTACCGCTATGCCATTGGAAGAGAAGTTCCCTGCGCCGGTACTGTCCTCCTTCCCGGCGTTGCACCAGGACATTGCCCTCGTGGTGGATGAAGACGTCCCAGCAGAGCGCGTGCGCGCCACCGTGGAAGAGGGAGCGGGCGAGCTTATCGAGTCCGTCGAGCTCTTCGACATCTTCCGTGGCGAGCAGTTGGGCGAGGGCAAGAAGTCCTTGGCCTTCCAGCTTCTGTTCCGTGCAGCGGATCGCACGTTGACCGATGAGGAAGTCAACGAGCACCGCACAGCGGCAGCGGAGCTGGCTAAGCAGCGCTTGGGCGCAGTGATGCGCGCATAGCTTTCCCCACGGAGGGGCGGTGAGATTTAGCTCACCGCCCCTTTTTTCATACATTTTTTCATTTTTGGTGCTGCCTTAACCAGGGAATATCCCCAAATTGGATGAATAACATACGGCCGGGTGTATTTATTGCTATAGTCGCTCCTATGACGATTTCAGTAGCAATAGCAGGCGCCACCGGATACGCAGGAAGCGAGATTCTGCGCCTGCTGTTATCTCACCCGGCCTATCTCTGCGGGGGCTTGCGCATTGGCGCGTTGACGGCACATTCCACCGCCGGGAAGACGGTAGGTGAGCTCATGCCGCACCTGCCTCAGTTGGCGGGTCGCGTTATTGAAGAGACGACCGTTGAAAATCTCCGTGGGCATGATGTTGTCTTTTTCGGCCTACCGCACGGGTACTCTGCTGACATCGCCCAACAACTAGGCCAGCAGACCACCGTGATCGATTGTGCGGCCGATTTTCGCCTTCGTAGCAAGTCCGACTGGGATGCTTTCTACGGCGGCGACTATGCCGGAAGCTGGCCCTATGGAATTCCGGAGGTGCCCGGCAATAGAGAAGCGCTGCGGCGTGCTCACCGAATAGCAGTACCGGGATGTTTTCCTACGGCGGTCACCCTTGGGGTTCTCCCGGCCGTGGCGCACGAGCTCGTTGAGCCAAACCTTTCGGTCATTGCTATCACCGGAGTCTCTGGTGCCGGGAAGAAAGCTTCTGTAGCGCAGCTTGGCGCGGAGACCATGGGAAACCTCAAAGCATATAAGCCTGGCGGGACGCACCGGCACACCCCAGAGATCCTGCAAAACCTGCAGCCTTTTGCCAAGGAGAAGCTCTCCGTTAGCTTTACACCGGTTCTCGCGCCCTTGCCCCGTGGGATTTTGGCGACGACTACGGCGGGGCTTAAAGGGGGCGTCGGCAAGCGTGACGTGGAGACAGCATTCCGCGACTTTTATGCCCAAGAGCCCTTTTGCCACGTCCTTCCCACCGGGCAGCAACCCGAAACCCAGAACGTCGTGGGCACCAACATGGTCCATATCCAAGCTCACGTGGACGAACGCGCCCGACGGCTCGTTGTCACATCAGCGCTAGACAACCTGTGCAAGGGAACGGCTGGCGCCGCGTTGCAATGCATGAACCTGGCACTTGGCTGGGATGAAACCTCGGGCCTGCCGCAAGCGGCCGTAGCCCCATAACACTAGGAGAATACAATGAGTACAGCTGGGATCACCGGCCCCGCCGGCTTTAGCGCCGGCGCAACTACAGCGGGGATTAAGCCCTCCGGCACGCCCGATATGGCTTTGGTGGTCAATAACGGACCTCGCTTCGACGCGGCGGCAGTCTTTACCCGCAACCGCGTGGTGGCCTCGCCGGTGAAACTCTCCCGCAAAGCGATCAGCGATGGTCAATTGGCTGCGGTCATCTTCAATTCTGGAAACGCCAATGCGTGCAATGGTGCGCAGGGCGACAAGGACGCCGCTGCGCTGGTAGCCGAGGTCGCTCACTCCCTGCGCCTTCCCGAGGGAGACATTGCCGCCTGTTCGACGGGACTTATCGGTGAGCCCATGCCAATGCACAAGTTGTTGGCTGGTGCGGCCGACGTAGTGAAGGGCCTTGGCACGAGTGCGGAACACGCACACGCGGCAGCCGCAGCCATTATGACCACCGATACCGTGACCAAAGAAGCCACCTATACTACGGACGGCTGGTCGGTGGGGGCCATGGGCAAGGGAGTAGGCATGATGGCTCCTTCTCTCGCAACAATGTTGGTATGCCTTACTACCGACGCCGCCGCGAGTGCTCCCGCACTCCACAGCGCCCTAGACAAGGCCGCAGCCAAGACTTTTAACACCCTCGACGTAGATGGGTCTACCTCCACCAATGACACGGTAATCCTCATGTCTTCTGGGGCATCGGGGATTACACCCAGCCAAGAAGACCTTGATGCGGCGGTGCTCGCGGTGTGCGCGGACATTGCGGACCAATTGCAAGCGGATGCGGAAGGCGTGACTAAGCGCGTCAAAATCACGGTAGAGGGCACGGCTACGGATAACCAGGCCCTCAATGCCGCGCGCACCTTGGGCCGCGACAACCTATTTAAGTGCGCCATGTTTGGTTCCGATCCTAATTGGGGACGTGTCCTCGCCGCTGTGGGAATGGCAGATGCAGAAATGGATCCGGACAACATCTCCGTCTATTTCAATGACCAGCCGGTCTGTCTAGCATCAACGGGCACGCCGGGGGCACGCGAGGTGGACCTGAGCGGCGCCGATATTGATGTTCGCGTGGATCTGGGCACGGGAGGCGCGGGGTCGGCATTCGTGCGCACGACGGATCTCTCCCATGCCTACGTGGAAATCAATTCGGCGTATAGCTCCTAGGGAGGAGATGAGAATGATTAGCGGACTTAGGGACCACGAGCGGGCCACTGTCTTGGCAGATGCACTGCCGTGGCTCCAGCACTATCGGGACACCATAGTGGTGGTGAAATATGGCGGAAATGCCATGGTGGATGAGGAGCTCAAGGCGGCCTTTGCGGCGGATATGGTCTTTTTGCGCACCGTCGGTGTCCATCCCGTGGTGGTCCACGGTGGCGGGCCACAGATCAACTCTATGCTGCAGAAGCTCGGCATTGAAGGGCAGTTTCGGGGCGGATTCCGCGTGACCTCGCCGGAAGTCATGGACGTCGTGCGCATGGTGCTGTTTGGGCAGGTGGGCCGCGGATTGGTCAACCTCATCAATTCCCATGGTCCTTATGCAGTGGGGACCTCAGGAGAAGATGCAGGACTATTTCGGGCTACGAAACGGCTGGTGGAGATCGATGGACAACCTACCGATATTGGCATGGTCGGCGACATCGTAGAGGTCAACCCTGCAGCCGTCATGGATATTATCCAGGCCGGACGCATCCCTGTGGTCTCGACCATTGCACCGGGAGAGGATGGCGCTATTTATAACATCAACGCCGATAGTGCGGCTGGCGCCTTGGCCAGCGCGATTGGGGCTGAGCGATTAATCATCCTTACCAACGTAGAAGGGCTATATACGGACTGGCCGAACCGTGAGTCCTTGGTATCAAAGATTGAATGTGGCCGGCTATCCCATCTATTGCCGCACTTGGACTCCGGCATGATTCCCAAAATGGAGTCCTGCCTTAAGGCGGTAAAAGCTGGGGTATCGGCCGCCCACGTTATTGATGGCCGGATTGGACACTCGGTGCTTTTAGAACTATTTACCCCTGGCGGCGTCGGAACCATGGTGCTGCCAGATGACTATGACAAACACGACTACCCCGAAGGGACCATCTTCAGGAAGGACGATGCAGCATGAACAAGCCACCGAGCTTGACCACACGGTGGTCGGAGACGATTGTAGATGCCTACGGCACGCCACCGATAGGCCTCGTCTCCGGCCAAGGAGCAACGCTTACCGATGAGGAGGGGAAGAGCTATATCGACCTTCTCGCTGGGATTGCTGTCAACTCTTTGGGCTATGGCAATGAGCAGGTGGCGCAGGCAGTTTCGCACCAGGCCCGCACCTTGGTGCATACCTCGAACCTCTTTGCCACGCAGCCGGTGGTCGACGCCGGGGAGAAGTTGATTAGGCGGGTAGGGGATAGCGGTGCCCGCGTCTTCTTCTGCAACTCTGGCGCCGAAGCGAACGAGGCCGCATTTAAGCTTGCCCGCTTGACTGGCAGGCGCCGAATCCTCGCGGCGGAGCACGGCTTCCATGGCCGCACCATGGGTGCGCTTGCCCTGACCGGCCAGCCCGATAAGCAGCGCGCCTTCCACCCACTACCGGGCGGGGTCGAATTCTACCCGTTCGGGGACGCGAACTACCTGCGTCAGGTGGTAGAGCAAGATCCCACCGATACCGCGGCGATCATCCTTGAGCCCATTCAGGGAGAGACCGGCGTCATTCCGGCCCCTGCGGAATTCATGCAGAAGGTAAGCGAGCTGTGCGATGAATTCGGCATTTTGCTCATGGTGGATGAAGTGCAGACGGGCGTGGGCCGTACGGGTACCTTTTTCGCCCACGAGGTAGAAGGCGTTCAACCGGATGTCATCACCATGGCAAAGGGTTTGGGCGCCGGAGTACCCATCGGTGCGACCATTGCCCGAGGTCGCGCCAAGGATTTGTTTAAACCTGGCTCCCATGGCTCCACCTTTGGCGGAAACCCCGTGGCCTGTGCTGCAGCAAACGTAGTACTTGACACCGTGGATGCGGACTTTCTTGCGGAAGTTACCCGTAAGGGTGACTATCTGCGGCAAGAGATTGAAAAATTGTCGCTTGTAGAACGCGTGCGCGGCCGCGGCTTGATGCTCGGCATTGTATTAGCAAAACCGGTGGCTAAGCAGGCCGTGCGCGATGGGCTTGCACAGGGGCTCATCCTCAACGCCCCCAGTGAGCAAATTCTCCGCCTCACCCCACCCTTGGTTATTTCCCACGATGAACTAGACACAGCATTGACAACACTCCGGACGATAGTAGAGGAACTGGCATGAGCCTGCGACACTTTCTGGCTGACGACGATCTCAGCCCACAAGAACAAGCAACCGTTTTGGATCTAGCTGAAAGGCTCAAGAAGGATCCCTTTGCAGAGCGCCCACTAGAGGGGCCTAAGACCGTGGCGGTGCTCTTTGATAAAACGTCTACGCGGACCCGTTTTTCCTTTGAAACCGCAGTAGCGAATATGGGCGGCAAGGGCATTACCGTCGATACTTCTACGACTCAGATGGGCAAAGGGGAGTCCTACCAAGACACGGCCGCGGTGCTTTCGCGGTACGTGGAGGCAATCGTGTGGCGCACCTTTGACCATGACAATCTCCTCCAGATGGCGGAGACTGCTACCGTTCCTCTGGTGAATGCGCTTTCTGACGACCTGCATCCCTGCCAGATTTTGGCTGACCTGCTGACCTGTCGCGAGAATTTGGGTGACCTTGAAGGTAAAAAGGCCGTCTACCTGGGCGATGGTGATAATAATATGGCTAACTCCTACATGATTGGTTTCGCCACGGCCGGCATGGACGTCTCTATTATCGCGCCCGAAGGATTCCAGCCGCGGCAGGAATTCGTCGACCGCGCGCGCAAGCGGGGCAACATCACCATTACTGATGACGTCGATGAAGTTGAAGGCGCAGACGTAGTCATCACAGATACTTGGATCTCTATGGGGCAGGAAAACGATGGCCGCGATAGGCGTACGCCGTTTCTGCCATATCAGGTTGATTCGACCATAATGAGCAAGGCGCATAAGGATGCAATATTCTTACATTGTTTGCCGGCGTACCGTGGAAATGAGGTCACGGCTGAGGTAATTGATGGACCACAGTCGCGCGTCTTTGATGAAGCGGAAAACCGCCTGCATGCGCAGAAAGCGCTTCTTGTCTGGTTGCTCGAAATAAATAAGGAGACCAACTAAGTAATGAACACCCCGACCACCCGCAATGCTCGGCAGGCCAAGATCTTGGAGATTTTAGATCGCAATCGCGTCACCAGCCAGGTGCAACTATCCGAGCTTCTTCTCGCAGACGGCATCGACATCACGCAAGCCACTTTGTCCCGTGACTTGGATGAGTTGGGAGCGAAGAAGGTAAAGCGCGATGGTGGTCGTTCCTACTACGTGGTCGGCGGTGAGCTGGAGCAATTTGAAGACCAGGTGGGCGGTCCCCGTGAAAAGCTGCGCCGCATGCTCGATGAGCTCGTGGTTTCCCATGATTCTTCCGGCAATATAGCCATGCTGCGCACCCCAGCCGGTGCGGCCCAGTACCTTGCCAGCTTTATTGACAGGGTGGGGCTACACGATGTCATTGGTTGCATCGCCGGCGATGACACCATCTTCGTCTTGGCGCGCGAGGGCGTCACGGGAGCAGATCTGGCAGTGACACTTACCACGCGGAATATTTAGACGGCGGTGGTGGCAATCCAGACCACCATCGTATATTATGTACTTAGATGAATTGTTTCCAATAGAACAAGGAGATTAACCATGTCCGCACGCGTAGTCTTGGCTTACTCTGGTGGCCTTGATACTTCCGTTGCCATCCCATACCTGGCAAAAATGACCGGTGGTGACGTAGTCGCCGTTTCCCTGGACTTGGGCCAGGGCGGCGAAGATATGGAATCGGTTCGCCAGCGTGCACTTGACTGCGGTGCCGTAGAGTCCATCGTTATCGACGCCAAGGATGAGTTTGCGGAGGAATACTGCGTGCCCACCATCAAGGCAAACGGCATGTACATGAAGCAGTACCCGCTGGTATCGGCTATTTCCCGCCCTCTCATTACCAAGCACCTGGTGAAAGCGGCCCAGGAATTCGGCGGCACCCACGTCTCGCACGGTTGCACCGGCAAGGGTAATGACCAGGTACGCTTCGAGGTTTCCTTCCGCGCCCAGGATCCTTCCCTCGAAATCATCGCCCCTGCGCGCGATTATGCCTGGACCCGCGATAAGGCCATCGCTTTCGCGGAAGAGATCAACCTGCCGATTGAGCAGTCCGCTTCCTCACCATTTTCCATCGATCAGAACCTGTGGGGCCGCGCGGTAGAGACCGGTTTCCTTGAGGATCTGTGGAACCCGCCAACAAAGGATCTCTACGCCTATACCGAGGACCCGAGCCTGGGTAATGCCCCGGATGAAATCATCATCTCCTTCGAGAAGGGCATCCCGGTGGCAGTCGATGGCCAGAAGATGTCCCCGCTGCAGATTATTGAAGAGGTCAACCGCCGCGCTGGTGCGCAGGGCATTGGCCGTCTGGATATGGTGGAGGACCGATTGGTAGGCATTAAGTCCCGTGAGGTCTATGAGGCTCCAGGCGCCATGGTCCTCATCCAGGCCCACGAGGCGCTGGAGGATGTCACCGTGGAGCGCGAGTTGGCTCGCTACAAGCGCTTGACCGATGCCCGCTGGTCCGAGGAGGTCTATGACGGTCTCTGGCACTCGCCGCTGAAGCGTTCCCTGGATGCCTTCGTTGAGGAGTCCCAGGAAAACGTCACCGGTGATATCCGCCTGAGCATGCATGCCGGTACCGCCACAGTCACCGGCCGCCGTTCCGGCCAGTCGCTGTACTCCTTTGACCTGGCTACGTATGACACTGGCGATACCTTCGATCAGACCGCTGCTAAAGGCTTTGTGCAGCTGCACGGCCTGTCCACCCAGATCTCCAACCAGCGCGACCGCGACGGCGGTTTCCCTACCAGCGCGCAGAAGTAGGAGCACATGGAACCGCATAAGACTAATGAGGGTGCCCTATGGGGCGGCCGCTTCTCGGGTGGTCCATCTGAGGCGATGTTTGCCCTCTCTGTATCTACCCACTTTGACTGGGTGCTGGCACCATATGACGTACTAGCCTCCAAGGCGCATGCCAAGGTGCTGCACAAAGCTGGCTTGCTTTCCGACGTCGACTTGGACACCATGCTCTCCGGCCTCACCGAGCTAGGGGAGAAAGTGGCCTCCGGTGAGTTCCGCCCAGCGCCCACGGACGAGGACGTCCACGGTGCGATGGAGCGCGGGCTCATCGAGATTGTGGGTCCAGAGGTAGGCGGTCGTCTGCGCGCCGGCCGTTCCCGTAATGACCAGGTCGCGACGCTGTTTCGCATGTGGGTGCGCGATGCCATTCGCGATACCGCGGCTCAGGTGAGCGACTTGGTGGATGCCTTGGCTGATCAGGCAGCAGCACATCCGGACGCCATTATGCCGGGCAAAACTCACTCGCAGGCGGCACAGCCAGTTCTTTTGGCGCATGAGCTACTGGGCCATGCGCAGCCACTTCTGCGCGATATTGAGCGTCTGCAGGATCTGGATAAGCGCTTGGCTGTATCGCCCTATGGTTCTGGCGCTCTAGCCGGTTCCTCCTTGCAGCTAGATCCGGAAGCCATTGCAGAGGAACTCGGCTTTGATGCCGCCGCGGAGAACTCCTTGGATGGCACTGCGGCTCGTGACTTCGCCTCCGAGACGGCATTCGTCTTGGCGCAGATTGCCGTCGATATGTCCCGACTTTCGGAAGAAATTATCTACTGGTGTACGCCGGAATACGGCTACGTCACCCTGGATGATGCATGGTCGACCGGCTCGTCCATCATGCCGCAAAAGAAGAATCCGGACGTGCCGGAGCTTACCCGCGGCAAGACCGGCCGCCTTATTGGTAACCTCACCGGTCTCCTGTCCACGCTAAAGGCACAGCCGCTGGCCTATAACCGCGACCTGCAGGAAGATAAGGAGCCCATCGTTGATTCGGTGGCGCAGCTTAACCTGCTGCTGCCGGCAATGACGGGGTTGGTGTCCACGCTGACTTTCCACGAGGACCGCATGCGCGAACTTGCCCCGCGCGGGTTCACGCTGGCTACCGACTTGGCCGAATGGATGGTTCGCCAAGGCGTTCCTTTCCGCGAGGCGCACGAAGCGTCCGGCGCCTGCGTGCGCATCGCTGAGGAGCGGGGAGTTGACCTGGTGGAGCTCACCGATGAGGAATTGGCGGACGTCGACAAGCGGCTGAAGCCTAGCGTCCGTGAAGTACTCACTATCGACGGGGCAGTGGCCTCTCGTGCCACCAAGGGCGGCACCGCTGGTGTCCGCGTGGCTGAGCAGCGCGAGACTGTCCGCGAGCGTGCCGCGGCTGCTCGCGCGTGGGCGCAGAAGCCGCTGCGCTAATTCTCAGTGCGCTTTAAAAACCGCATGGTCTTTGGCCATGCGGTTCTTTTTTGTCTCGCTGCGGGGGTGGGAGATTGACCCCCATTCCCAACCCTTCAACTGCGTTGTTGAACACAATGGGGGTACCGGTGACATGGGTAACAGTGTGGTGCGTTAGTATTCTTGCAGGGAATGTGACCTAACAGACTCGTTCACCGTAATGAAAGGACGATCTCTCCTATGACAGTAAATTCTCCGCCGTCCCCAGATGGGCCACACGAGAATGAAAAGGCGGTCTACGCCTCGGAAGACCACGGCCTGCAAAAGGGAATGGGCAATCGCCAGTTACAGATGATCGCCATCGGTTCCGCAATCGGTACTGGCCTTCTCCTGGGCACCGGCAGCCGCCTGCAAGACGCGGGCCCCTTCCTCGCCGTGCTGTACCTCGTATGTGGCTTCTTTGGCTACATCATCTTGCGTTCACTTGGCGAGCTCATCGTCTATCGCCCCAGCTCCGGCTCCTTCGTGTCTTATGCTCGCGAGTTTTATGGCGAGAAGACCGCTTTCGTCACCGGCTGGTTGTACTGGGGAAACTGGGCCATGACTCTTGTGGCGGATGGCACAGCCGTCGCCATCTACATCAAGTGGTTTAGTCAGTACACGTCGTGGCTCGACTCCGTCCCGCAGTGGACACTTGCGCTCGTGGTCATCTGCGGCATCCTCCTGTTCAATATGCTCTCCGTGAAGATCTTCGGCGAGCTGGAGTACTGGTTCTCCTTGATCAAGATCGTCGCGCTGCTCATCTTCATGTTTGTGGCCATCGGCGTCCTCATCTTTGGCCACCCGAGTGGCGACCCGACCGGCTTTAGTCTCATTTCTGATACCGGCGGCTGGCTGCCTAATGGCTTGATGCCTGCCGTGATCGTCATCCAGGGCGTCGTCTTCGCCTATGCCGGCATTGAGCTTGTCGGCACCACCTCCGGCGAGACCAAGAACGTAGAAAAGCACATTCCGCGTGCAGTCAACAACGTGCTGCTGCGCATCCTGATTTTCTACTTCGGTTCCGTGCTGCTGCTCACGCTCGCGCTGCCGTACACCAATTACGTCGCTGACGTATCGCCGTTTGTGACCTTCTTTGAATCCCTCGGTGTAGGTGCGGCGGCCCCGATTTTCCAGCTTGTCGTTATCACCGCTGCGATTTCCTCGCTCAACGCCGGCCTGTATTCCACCGGCCGCATTATGTACAACATGTCCACTTCCGGCTCCGGCCCGAAGTTTGGCGCTCGCATGTCCAAGTCTGGCGTGCCCTACGGAGGCATCGTCATGGCGGCCATGGTGGGCTTGGTAGGCGTCTTCCTCAACTATGTGGTGCCGGAGATGGCGTTTGAAATCGTGCTCAACCTGGCAGCCTTGGGTACATTGGCGTCTTGGGCGGCAGTTGCGCTCTCGCACCTCAAATTTGTGCGCCTGGCTAAGAGTGGAAGCTACACCCGACCGGGATACCGCTCGCCGTTTGGCGAAGGCGGAGACTGGGCAGTGCTCATCTTCATTGGCCTAGTCATTATCTTGATGGCCTTTGATTATCCAATCGGTACTTTTGCACTTGCGTCGACCCTGCTCCTCGTTCCGGTCTTTATGGCAATGTGGTACGCATGGCGCGACCGCATTCGCGCCATCGCGGAAGAGAAGAAGGCCAAGCACCTGCCAACCTCCAGCTTCCCGGCCGCACCGCAAACAGACCTTCACCCAAAGAAATAGAAAGGAACTTTTATGAACCACGCAGTTAAGTTCGTAGATGTAGAGAATATGGCGCGCTGGATTCAGCGCGAAGGCGTAGAAAACATCATTACCGGAATGGTGGACTACCTCGAGGCCGACTACCGCGAGTGGGAGCGCTTCGACAAGATTCCGCGCGTTGCCTCCCACACCCCGTTCGGCGTTATCGAGCTCATGCCTACCTCCAATGGCAAGGAGTACTCCTTCAAGTACGTCAACGGTCACCCCTCCAACCCGGCTCGCGGTTTCCAGACCGTCACTGCCTTTGGCGTGCTTGCCGACGTCGACAATGGTTACCCCACCTTCGAAGCCGAGATGACGCTGCTTACTGCCCTGCGTACCGCCGCGACGTCCGCCATGGTGGCAAAGCACTTGGCACGCAAGGATTCCAAGCGCATGGCCATGGTTGGAGCCGGCTCCCAGTCCGAGTTCCAGGCGCTTGGCTTCCGCGGCGTTATGGGAATTGAGGACATCACCATCTATGACATCGACCCTGAGGCGGTAGAAAAGTTCAAGCGCAACTTGGAGCCACTGGGCTTTAATATCACTGCTTGCTCCAGCGTCGACGAGGCGGTTTTGGGTGCAGACATCATCACCACCTGTACCGCAGACAAGGCTCAAAACCAGATTCTGGCTGAGCGCCACGTCGCTCCAGGCGTCCACCTCAATGCCGTTGGCGGTGACTGCCCGGGCAAGACCGAGCTGGAGAGCTCCATCCTGGACAAGTCCAAGGTCTTCGTAGAGTTCCCAGAGCAGACCCGCATCGAAGGTGAAATCCAGCAGAAGCCGGAGGACTTCCCGGTTGTCGAGTTCTACCAGGTGCTCACTGGCCAGGCCACCGGCCGCGATGATGATGAGCAGATCACCCTCTTCGACGATGTCGGATTCGCCATCAACGACTTCTCCGCCCTGCGTTACTTGCGCGATTCCGTCAAGGGCACCGATTTGGAGTCCGAGATTGACATCATCGCCAACCCCGATGATCCCAAGGATCTCTTCTCCCTGGTTGCAAACGTTCCGTCCCTGCTCTAAGGCCAAAGTGGGGTAGGGGGATCCAACTTCTTCCTCTACCCGCTAAGATAAGACGCATGAGTCTTGACCCGAAGTTGCTAGAGGTCCTTGTCTGTCCGCAAGACAAGGGCCCTTTGACATATCTGGAAGATAAACAGGTTCTCGTCAACGAGCGGCTGGGCATTGCCTATCCCATTGAGGATGACATCCCAGTGATGCTTGTAGACCACGCCCAGAAATGGCCAGCTTAACCTCGACTCTCAGAAAGACTCCCATGAATATCATCGATGAACTGCAATGGCGTGGACTGATCAACCAGTCCACCGATCTTGAGGCCCTGCGCGAGGCATGCGAGAACCCCATCGCGCTGTACTGCGGCTTCGACCCCACGGGTGACTCCCTCCATGCAGGCCACCTAGTTCCGCTTATCATGCTGCGCCGCTTCCAAAAAGCGGGACACCACCCAATTGCACTGGCAGGTGGCGCAACTGGCTTTATTGGTGATCCGCGCGACGTCGGCGAGCGCTCCATGCTGAGTGAGGAAGACTTGGCCCATAACCTCGAAGCCATTAAGGGGCAGCTGCGTCGGTTCATCGATTTCGACGGCGATCAGGCTGCCACCATGGTCAACAACGCCGATTGGACCATGAATATGTCCGTTATCGACTTTTTGCGTGACGTAGGGAAGAACTTCTCCCTTAACACGATGCTGGATCGCGATACCGTCAAGCGGCGCCTCGAGGGTGACGGCATTTCCTACACGGAGTTTTCCTACATGCTCCTGCAGTCCAATGATTTCGTGCAGCTTCGCCGCGAGCGAGATTGTGTATTGCAGATCGGCGGCGGTGATCAGTGGGGCAACATCGTCTCTGGCGTAGACCTTAACCGTCGTATCGATGGCACCAAGGTACATGGGCTTACGGTGCCGCTGGTTACCGACGCCTCCGGACAGAAGTTCGGCAAGTCTACTGGCGGCGGAAAGCTATGGCTCGATCCGGAAAAGACTTCCGCATACTCTTGGTACCAGTACTTCCTCAATGCCGGTGACTCCGTAGTCATTGACTACCTGCGCTGGTTTACCTTCCTGACGCAGCAGGAAATTGCGGAGTACGAGCGCGCGGTGGAAGAAGAGCCTTATAAGCGCGCGGCTCAGCGTCGCCTGGCTCAAGAGATGACCGATCTGGTTCACGGCGAACAGGCAACCAAGGCTGTCGAGCTTGCTGCTCAAGCACTATTCGGTAAGGCGGAACTTTCCGAGCTTGATGAAAAGACCCTTGCCGGTGCGCTTTCGGAAACTACTGTTGCGGAAATTGCCGCCGGCGAACCGCGCACCATTGTTGACCTACTGGTGGCCAGCGGTTTGGCCGATTCCAAGGGTGCTGCTCGCCGCACTATCAAGGAAGGCGGCGCCTACGTCAATAACCAGCGCATCGAATCGGCAGAGTGGGAGCCGTCTACCGACGACCTCCTGCATGGCAGCTGGCTCGTTCTGCGCCGAGGCAAGAAGAACTTCGCTGGCGCTAAGTTGAGCTAAGCAGCAATAGATGACGCCCATTCCACTCGTTGGAAGGGCGTCATTTTTCATTTTTGCATTCTGTCCTGCGGGTTTGTGTTGTGTGGTTGTGGTGGGCTACATTAATCCAAGTCGCCGCGAGGTAGCCGGGAGGTTACTTCTTTGCGAATTTTGTACGGGCTTGGTTCGATGATTTGACAGGGTTCAATGATTTGAGTAAGTTTGTACGAGCCGCCAACGAGAGGTTAACGGGAAGTTAATTTTTTGTGGCGTGCGGATGATGTTTGAGAACTCAATAGTGTGCCAATGTACTTTTTATTTTTTGTGTGCATGGTTGTGTGTTGATTGGTTTG